>CAYGZY010000179.1:0-3480 GCA_964354485.1 uncultured Chlorobiaceae bacterium | reverse complement strand
CCTGCATGTTCAGGTAAGAACCACGCTATGCGCTTAGTTTGCCTTCGTAAGCTGCGGTGATGATTTGATCAAGGTATGTGTGGTAACGCTGAGGCAGATTTTTATACTTCGGTTTGGAACGTGAGAGTACGTCCTCCAGGGGAACCGATTGATCAACTAGTTCCGTAGCGTTGAACAGATATTCTCTCAGTTTACGTTCAACTTTTTTGTTTATATTTGAATCATTATCCCCGGTAATTTTTTCCACTGCGGTATTAAGATTCATATTTGATTCGGAAATCATTTTAAAACAGTAGCCGCGGAAATACTCTGCGACCGTACCTCTGTTCAATCCGCCGAGTATTTCAGCTGTTTCTGAAATTGCGCTCCGTGAAAACTTCTTCACACGGAGCGCTGAAATGATCTGTTCCTCCAAATCTTCCGAATTCCCCTGTCGGTTGGAGAGAATGTCGGGTAAATCCTTCACCCTCAGCATTGTGCGCCCGTCTGCGCGTGCCAGTAATACAGCCCGCTTTATAACACTGTGGAGCTCCCGCACGTTGCCTCTCCATACATATTGACGAAAGGCATCCAGTACACTTATACTGCACGTCATCCCATGACTTCCCAGATTAAGAAAATGTTCAACGAGGAAAGTCAGATCGTCCTGCCGCTCCCTGAGTGGAGGTATTTCTATGGAGATAACGTTGAGCCGGTAGAACAGATCTTCGCGGAAATTCTTTTCCTTCACTGCCTTGTGAAGGTTCCGATTGGTGGCTGCGATCACGCGTACGTCCACCTTGCGCATATGATTGCCGCCCACGCGTTCGAATGTGCCATCCTGCAGTACACGAAGCAGTTTAACCTGGAACGCTTCACTCGTATCGCCGATTTCATCAAGGAATATCGTGCCCTTATTTGCCAGATCGAACCTCCCCTCGCGTTCCTTCACCGCGCCCGTAAAGGCGCCCTTCTCATGACCGAAGAGCTCGCTTTCCAGCAGGGTCTCCGTCAGCGCGCCGCAGTTGACGGCAACAAAAGCATGCTCCCTCCGGCGAGAGTAGTTGTGAAGCGCATGAGCAACAAGCTCTTTCCCCGTACCACTATCGCCCAGAAGTAGGACCGTGGCATCACTGTCGGCAACGGTCTTCACCATGGTTACAACCTGCTCCATCGGTCCGCCGCTGCAGTATACAATCCCTTCCATTACTCGTTTCTCGCCGCTCTTCGCTAATTCATTGGATTCAGCTTTTTGAAGATCACCGGCTTCTTCCCTCAGCCGATCGATCTCCTTCTGATAACGCTCTATCTCCATTTCAAGAGTATCCTGATTCCCTTCCGCCTTGTGTTCCCTTACTCTTCTTAGTTCCTCCTCAAGCGATAACAGTGTCTTTTCCTTCTGGCGGAGGACTTCTTCCACACGGACTTTCTCTCTGGTCAATACTTCGACCTCGCCCCGGATAAAACGGTGCTTATATACCCAGAGAGTAATCCCGACGCACATTACTGTGAATATCTGGCAAGCAATCGGTAGAACAAACGATCCGAATACAAAAAGGAGGTATGCAACAATTACGAGTCCGAGCACGATGCAACATACCCCCAGCAAACCAACGATATCCCTTCTCAGGGAAAAAAGAAAAACTGAGATAATTCCCAGAACTAACGAAATACCATATATATAACCACCGGATATCCTCGTGATGAAGATCCCCCGGAGGGCATTGTGGATAAACATTGCGTGCATGCCGATGGATGGAAAGTCATTCCCGAAGGGCGTCTCTATAAAGGTACTCCTTCCCTCAGCGATAATACCGACAAGAACGAATTTGCCTTTCCACAGATCTTTCTCATTTCCGGAGTACTCCCCCTTTTTTACTTCATCATACATTTTCAGCACATCAACTGCCGAGTACATATTAAGTGCTTTTTTCCCGCCGGTAAAGTTAATTTCGACCGAACCATTAGTCTGCAGAGGAATTTTCAGAGGTGGTTCGGTATGATCAAAAACGATGATGTTATTCAAGTTGTAAACAGACGGCCTGTAGGTCCTCAGTCCTAATCGGAGCACCTCGAAGGCAAAAGACGGCATCCAACCGTTTCTGTACTTCACAAAAACAGGCATCGATGTGTTGTCGCTGAAATTCGTATGACCGATCGAATTTGCCTTAACTCTCAGTTGTAAAAAGGGAAAGTGAGTCTCGCTTCCTCTCAACCAGTGGTCGTTACCAATCCCATAAAAAAGCGACTCGTCAAGAGTGCTATCCATATTTTCTGTCTCGGCGATTTCATCGATTTTTCGGAAATACCCTCCGAGTACAACACCTATGCATCCATCCATGACCGCTCGCAGGAGATTGTCATACTCGGGATATCTTTCATCGGGCTGGCTGAATCCAACATCGATGCCGATTGCACCGACTTCCAAATCCTTCAGTGCCTTCACTACAAGCGCATAATAGCTTCGCTTGAGCGGATACCCGCCGAGCGATTCGATATCGTTGTTATTAAAATAGACGACAGCAATAGAAGAATCTACCATGGATTCTCCCCGCATACGGTTCATGAGAGTCAGGATGGTGTTATCCAGAGCATGAAATAAGTCCGATGCAAGTAAACCAACGGCGAGTGCGCATACCACTGCAATGCACCCGATGAGAATCTGCTTTCTGCGGAAACCAGTCATGCAAGCATCACCGTTGTATGAGTCCTTTCGGTTTCAGCCACTTTTCCGGATCGAGTTTTTCGCGATCCTTATACAGTTCAAAGTGTAGGATGGAACCGCCGAGCGATTCGCCTGTTTTCCCAATCGAATCTCCCTCCGTGATTTTCATTCCTTCATCTACATCGATTTCTGAGAGATGCGCGTATACAGTTCTGAAACCGTTCCGGTGATTGAGAATGACTAGATTGCCGTATGACGGAAGCCAATGGATTTTCGAGACCTCGCCGTCGGCGATTGCGCGGACGCTGGTTCCGGGTGTGACAGAAATATCTATCCCGGTATTTTGTGTTACCGTGCGGAGTGTGGGATGTTCCTGGTTGCCGAATCGGGCCGTTAGGGTTCCTTTATCCACGGGCCATCGTAATTTACCCCGTCTCGCTTCGAAACTCCCCGCAACGGGTATTTCGGTGTCTCCGTCTTTCTTCTTCCGTTCGGATTCTTCCTCGATGAGCTTTGAGATAAGTCTTTCCAGCTCCTTCACATCCTGTTTTTTCCGCTCAAGCTCTTTCTGATAATTTTTCTTATCCCGCCGGATTTCGACAAGGAGCGACTTTCGCTTTTTTGCCCGATTGGCAAGTTTTGCCTCTTCGCGTTTCTTTTCCGCTATGAGCTGTTTCTGTTCATCGAGTTTTTTATGCAGGACAGAATCCTGATATTCCAGCTCCACTTTCTGCGAACCGATCTTCTCCATGTCCCTCCGTCTCTGACTTGAAAATCGTTTCAGGTATTCCGACCTGATGAGAAGCTGATTGAGGGATTTTGATGCAAGGAGGAGT
>CAYGZY010000178.1:0-16224 GCA_964354485.1 uncultured Chlorobiaceae bacterium | reverse complement strand
AATCTTATTACAAAAGCTGAAACTGAGACCTCCCGAAAGACTCGAGATGAAGCTCAAAATGTAGTGCCGAATTTTACACTTTCCCTGCGATTTTGAAACTGAATCAATGTTTTTTCCCCACAACTGTCGAACTTGGGCTAGCATCACGAGGTGTAAAAGATTGGCTTTTGCCCCTAAAAACTGCCTCGTTTAGTTTTTCTATTAATACCGGATGGAGTGCCATAATGCTAATATAATAATAATGTGTCCTTTTATAAAGGACACCTTTGAAATATTCTGTCCTTCTATTAGGGAAAGCTTATAATCTACCCCAAGTCGTTATCCTTGACGGACTTAAGGACGGTAACCCAATGCATTAGACACAGCCCCCCGCTTTTATGTAAAAAGTCAAGCTCCATATGAACGGAGGACAGGGTGGTAGGGATTTGTCGTTTTGGGAGGATGGTGAGCAGTTCACAGGGATTCGTCCCGTCCCTGACTATCGCCCGCCTTATTGGTATCTTGATACATCATTCGAGACAGCACCTGATGCAGACGATCCCTGTCAACGGTGTTCAATCAATCGGATTATGTACCGTTGCCCGCTCTGTGTATCGAACTCGATGACACCATCCGCCATATCAACGACAGGCACCGCTGCGCCGTCGTGAAAAACCTGGATAGGATGCCCCGTTCGAACCCTGCACTTCTTCCCCAATTTCGAGAGCAATCCCGCTGAGATCAGCTTTCCCTCACCCCAGGAAAAGTCAACAACAAACCCGCCTCGCGCACAGAGCCCCCTTGCTTCACCGTCCTTCCATGCTTCAGGCAACGATGGCAGGAGATCAATGATGCTGTCCTGCGATTGAAGGATCATTTCCGCCATCGCTGCCGTCACGCCAAACGATCCGTCGACCTGGAGCGCACCGGAACAATTTGAGAACAGGTTGTCAAAGGTATAGTGATGGATCCCATACGTGAAATTTTCCAGAGCTTTTTCCGCATCCCGCAGGCGGGCCCAGCAGCACATTTTCCACGCGGATGACCAACCGTTGCCTTCAAGGCCGCGCTGCTCTAGGACAACCCGTGCGGCGTTCACAAGGTCAGGCGTCCGACCGACCGAGATCTGATGCCCGGGAAACAATCCGTACAAATTTGAAATGTGACGGTGGCTATTTTCTTTCTGTCCCCAATCTTCGAGCCATTCCTGCAGGTCACCCCGTTTTCCGATCTTCATCGGGGCAAGATGGCCTCTGGCTACCAGAACCCTCTCACTGAACGCTTTATCACAATTCAGGACTCCCGCCGCGTCCGCGACAGCGGTAAACAGATCGCTGAGGATCTGCATATCGATCGTTGATCCGGCACAGATGGTGACTCCCGGGCTGTTCCAGGATGTTACTTCATCGAAAAACTCACCGTTGCCGGGTCTGTCGGGAAAATTCTCAGGCGAGGTGGACGGATTTGTCACAAGCCAGCCGTACGTCGGATGTTCGATGAGGAAGCCGAGGAAAAACTCCGCGCTCCCCTTCATCACCGGATACATGCGCCGGAGAAAAACCGTATCGCCGGTGAACAGGAAATGTTCCCAGAGATGCGTGCACAGCCATGCCCCCCGGTCGTGAATGTTCCCCATTGCGCTCCGTCCATCGGAGCTGCCACCCGCCAGAGGTCGGTGTTCTGATGGAACACCCAGCCGGGCGCGCCGTAATGTTCCCTCGCGACTTCAGTTCCCTGGACTGTCAGTTCCTGTATCATGCGTGTTAACGGTTCGGTGCAATCGGAGAGGTTTGACACCTCCGCCGGCCAGTAGTTCATCTCCGTGTTGATGTTCGTTGTATACTTCGAATCCCAGGAGGGATTCATATACTGATTCCAGATGCCCTGCAGATTCGCCGGCTGTGTACCGGGACGGGAGGATGAGATCAGTAAATAACGGCCGAACTGAAAGCAGAGCGCTGCAAGGTCCGGATCGTTCTGTCCATCGAAGGTTCTGATGCGCTGGTCCGTCGGAAGAAAAGAATTCGGAGCGGAACCAAAACGCAGACTGACCCGACGAAAGTAGTTCTGGTATTCACGCACATGATCCCGTTTGATCTCCTCATAGGACCGCGTCTTAAGCGATGAGAACACATCTGCTGTCCTTTTCCCCGGATCCGCGCTGACATCCCTGTAATTGACGAAGTTCGTAGCAGCGGCCAGATAGAACGTCACCGCATCGGCGTTCCTGAGGGTCAGTTCTGTTCCATCACTGCCCAGCGATCCGCCGTCGTGCCTGACCCTTACACAGGCCCGGTACCGTATTTTCCCTTCGATCCCCAAATAATCGGCTGAACGGCCTGTTACCTGCAGGCCATCATCCCCCCACCTGTCCATCCAGAAATAATCGGTGCCGTAATTTGAATGTGCCTCGTTCCTGCACCCTCTCAGTTCCGCAGACAGCGAAATGCTCCCCGGCGCAGATGCCGTGAGTCTGATGACGATGACCTGATCGACCGCGCTCGAGAATATTTCCCGTATGAATCGTACCCCGTCCTGCTCGTAGCGTACCCGGACGATGGCGCTATCGAGGTCGAGTTCGAGCCTGTAATTTTTCACTTCGCCTTTACGGTCAAATGTCAGGATCACGTCTCCCATCGACTGGTACTTCTGCTGTTCGACCGGATACCCCATGAGATAACGGCCGAATAACTTATGGGCCTCTTTGTACTTCCCTTCGAACACGAGTTTTTGAATTTCCGACAGATGCCCCGATCCCCCTTTTACCGTCTGTGCGTAGGGCCCGCCGCTCCAGTAAGTCTCCTCATTGAACTGGATCCTTTCGGCATCGGTTCTTCCAAAGACCATGGCGCCGAGCCGGCCATTCCCCACAGGAAGCGCGTTCTCCCATTTCAGGGCGGGGTGATCGTACCATAACATCGTTGTGGTGGTGGAGCCGCTCGCCGGCTGGCCCGCCGAATCGCAGACAACAATGGCAAGGAGAGCGATCAAATACCCGGCGTTCTTCATCCGGTGTAACGCAGTTACCAGGGCAGACATTACGGCATCGCAGATACTATGCATTTCATCGTTCCTTCGGTCCGGGCGGGAGGTTCTGGTTCAGATACCAGGTGAACAGTTCATAGAGATGGCGCGACGTTCCCCTCCCCTCATAGATACCGTGGGAGCGGTTCGGGTATTCCATCATCGTAAAGTGCTTGTTGTTTGCAACGAGTTCATTCACCAGCGCTTCGAAATTCTGGAAATGCACGTTATCATCGCCGGAGCCGTGGACGATAAGAAGATTCCCCTTCAGATTTTTCGCGAATGTGATCGGCGAACCATCCCGGAATCCCGCGGCGTTATCGTCAGGCAATCCCATATACCGTTCCTGATAGATATCGTCGTAGTATCGCTGATTGCTCACGAATGCCACTGCGATGCCGGTCTTGTAGAGATCCGGGTAACGGAACATCGCATTCAGTGTCATCGATCCGCCGCCGCTCCAGCCCCAGATGCCGACACGGGATGAGTCGGCGAAACGCCACTTCCCGAGGAGCGCCCGTGCCGCGGCGGCCTGGTCGGCCGACGCGAGGATCCCTATCTGACGGTAGATGCTCTTCCTCCACCCGCGTCCGCGCGGCGCAGGGGTACCCCGGTTATCGATGCTCACCAGGATGTAGCCCTGCTGCGCGAGCATGATATCCCAGAGGCTCCCGTTCCACCGGTCCAGCACCGTTTGTGCGGCAGGCTCTCCGTAGACAGTGAAGAAAATCGGATACTTCTTCGTGGAATCAAAATCCGGCGGCTTCATACACCAGCCATCGAGAAGAACTCCGACGCCGATATCGACACGGAAGAATTCGACTGGTCGCATGTTAAGTTTACACATCTTTTCTTTATACTCGTTGTTCGTGACCATCGTCCTCGCTACACTATGTTTAGGGAGCTGAACGAGCTCGATGACGGGCGGCGTATTCATATTGCTGAATGTGTGGAACGCCCATCTCATCGAAGGCGAGAACTGATACGAATGGGTGCCTGGCTGCCCGAGGGGGCTGAGGCGTTCCGGTTTCCCTTTCCCATCGAGGCGAACGCGGTAGAGATAACGTTGTGTTGGGTTATCGGGCGAAGCGATGTAATACAGCCATTCTCCTTTCTTGTCTACTCCTTCAACGTGAATGACATCGAACTCACCCTTTGTAACAAGTTTATCCCTGCCATCTTTCCGGGATACCAGATAGATATGCCGCCAGCCGTCCTTTTCGCTCACCCACGTGAACGTCTCCCCATCGTTGATCCAGTAGAGATCGTCCATCACATCCACCCATGCGCTGTCACTGTCCGTCATTACGATACGGGTCCCTCCTGTCGCGGCATCGGCGAGGATTACGTCGTTACGGTTCTGAAGCCTGTTGAGATGTTGCAGTATGATCTCTTTCGAATTCCTTGCCCATTCCATCCTCGGGATATACGTGTTCCTGGGATCTCCGGGCACTCTGAGCCAGATGATGTCGCCGCCTGCCGACGGAATGACGCCGATCCGGCAGGCTGAGTTCATTTCGCCGACCTTCGGATATTTGAAAGTGATCACCTGCGGATAGAGCGAATCGGTATTATTGATCATATTGAAGTCCCTGACTCCCTTGCTGTCGAGCTGCCAGAAGGCGATCGAGGTACCGTCGGTGCTCCAGCGGAAGCCGTCGCGGATCTCGAATTCCTCCTCATAGACCCAGTCGAAATTCCCGTTGATGATGGTCCCGGACCCGTCGTGTGTCAGCTGAACGACATGTCCGTCAGCAATGGTCTCGACGTAGATATTGTTCTCATAGACATAGGCCGCGCGCGCACCGTTCGGCGAGAGTTTGGCAAACATGAGCGTTGAAGGGTCGAGCCTCTGCCCGAGTTTGGCCAGATGTCCGTCACCGAGATCCAGCACCCAGTACTCGCCTTTGGTGTTCTGTCTCCAGACGCGTTTGCCGTTCGTGAAGACGAGCAGCTTTTTCTCATCCGCCGACCATTGATAATTTTCAATCCGGAGCGGTAGCGTATCTCCCGGAGGAACGAGGAGGGACGCCGGGACGAGCACTTCCCTTTTCCCCGATCCCGCCGAATAATGAATGACGTCCCTCCCGCTTTTTGTTTTTTCGGATCGTTCGAGCGTTGTATAGGAATCCCCGTCCTTCATCCAGCGGGCGGGGCCGAAAGACTCCTGCTGGAAATCGCCCGATGTAAATATCCTGTCCAGGGTAAGGATCGGATCGAACGGCTTCTCCTGCGCAAACGAATTGGCCGGGGGAAGGCAAACCGATGCGACGAAAAGGTAAGTTATATTAAATAGTGCACGACGGATCATGATCGGCTCCTGTCAATTCTTGAAAAAGAAACATTGTATGATCAAAGTTGTTTTAACAAACCCTAGGACCCCTGGGATGTAGTTCCCTTCCAACCGGATTATAAGTACCCATATGTCTTTTCATATATCAGTTTTGCAGCATACAGATCAAACAACGCACTTCCCACTGTTTTATAAAATCTTGTAGATTTTGCGGAAAGAGCGACAGTTCCTACAATCAACGAACCGAGCGGGTAGATGTTACTTTCCGATATCAATCGGTTTTGAATGGGATAGAGGAGGTCCCCGCTCTCTTTTTTACCATGGCTGGTGTCCACAAAGATTTGATCGATCTGTCTGAAAAAACTATCAGGATATTCCCTGTAATCCGGTTTATAGGATCCTATCCCCACAAATGTTTTCCCTTCAAATAATACTGACCTATCCGGAAAAACAGGATCGTTTGAATTAGTGGCCGTGATGATTATTTCTGTTTCTGAGCACAACTGTTCGGCATTCTTTGCTACCCTGACCCGTATAGCGGGGAAGTCCGCTTTGAATGCATCGAGGAACCGGGAAATAGATCGTTCCGACCGATCGAAGACGGTAACCTGTTGAATATCCCTGACGGTACAAGCAAATCTGGCCTGCTGGATACCCTGCGAACCTGTACCAACGATGCCAAGGGTTGTTGCGTTCTCCGGAGCAAGGTATTTGATCCCGAGAGCACTGACCGCTGCCGTCCTTAATGCGGTAATGTCCCCCCCTTCCATCACGGCAAGCGGTTCGCCTGTTCCGGTACGGCTGAGTACGATCGTTCCGTAGATGGAAGGAATGCCCGACACTGTATTATCGGGACAGAATGAGACAAGCTTGGTGACCCAATATTCACCGGCAATGCAGGGCATCACCAGGAATGTGGCTTTTCCATAATCCAGATGCAATCGCTGCGGCATTATGTATTTTCCGCTCAGACTTACCCGCATGGCCTCCTCCATGGCATCGATCCATTCCAGGAAGGTTGCTGCGCGGACGATGGTTTTCGAATCGATAACTTTCATGTCGGAATTTCTCGCACCTTCACGATTGATGAGGACAACTCATCTTTACAATTCATGCAAAACGTACACTCCGGCATCTTCAACTCATTTGAATACGGCTATTTCTGCCTTTTTGCATAATCCCGCAGTATCTGCTTCTCCTGATCCTTATTAAGCAACCGGACCTCCTGCAAATTCCATGCATACCGGCCTCCGACCGGATCGGCTTTTGTCCTGTCCTTGAAATATTTTTCATGTCTCAACAGATTCCCTCTACCGACCTAACCTGTGGAAATTATTTTCTTTGTAATTTATTGTGAAGCCTTTTTGCTGTCGGTGTCAATGATAACCCGCCTAATCCGGTGCAGCATAAGGACGAAGGCATCTCATTCCCGACAAACCTCATCGCATCGATCACTTCGCCGAGAGGGATCACTGGGTCGAAACCGGCCAGACTCATATTCGCGGAGTTCAATGCATTTGTCGCCGCGAGAATATTCTTCCCGAGGCACGGTACCTCAACACGGTCGGCAACCGGGTCACAGACCATACCCAGGCTGTTCTGAAGTGCCATTGAAGACGCATTAATCGCCTGTTCTGCATTCCCTCCCATAAGCTGAACCAGCCCGGCGGCTGCCATGGCCGAGGCAGCACCGCATTCAACCTGACATCCCCCCTCTTCCGCAGCGAACGTATACTTATCGGCAATAAAGACGCCGATCAATCCTGCTGCGAGGAATGCCTTTGAGAGAGTTTCCATGTCTTTGGGATGATGCTTTGCGATACCGAAAATGGCGCCGCCGAGAGTGCCGCACGAGCCGGCCGTGGGAGCGGCCACGATGATCTCCATGGCACTCTTGGCCTCCATCAGGGCAGTGACATATGCGATGATGATGTTCAACGGGCTCCTGATGATTTTCTGTTCCTTTTCCGCTTCCATGATCAAATGACTTTGATGACCGAGTATCCTATCGTCATACTTCGTGTCTTTCAATCCTTCCTGGATGGAATGGTCGATGTGACGGACGATATCGTTCATAAGTGAAAGTACCTTTTGTGGCTCAATGCCAGCGCGCGCGCTTTCATAGCGGATGGCCAGCCCGGCAAGATCGCAATTCTTGAGATCTTCTGAGGTCGTCATATCCTCAATCGAAGAAAAGGGTAACGGCTGATCCAAACCCGACAGAACCGGCAACACTGGATTGATTTGCCTGATCCACAGGACCTCTTCAAGGTCCCGAAATACTGTTTCGACGGTCTGCAACACCGATTGTCTCGATTTAATATTGAAAAGAAAACCGTTCTGACCCTGCTGGACAAGGTCGATCTTTGTATGGAGCGTACGCTCTTTCAATTTCCCGAACAGGCCCTCAATTTTATCTAAAGACGGAGAAGCGCAGCAAACCAGCGTTTCATAATAGTCACCAAGGATCGAAACCTCAAAATCGTTGACAGCAAGCACCCTGATCATTCCACCTCCCGTTGAGACAGCGACGATTTCAAATCGCTCATGGCCGGGGCTTTCAACAAGGATCTTATAAGTATTCGGATGAATAGCTTCATAATCCGTGATTTTAAATTCGATGTTCAAATTACGATCCTTTGCCAGATCCTGATATCGAACTATGGAGGGGTCAAGAATGCTCAATCCTAGCAGCCCGCTTATCAGCCCCATCGCAGTTCCCTGCCCCTCGTACGTGGTTGCAAGTGAGCCTTTTTTATGAAATTCAACCACGACTCTGCCATATTCGGGGGAACAGAACTGCCTCATGATAGTGCCGATACGATGGGACGCGGCAGTATGAGAACTGGAAGGCCCTCTCATCACCGGTCCTATAACATCGTTGAATATGCTTGGCTTCATATGAATCCGAATTCCTTTTTCCGACTATGCATAAGCCAAATTTAAATACCCCTTTTTTGCCCGCTTCGGCGGCATCTCACGGTACAAAAAGCAATATAGGGAAAAGAAGCAGTTGATTCAAGGTTGGTTGGCGTGGCATTTTGACGGGCCTCTTTATGCCTGGCCGTGCCCGCCTCAATGACCAGCCCGCGCGCTATTTACTAACTGGTATCTTAATTATTTCCGTTTTCATAAGATACGAAATGGATCGGTTTAAGTGGGTCAGATCATCCGTTCAATAAATACTCCGGTGATAATTCCTCCGCCAATAAATGATATTATTCTTTTTTCGATACTTTTCATTACTGAACCTTTCTATACATTATAAGTTCCATATGATATCATCTAACAAGAGGTTTATCAGAAAAGTATTTTTTCTTAAAACCTAACGCGACATTTACAAGCCCTATAAGCACGGGCACTTCCACAAGAGGACCAATTACGGTTGCAAAAGCTGCTTGTGAATTAATGCCAAAAACCGCAACCGCTACTGCGATGGCTAATTCAAAATCGTTGCTTCCCGCAGTGAAGGCTACAGTTGTAGTTTTTTCATAGGAATGGCCCATTCTTTTAGCAATAAAGAAGGTAATAAAGAACATACCAGCGAAATAAAACAAGTATGGTATGGCAACCCTTACAACGTCAATCGGCAGTTCAACTATTTTTTCACCTTTTAGCGAGAACATCACAAAAATTGTGAAGAGCAATGCAATAGGAGTAAGTATAGAAATCTTTGGAATGAATGTTTTGTGATACCATTCTTTATTTTTTATTTTAACCATACTTGCCCGGGTTATCATTCCACCGAAGAACGGTATTCCGAGATAAATAAGAACCGTAACGGCGATTTCCCCAATTGAAATTTCTACTATTGCACCACTGAATCCGAATAACGGTGGAAGTACGGTAATAAATATGTAAGCGTATACTGAATATAAAAACACTTGAAATATCGCATTGAAAGCAACAAGCCCCGCGGCAAGCTCAGAATCACCTTTTGCCAAATCATTCCAGACGAGAACCATTGCAATGCAACGTGCAAGTCCCACTAATATTACGCCGATCATCATTTCGGGTTTATCGGATAAGAAGATTATTGCAAAGATAAACATTACAAACGGACCAACAATCCAGTTTTGGATTAATGATAATGAAAGCAGTTTTACATTTTTGAATACAACGGGCAGTTCTTCATATTTCACTTTTGCAAGCGGAGGATACATCATTAAGATCAATCCGATCGCTATTGGAATGTTCGTAGTTCCTGAACTTAAAGAATCCCAGAAACTGGCAATACCTGGGAAAATTGATCCGGCGGCAATTCCCAAAAACATAGCGAGAAATATCCAGAGCGTTAAATAACGATCGAAGAATGATAATTTATTTGATACGGAATCCATTTATTTCCCCATGAAATTAAAAAAATGTTGTAATTGAATATTATTATCAAACCATTGCATTCATAAGCATTGTCACAATGTTTGATTTCGTCGGCACACTTCCACTGTGAACAACTTTTCTATTAATTACCAATGCCGGCGTCATCATTACATTATACTCGGCTATTTTTTTAAGATCAGTGACCTTTTCTATATTCGCTTCTATCCAGTTTTCTTTTACTGCTTGCCGACAGAGTCTTTCTAATTCAGTACAATTTGAACAATTTGGCCCTAATATTTTAATATCAAGCATATGTTATCTCATATTTTTAAATATTTCTTGTAAAATTGATCAAATTCCTTTTTGATCTCATCTCTTACTTTTCTGAATACAATGAGAACCTCTTCTTCTGTTCCCGTCGCACTTGCCGGGTCTTCAAAACTAATGTGTAATCGCTTGCCGACTTTGCCCATAAAAACCGGACAGGTTTCTTTTGCGTTATCGCCCACGGTAATGATATAATCAAAATAATCATTTAAAAATTGATCGACTTTTTTCGGATAGTTTTTCGAAATGTCGATTCCAACTTCTTTCATTACCTGAATCGCTTTGGGATGAACTTTCAGAGAAGGATCTGTTCCCGCGGAATATACTTCCAGCCCGGAATTAAAAGATTTCAAAAATCCTTCCGCCATTTGACTGCGGCAGAAGTTACCAGTGCAGAGGATAAATATCTTCATATTTATTTAGCCTGGGATGCATGAAGGCATATTAACATTAAGAAACATCGATATGATGAATTTCTCATGAAGTCCGGCAGGTTCCTCAACTGTTATTAAAGCGGATCGACGAGAATCAGCATCATCGCTTGAAGACGGAGAATCCATTAGATTGATTCCTTCTTTAAAGCATTTCGAGCGAAGACGATGCTGTATCGTTCACAGTTGCCATTTTCATATATCGTGCGACGAGGATGGCTTCGCTGATTTCAGCCGAAGTAACTCCTTTTTGAAGCGCCATTTTGGTCCACATTTCCGTACAGGTAACAGAGCCAAGTGCAGCTGCAACGCTGATTCCGGCGAGCAGTTTATATTTCAACGGCACCGCCTGATACTTTGGCGACTCAAAGAGCAATGCACGTTGGTCAAACTGATTTTGAGCAAATTCAGGTGCGATTTGTTTTAGTAAATCCATTGGGGTTGGTGATCCCTGTTCCATTATCCGTGCCTTTATCTTATGATGTAAAAAGTGTATAGATACCGCCGAGTATTACAAGAAATCCTGCGATACGCTTCGTCCAGAGAACCGCTTTTGATCGGTTCGTCCAATTAAGATATACCTGTATCCGGGATGCGAGTCCGCCCGCCGCTACAATGACACCGCAATGTCCTAATCCGAATGATAGAAGCAGTGCTCCTGCTCCGGCTATATTTGTACTTGACATTTGAAACACAATCCCAAGAACCGGCGCCATGTATGCAAACGTGCAAGGACCGAGTGCAATTCCGAAGATCAAACCCAAGCTGAATGCCGATAAAAAAACAGACTTTATACCAAATGGCTGCAGCTTCACTCCTGTGTCGGGCAGTTGGATGATATCCATGAGATATAAACCGACGACAATAAATATGATCACCACGGCATATTTGCCATACGGACCAACATCACCCATGATTCTGCCTAAGCTTGCTGTAATGATTCCAATGACCGCGATAGTCAAAAGAATGCCTATAGCAAATATAAAGGCAAGAAGTATACTTCGCGATATCTTTTTCTCACCCTGCACAGCGAGAAATCCGATGATAAGCGGAATACTCGAAAGATGGCACGGGCTCAGCAAAATGCTCAATATACCCCAAACAAATGAAGCAAGGAGTGCAAGCGAGTAACTGCTATAGAGCGCTTCCGTTAATGTGGTAAAAAGAGATTCCATGCACTAGCCTTTTTCGGCAGTCTTTGGCTTCAATCCTTTCGATTGCAGAAAGGTATCTATCTCTTTTTCCGGAAAGAATCCCTCATGACGCATAAGTTCTTTCCCTTGGGAATCGAGAAACACCTGCGTCGGTATTAAACGGATTTTATATTCCTGCGCATAATGCGCCTGCTCTTTTTTCCATACATCATAGAAGACTATCTTGACCTGGGAACCATATTTTTCTTCAATTGCCTTCATCACTGGTTGCATAGCCTTGCATGGGATGCAATTAACTGAACCGAGTTCAATAAATGTGACAAGAGGCTGGGATACGATTGAGCTCGTATCCTTCGCAGGGGGACTCTGTTTAGTTTGAGGTTGGGGCTTCTTTGATTGTCCAAATGCAACCATACTGAAAATGATGCCAGTAATCAGTAACAAAAATATTTGTTTTTTCATGATTGTTTTCCTTTAATCCATTCAAGCAGTTGATCATCTTTCGGGATAGAGCCGGCACTTTTTAAAACGCCATCGATTACCAAGCCGGGAGTCATCATAATTCCATATTTCATGATTTCCTGCAATTCGGTTACTTTTTCAATTTCAAGATTCAGCGTGTATTTATCGTTCAATAGACGAATTTTCTGTTCAAGTGTTTTGCACTTTGTGCATCCGATACCGAGAATTTGTACTTTCATCAATTACTCCGTGTTAAAATTTTACTTTGCTGCTTCAAGCAACCAGTGCTCGACGGAGCTTTTTGACGGAATTTTCCCGCTGCTTACAAGCTTTCCATTTACCCATAAACCAGGAGTCATCATTAAACCATAATCTACATAACGATTCCTGTCAATTACTTTTTCTATATTACCTTTAAGTTTATGCTCTGCCATTACTTCCCGAACAAGTGATTCCACTTTTTGGCAATTTGCACAGCCGGGGCCCAGTACTTTTATATCAAGCATTTTGTAACTCCTTTTTTGAATTTATTAAAATTGATCATGACTAGTACAATGAATACTAATAAAAAGTTCCAAAAATCATTCCGCTTATTGTTGCCATGACAACAACAAGTGAAACGTACACGACCGTTTTTTGTGTGCCGATAACGCTTCTGATGACAAGCATACTTGGCAGTGATAACGCCGGACCTGCTAATAATAGAGCAAGAGCAGGACCTTTCCCCATACCGCTGTTGATAAGTCCTTGCACAATAGGGACTTCTGTCAGCGTTGCGAAGTACATAAACGCGCCAACAATTGAAGCGAAGAAGTTTGCAAATAGACCGTTACCTCCAACGAGCGATGCAATCCATTCGTTTGGAATTATCCCCTGCTTGGTTTCAGGCCCACCCAAAAGAAATCCTGCCAAAAGTACACCACCGGCAAGTAGAGGTAAAATCTGTTTAGCAAACGACCATGTTGAATGCAGCCACTCCTCTCCTTCCCCTTTATCGAAAGAAAGAATAATAGTTGTGGCAACGACCGCAACAACAAATGGTATCATTGGATTTGAACCCCAAATTACCGACGCAATAATAACCGCCATTGTAGCAAGAACTACCTGGACCTTATTTATTTTGAGGATAAATGTGAGGGAGAGTGCAAATCCAATGCTAAACAAAGCTGTGATATACCATTTATTTGCAAAGATGGTATACCAGAAACTATCAGTAGTGTCTAGCTTACCCCAGTTGGCAAATACGAGAATCGCAACAAGAATAAAGAAATGTGTAGCCGTTTGCCATAACGGGCGTTTTTCTTCCACTTCCGGAAGTGTAAGCTGTGCCTCTTCTTTTGCTCGCTCTTCTTTTCTATAAATGAACGCCATTATCAAACCGATGATGACGCTGAAAAAAACCGCGCCAACAGTTCGTGCTACTCCCATTTCAAGTCCGAGAATCCTTGCGGTCAGAATAATCGCCAGGATGTTGATAGCAGGGCCAGAATATAGGAATGCAATTGCAGGACCAAGTCCTGCTCCTCTCTTATGTATTCCGGAAAACATCGGCAGAACCGTGCATGAACACACGGCGAGTATTGTTCCTGAGACTGCAGCCACTAAGTATGCCAGCCACTTTTTCGCCCGGGCTCCGAGGTACCTGATCACTGCTGCCTGACTGATAAATACAGAGATCACACCGGCTATGAAAAACGCGGGCACCAAACAGAGCAGCACATGCTCTTGGGCGTACCATTTGAGAAGTGCAAGAGATTCATTAATGGCATTCTGAAACACAGGATTGCCTACTGGGAGATAATAGAAGACAATAAAGCCGCCTATAATCCATAACAAGTTTTTGTATTCTTCTTTCCAATTCATTTAGAAATCTTTCTTTGTTTCGTTATCTATCGAAATGATGAGGTAAAAAAATATTATCTGGAGCAAATTTTCTCCCGATCTACCGTCTTCACTTTTTGCTCGTCTTCTTTCGCTTGTTCAGTTTCAATCCAAAATTGTATAGCCGAAACAAAAGCAGTCATTTTCGAATCGGAGGCACGCGGATTGATATAATAATTTACCCACTTGCCGTCTTTCTCTTGTTCTATGAAACCGACATTTTGCAGGATGCTGAGATGCTTTGAAACCGTAGAGGTGGCAAGATTTAGAATTTCTGTTATTTCACACACACAAAGTTTTCTCTGACGAAGGAGATTGAGAATACGAAGTCTGTTTGGATCGGACAGAGATTTATAAATTTTTGCTATTTCACGATATGTAGCCATATGTCATTTCGTTAACTAACGAAATATAATAAATGATGGAATAATGTTCAAGTAGAAATATTATTTATGGCGAATATCGATTATTTCAGAGGAAAAATGATTTGGGAAAGATTACAAGATTTCTCCCTATTGGACAGCATGCGGCGCACGAATAGACATGCGCCGCTCATTGCTGTTTTCGTCTTACTTGGGCGGTTTATCTTGACCCGTACATTTCTCTTTGCATTCTGCCGAACAATTATCTGGCTGACATTTTCCAGGATCATGATCCTTGCATTCACCTTTTGCGTGCTTGTCTTTACACGCAGTCGAACCTTTTTCAAGCGTGCATTTCACTGAATCGTGTCCTGCGCAAACACCTTGAGCATGTTTATCCTGACAGGATTTCTGCGTTTGTACCTGGGGATTTTTAGGAGTTTCCATCTTCACAGATTTCTCATCCCCGGCATATAATGATACTGATAACAGCAGAATCGCTATTACCATCGTTAGTACTGTTACAACGACTCGCTTCATTTTACTTTATCTCCTTTGATTGGTTATTTGATTGTTGTTGACATTGAGTATGCGTCAAACTATCTACTTCATAACATAATTTTCCGAGAACCAGTGAAAAATATCCACTCCGCTGTTCTGGTGTTAGAATATTTTTCTCCTTTATAAGACGATTTACAGCATCTCTCTGAATGAGAGCCTGAAGAGAATCGATTTCATATAAAATATGTTCGATTTGAGTAGAATCAGATGTATCCTTGAGTAGTTCCGTTACTAATTTGCTTCTTTTTTCTTTAATCTGACGAGACATCGATTCGATCTTCGGACGATATATTTTTTCCGATGAATCAAGATTTAAAACCTGTTCATCAGATATATTGAGATGACGTTTCATATAACAACCATGGCTAACTGTATCATTCAATGAAACGTTCTTACTCTCAAGACCCCAGCGGTTATACATTAATGTACCAAGCGCTGAAAGATTAATTATAGTGATAAGGATAAGACCAAGCACCAACCATTTCCTTTTCATCGCTGCGCCTCATTTTCTTCATCGTTCGACGCGAGGGTGAATGCCTTACCGATAGATTCCGTAGGAATAGGTTCGAAGGAATCTAAATTGTATGTGTTCCAAAAATATTCTCCAGGAGTGCTTTTCAGGTCGTACTTTATCACGTCATTTGAAACATTACCTATGTAGCTGCCGACGAAGATCGCAACAACTACCAGTGCCGCCATTATAGATAAACGAGCAACGAGAATGAGTTTATCAATCAGGGAATGGTGATCGGCATCGTTGATTTCATTTAACCGAGCTTCGAGTTTAGTCCATAGATAGTCTGAAGGTGTAATTCTTTCAAGTGCATTTTCATTATTCCAGATTGATGATAGTACCTTAATCTCTTTCTGGCATGATTGGCATTTGGAAAGATGTTCCTTCACTATAGCTGTCTCACGCTCTGGCAAATTCCCATCGAGATAGAGTATTAATTTTTTCTGTATGGTCTTATGAATCATCCAATTTCACCTTTCATATATTAGACATGCCTTTCCATAAATACTTGCGGTCATAAGTGCTTTAGATAAGGACGTAACTTGTGGTAAAGATGTTGTTTTGCCCGAAAAATGCGGGATTCGACCGATGCAACGGAACATTGCATCACATTGGCAATTTCCTGATAGGTAAGTCCTTCATAACGGTGGAGAATAATTGCGATCCGCTGTTGCCGGGGAAGCGAGTTGATACTATTTTGGATTATTAACTGATGTTACGCAAAAGGTACATATTTAAGTTGAATTAAAAAATACGTATACTTGGATGAATCATAGGTGATCTTTGATCTTTCTATTATTTTAAGGTTACTATGAATAAGCAACTGCTTGATTTTTATTCGAATTATCTGATCAGTTCGTTTGAGCGAGTTACTGCAACAAGCGGGTCTCGTTTAACCGACAATACTATTAGCCAT
>CAYGZY010000177.1:0-7144 GCA_964354485.1 uncultured Chlorobiaceae bacterium | reverse complement strand
TCCTTGATATTTCCCAGGTACATCATAAAGAATGCCATGCCGAAAATGATAAACGACGCCGGGAAAATAAGTCGACCCTGAATTTCAAAGTAATCAATTGATCGAATGAGAAAGAAGAGCGAATACAGAAATAATACCGATCCCCAGAATATTTTCCCCCGTTGTGAACCTGTAAAACCTCTGCTGACGATAACGATTCCGACAAGCATCATCAGGGGCCAGAACACCGTTGAAAAATCAATATCAAAGACACTGAAATGGTCCAGGAGCATGACAATGCCGATGACCACCAGAAGAACACCAAACCACGAAACATTGTACTTGATGTTAGACATGGGACTCTCCTTAAGATGATGTTAGTGAAGATTTCTCTTCAGGCATGACGATACCGAGAATGATATATATCAGCAATCCCCACCCGAATGATATGAGTGCAAGGAACACAAAACTAAATCGAATCATCGTCGGATCTATATCGAAATATTTACCAAGACCGCCGCAGACACCGAACAGTTTCCTGTTTTCTTTGGACCGCCGGAGTTCCTTTTTCATCTGAATACCGGACGGGGCTTCTCCGGCAATCCCGGTATCAGATGAAGGCGCTTTCTTCCGGGAGGTTTGGAGGTAAATCAGAAATGCTCCAAGACCAATAATGAGCAGAGGGAGAAGAATCGACCTGGTAAAAGACCACCAGCCAAAATCCCAGAACCAGCCGATGTTCACGAGGAGAACAAGAGAACCGATCAGGATTAAGAGCACCCCGAAAAACCTGCGTTTGTCGCTTCTGCCGTTGGTCTGAGTAGTCGTCGGGGATGGTGAGACGAGGTGTTCTGGATTGACGGGCATTATAATCATCGCAACCAGATAGGCGATAAATCCGGTTCCACCCATTAATGTAACGAGCACCCAAAGTAGTCTGACGATTGACGGATCGACATCAAAGTACTCGGCAAAACCCCCGCAAACGCCGTCGATTATCTTATTTCGTCGAGATTTGTATAAACGTTTTGTTTTTTGCCCGTTTTCTTCCATTGATGAGTACCTGTGATGTTATACCCATTGTACGAAAGTAGAGTTATATTGTTACATGATTTGGCTAATGGAAAAGGGTACAGAATCGTTGGAGAGTAATCAGCATTCGAGCGATCGGTTGGAAGTACTTATTAGACTTCCATAATCTCTTTTTCTTTGAGTTCAACTAGTCCGTCGACATCCTTGATGAACTTATCGGTCATTTTCTGGACATCCTGTTCGGCTCGTTTTCGTTCATCCTCGGAGAAGTGTTCAAGTTTTTCTGATTTTTTTAGATGTTCGATGGCATCACGACGCACGTTTCGAACGGCGATCTTTCCTTCTTCAGCAAATTTCTTTACAAGCTTGACAAGTTCTTTACGGCGTTCTTCATTAAGGGGAGGAATTGGGACACGGATTCCATTGGCATCGGTGATCGGATTCAAACCCAGATTTGCCGCAATGACCGCTTTCTCGATCGGCTGGATCATGTTTTTATCCCACGGTTGAATGGATATTGTGTGTATGTCCTTCACGCTCACATTCGCAACCTGCTGAAGAGGCGCCTGAGAACCGTAGTATTCAACCTTCACTCCATCGAGGAGTGCAGTTGTCGCTTTACCGGTGCGGATCTTCACAAATTCGAGACGTACCACCTCCACCGCTTTGTGCATTTTTTCTTCAGTCTGCTTGATGATCTCCTTTATCATTTTCGTCCTGCCAATTCTTGATGAGGATAGTTATTATCGTTGTTTTCCGCTTTTTATTTCCGAATACACGATCGTGCCCACGCGTCTACCCATAATAATCTGTTTCAGGCTGCCCCCTCTATTCACGTTGAACACAATTATAGGCATTTTGTTTTCCTTGCAGAGAGTGATAGCCGTCAGGTCCATTACTTTGAGGTCTTTTTTGATGACCTCATCGTAAGTGATTTCATCGAATTTGTAAGCATCGGGAAATTTTTCCGGATCGCAATCATAAACACCGTCGACGCGGGTTCCCTTGATAATGATATCCGCTTTGACTTCCACTGCACGGAGTGCGGCGGCGGAATCGGTTGTGAAATATGGATTTCCCGTACCTGCGCCGAATATCACGATACGATCTTTTTCGAGGTGCCGGATTGCGCGCCTGCGGATGAACGGCTCGGCAATTTCTTCCATCTTTATGGGACTCATTAATCGCGTGAAAATCCCGCGGTGTTCGAGGGCACCCTGAAGTGCGAGGCCGTTGATCATCGTTGCGAGCATCCCCATGTGATCGCCCGTTACTTTATCGATTCCGTCGGAAGAATTTTCGACGCCGCGATAGATGTTTCCACCTCCGATGACGATACCGATCTGGATGCCCAATCTATAAACTTCAGCGATCTCATCGGCATACAGATCGAGAAAGCGCGCATCGATCCCGAATTCCTTTTCGCCCATAAGCGCCTCGCCGCTCACCTTCAGGATAATCCGCTTGTAGTGTGGCTTTATTTTTTTCATCATCTATTTCGTCAATGCGTCTACAGATATCCCTTTAGCTTCCTCTTTTCACTGTTCACCGAGGTGGTACCGTTTGAATCTCCGGATAGTTATCTTTTCGCCCGTCTTCGCCGTGATATCGAGGATAATATCTTTTATAGTTTTGCCTGAGTCTTTGATGTATGTTTGCTCAAGCAGACAATATTCCTGGTAATATTTTTCGAGCTTGCCTTCTGCGATACGTTCGACTACCTGTTCAGGTTTCTTCTCGTTGTGTGCCTGCTGCCGGTATATTTCCATCTCGTGTTCGATAGTTCCTTTCGTAACATCTTCGCGGGTTATGTATAGCGGATTCATTGCAGCGATCTGCATGGTTATTTCACGTGAGAGGAATTTGAAATCGTCGGTCTTTGCAACGAAATCAGTCTCGCAGTTTAACTCCACCATTGCTCCGATCCGTCCGCCCGCATGGATGTACGCCTCGATGACACCCTGATTCGCAGCACGGCCTGCGCGTTTTTCCGCAGTTGCAGCTCCCTTTTTACGCAGATAATCTATAGCTTTATCCATGTCACCTTTCGACTCCGCAAGTGCATTCTTGCAGTCCATCATCCCGGCTCCGGTACGGTCACGCAGTGTTTTAACCAGTTCTGATGATATTACCATACAATAAACTCGCTTTCTCTCGTGTGTGTGCTCTGATTCACTTTCTTTTTTGTAATTCCACTTGCTTAACCGTTCCGTCCGAACCCTCCTGCTCCGCAGACGCACGTTCCATCCCTTCGAGGACCGCATCGGCAATCACTTTTGATATTGCCTGTATGGATTTTATCGCATCATCGTTTGCAGGGATCGGGAAATCGACAACCATCGGATCGCAGTTCGTATCAATTATGGCAAAAATGGGGATTCCAAGCTTACGGGCTTCCTTGATTGCGATATCCTCTTTTTTTATGTCAACAACGTACAACGCGCCGGGCAATCGTGTCATGTCGACCACACCCGAAAGTATGTCCTGCAGTTTCTCCTTTTCCCGATCTAGGACGAGAGCCTCCTTCTTCGTTATCTTATCGTACGTTCCGTCAGTCTCCATCTTCTCGATGTTCTGAAGCCTCTTCACGCTTTTACGAATCGTGGCGAAGTTTGTAAGCATCCCGCCAAGCCACCGCTTCGATACGTAAAAAGCTCCACACCGTTTCGCTTCCTCCTCGATAACTTGCGCTGCCTGACTCTTCGTCCCGACGAAAAGAATTTTCTTCCCCTGACCTATTATGTCGGTAAGAGCATTGCTCGCTGATTCCAGCAGTTCCTGGGTTTTTTTGAGGTCGATTATGTGGATACCATTGCGTTCCATAAAAATGAACGGTTTCATCTTTGGATTCCAACGGCGTGTGAGGTGCCCGAAGTGCGCACCTGCATTAAGAAGGTCGGTTAATTCGATACGGGGCATTATATGACTCCTATGTTAGTTTGTTCGTCTACCCTCTTCATCTCTCCCCGGGATTCCGACACAATGTAACATGACAGAACACTTCCGGTTCAATCGGAGGGTATGATTGATATTTTAAATTTTTTCCAGTGACTCGCTGATCCTCATCTCAGGTATAAGGTACGAATTCAGCGATTCTGCTATAACCACGGTGTGCGTCCCGTACAACCCTGGTATCGTGTTTATTTTACCGTTTAGAAAATTGAAATCGTTTGCGCGCTTTTTTCTGGCCGTATTTCTTACGCTCCACCATACGTGAATCCCGT
Organism: uncultured Chlorobiaceae bacterium; assembly: GCA_964354485.1. GTDB lineage: Bacteria > Bacteroidota > Ignavibacteria > UBA10030 > SZUA-254 > CAYGXH01. The sequence continues at coordinate 2,909 of CAYGZY010000177.1, read as the reverse complement.
GTCAGGAGATTGTGTTAACGTAATTTCGTGCGGAAATCACCGTTCATTTCGACGAGGGCGCGGGAGATTCCGAGTTTTATGGCTCCGGCCTGACCTGACGGGCCTCCACCCTCAACCGTAGCTAGCACGTCGTACTTGCCAGACGTTTCAGTTACTGTGAACGGAAGGAGTATCTCATTGCGGAGTGTCTCGATCGGAAAATATTTCGCTAGTTCCTTACGGTTGACGGTGATGTCACCCTGGCCCGGCCTGAGAATGACCCGGGCAACTGCTGTTTTTCGTCTTCCGACTGTAATCTTCTGGTGATGAACTGCCATTGTCGTTCCCTTATACTTTCAGTGGTTCTGGTTTCTGGGCTTTGTGCGGGTGATCAGCGCCACGATATACTTTAAGTTTTTTTATAACGCGTACACCGAGACGATTATGCGGGATCATCCCCTTCACGGCATGCATAAAAACCTTCTCAGGATTCGTTTTCATCAATTCCTTGTATGATTCCGTGGTAGCACCGCCTGGGTATCCGGTGTGATGAAAATATTCTTTCAATGATTCCCTTTTTCCGGTGACCCTTACTTTATCTGCATTTATGACGACAACATAATCTCCACAGTCTACATTCGGCGTGAAAATTGGTTTATGTTTACCTCGCAGGACCCGAGCTACCTGACTCGCAACTCTGCCGAGGACAAGGCCGCTCGCGTCAATGAGATACCACTTCATTTCGATCTCATCCTGCTTGTACGAATGGGTCAATCGTTGAGCCAATGTCACAATAAATCCTTGAAATTTGATAAAAAATGAGAGATTTCGATTTGATACATTGTTAATGTAGTAAAAATTTCTCAGATAGGCAAGACTGAGTATTGATCTTTAAAAAAAAATCAGTATTCCCCCCTGATGACCACTTAAACCCTATTCGAGTAGTTCCAATGATGGTAGATTCAGGTCTATGCACACAGGGTTGTTGGCACGCTGCAATAGGGGGAAGGGATATCATTTCACATAATATCCTAAAGGTTCATCAGCGGAGTTTATGCGTAGAATCCATTCTTTAATAAATTAGTCCTCCGACTTATGAATAACGAGCCGCGCTAGGGGCTGACTAAAAAGTAATTATTACCGTCATTGCGAACGAAGTGAAGCAATCTGACTCTTTAATATTTACTAATTTTATCGTTCATCATAATCGCACTCCTCCTCTAGCAAAGTGTAAATCCTTATCTTGCCTCCGCGCGGATAAGGTTGTGGGAATATCATAAACTGATTTCTATCCGGCGATCCGACTGATTTCGACTATTATCAAATACCCGATGCACCGTTCTCAGTTTCATCACAAAAAAATGATTCGGCGGTTTACATCCAGTTTTATATTGATGGATTATTTATAGCCGCTGATGCTCCGCGTGGTAAGAGCTCCTAACCAAAGGCCCCGATTCCACATGCTTGAATCCCATCTCCAAACCTTTTTCACGGAACATTTTAAACTCATCGGGATGGACAAAGCGTGCCACGGGGAGATGATCCTTCGTTGGCTGAAGGTACTGACCGATCGTCAGAATATCACACCCCACTCTACGTACATCCTTCATTACTGCGATTACTTCCTCCGCGGTTTCTCCGATACCGACCATTAATCCTGTTTTCGTGGTACATCCCCGGCGCATTGACCTATCGAGAACGGCAAGGGATTGCTGGTATGATGCTTGAGGACGTACTATCCCGTAGAGGCGGGGAACCGTTTCCAGATTGTGATTGAGAACATCGGGCAAAGCACTGAGAACTGTATCCAGTGCACTTTCATCGCCTTTGAAATCCGGAATAAGTACTTCAATTCTTGTACCCGGAGAAGTTGCTCGTATTTGCCTGATTGTCTCTGCAAATATTTGCGCACCGCCGTCAGATAGATCATCACGACTGACTGATGTGATTACTGCATGCCGAATTTCCATTGCTCTGATCGCCTCCGCAATACGGTAAGGCTCCCCTGTATCGACCTCAGTGGGTTTCCCCGTCTTCACGGCGCAAAAGCCGCAATTTCGCGTGCATGTATCACCGAGAATCATGAAAGTCGCCGTCCCGTTGTTCCAGCACTCTCCGATATTCGGACATCGTGCTTCTGCACAGACCGTGTGTAGTTCTCGGGATGCGATAATTTTCTTTACCCATGCATACTTTTCACCGCCGGGTATGCGCGCCTTAAGCCACGGGGGACGACGATTAACCTTTTCCACCGTCTTATTACCCGCTCCAGGTACACATGAGTTGACTTTTTCTTTCATTGATTTAGATATCATCTTTTCTATTTACATTCTGATTACATCGCCACGCATTAAATGAGGGCTTCCGGATCGTAAGCACCGAGTAATTTGCATACTGTTTCAACAAATAAACCTCCGAGCGCGCCATCTATAATCCTGTGATCGAACGCCAGAGTGAAATTGGCGATCGAACGAATGGCGATCGCATCATTAATTACTACAGGACGCTTTTTAATCACACCCGTTCCGAGGATAGCAACCTGCGGCTGGTTAATAATCGGAATACCGATATGCGTATTAAAAACACCGAAGTTGGTAATTGTAAATGTCCCGCCCTCGATGTCTGTGAGCATGAGGCGCTTAGTCCGGGCACGAGTGGCAAGGTCATTAATTGCTCGTGCAAGTCCCACAAAGTTTTTCTCATCCGCATTCTTTATCACCGGTACTATCAATCCGCTCTCGGTCGCAACTGCTATACCGAGGTTGACGAATTTCTTCATGATGATTTTATCACCCTCAACCGATGAATTGATGAGAGGAAACTGTTTGATCGCCCTGATAACCGCATCGCACACGAAAGGTGTATAGGTCAGTTTGAATCCCTCACGTCGCTCGAATATCTCTGCGTTCTTACTCCGCGCTCTCTCCACA
>CAYGZY010000176.1:0-12057 GCA_964354485.1 uncultured Chlorobiaceae bacterium | reverse complement strand
TTAGATACATCTTCGGCTGACGCTCCGACCTTATAAACATTCAATACAGCGCTTCTGAGACCGGGATCAATATCCCATGACATTTGACTTTTTAATTCAGATGCTCTGCCGGCATCACGTACCGCGTCCGGATAAATTGGAATCTCTTTTTCCGATTTTGGCGTTTCACCTCCATAAAGCAGAAAACTACCAAACACGATGGATGATATCCAAAGCAGTGCAATTATCATAACCACAACTTTTTGCTTTTTCATTTTCCACTCCTATATATTAGTTACAAACATTCAAAGAAATAACAATTTGTATTTGTAAAAATATTTATTACTTGATTGCATATCCTGCCGGGACTATGAATTTATCCGGGGAGACTTTTACATTCTCTTCCACCTTCAATGCGCGTTGAATCGTCTCCGTATCTTTTGTCTTAACGTCCATATACAATAAAATCTTATTCCAGCCGCCGTACTTAGCCACGGTTCCTTTTCCGTCATTGGTTTCGATCATCTCGCAATTCTTTTCGGCGATTTTCATTGAAGGAATTTTTTTACATATGCCCGAGCTGCGATCTTTTTCGGTACCGAACTCCGACCATTCCACCCTAAGCTCAGTACCGCGGTATGCAGCGCCCTGCTTGTATGCGGTTTTTCCTTTATGTTTTACTGAATATATATTTTTTCCGTCGCTGAAATAACTTTGTTCCAATTTGTCTTTAGAAATTGTTTCCTTGCATTCCTTCATTCCGTAATCGTCAAAGTAAACGATTATCTTATTTTTAATTTCAAAATCTCCCACTTTCATAATCATATCGTAGGTAACGATACCAGATTTTATATCATATTTTTTTACCTGTGCTCCAGTTGCAGCCACAAACACAAATGCAGCAGACAAAATCAATAATATTATTCGTCTCATTTTCATCACCCTTTTAATAAAATATGAAAGAATTTAAACGTCTTTTTTTTAACCAGGTTTTTTAACAAGTTCAACCCGCCGGTTCTTTGCCCTTCCTTCTTCGGTTTTATTGTCGGCTATTGGCTTATCCTGTCCATGACCTATAGAACTCAACCGCTTATTATCAATTCCCTCAGCGACAATTGCAGCGACAACGGCTTTAGCTCTATCTTCAGAGAGAACTTTATTAGATTTTGGGGCACCAACATTATCCGTGTGCCCCTCTACACTGATTTTCAGGTCAAGGTTAGCTTTAAGCATCTCAACGATCTGAACAATGATTGACTTGGATTCGGGTTTAATAGTTGATTTACCCGTGTCGAAGTTAATGTAAAGAGCGATATATCCTTTTTTGTTCAGGGAGTCGAGCATTGCGTTCGCTGTTACATCCTGCTTCATCAATTCTTTTAAAACTATCGTAAGATTGTAGTCGTCTCCGTTAAATGATACCACTTCAATCCACATCTCGTTTCCGTCTTTAACGACCTTCCCTATCACCATTTGGAGGCCGTTGTTATCGGCACATTCGGCAGTCTGAGGCGCACCTTCAAAAATAACGGTTCCACCCATGCTTTTAATTGCGTTCACATAGTTACGCGATATCTGAATCACGCTCGATTTCTGAGCATCCTCCTTCAGAGCATATATCCGTTTTAATTTCTTTCCTTCGACCGTGGTACAATTCTTGCCGTTGAAGAAATTGTAACTGTCAAATTCAACATCTGCCGCATCATAGATCGAGTAGTTCGGCATACCGGAGAAATACGGAGTATCCTTGAACTCAGAATCTTGAGCTCTGGTTACCATCGGAAATAAGATCAAGCCTACAATACATATCACAAAGACGTATCGCATAATTTACTCCTTTCATGAAAAATGTTAATAGATAAACAATCCGATTCGTTAACAACAATAAAGACCGTTTCACTAATATAGGCGGATTTATTTAAGTAAAATTAGTTTCTTCGTTTCGCTATATGATCCTGCCTGTAAACGGTAGAAATAGATACCGCTCGTAAGGTTCGAGCCATCATATTGCAATATATACATTCCCGCCTCTCGTTCCTCATTGATCAACGTTTCAAGCTCTTGCCCAAGTATATCGTAAACTCTGAGCGTTACATGCGATTTCCTCGGGAGCTGGAAGTGTATTGTTGTACTGGAATTGAAAGGATTCGGGTAGTTCTGTTCCAAACGAAACTCCGTCGGTACGATCATTTCGTCGATCACACCGACAATCGATCCCCGGAAGAGCGTATCGGCGAGGAAACCGCTTTCGATGAACTTGTCGTTTTCCCGCATCCGTCCGACAAATGATTGCCCTACTACTGACCGCGCTATGGTACCTGATGATGATGATGCAGTATAGCCCATATTGAATGATGACCATGATACAGCAGCGTTCTGTGAGTCTGCCTCCACCAGAAAGATAAAGCACAGCGCCACAATAAAAATCTTCAATATACATTGTGTGTTCATGTTTGGTCTCCTATTTAATTTCTCTTCGGTCTATCATATCACCGTTGAACAGCTCCACGGAGAGAACCATTTGGTGCTACTGCGCTAGTTGGTTCGAGCATTGGTGCTATCCGATTTGTCACATGAGAAATCGCACCCGGTTTATCATATGTGTATGCAGCTCGAAAACTGTAATACCGGATGCTTGTTTTGGGAGATACCGGGCGAAACCAAATCTGAAGGGTATATGCATATGCCGAGTTCATGATTAGTAGGGTGGGATTGGGGGTTGCTGTCACAACAAAATTCCCGCTGGAAAATGAGACACCAGAACCAGACGAAGCTACACTATATCCACCCCCTATGTTAAGAGGTTGATATGAGACATCGAACACCAATTCTTCCAACGCATTATTATCATATCCATACACGTCAACAGAGATCAGACTGACACCGTCCGGCAATTGGAGTGGTATCTCGTAGAACACATGATTGTTACTCGTATTATATACACCGGTTGAATATCCCAAAGAATCGGGAGGCACGAGTACTCTGCCAATACTCCATGCAGAACCGCTCACGTAAGCCGTTTCGGGTGCAGTGTACACGAACGATGAAGCGATAACCGTATCGTTTGCCCTAATGCTGCCACTGACGTCCAGGAGGTGTTGTGGCGAAATATTGCCGATGCCGATTTTCCCACTGGAATTAATTAACATTCGGTATTGACTCCCGGTAGTAAGGGCAAGTGTACCTCCATTTATATTGAGTTGTCCGTCCGCGCTCATATCGGCATTTGTACCCGACGACGCGAAGTGAATTTCCGTACCGACCCTGGTTTGGATGGTGAGCGGTGCATCCGGTGTTGCTGTACCGATACCGACCGAACCTGCTTCACGATAGATGTTGCCACCTGATTTTTTCCAAAGAGTATCGGCGGCGATACTGACAAATGCGGTATCCGCATACGGTGCTATAAAGCCCGGATCCACATCTTCACGTCTGATTGTTCCATTTATAATTTTATCAGTGTTTACAGCATTGTCGACGATTGTCCCTGCGATGCGGGTGCTATCGGCATAGGAAGATTGCATGGTCGAGAGCGCATAGAGTGCCGTATCTGCAGCCGGCGATATGAATCCAGGCTCAACATCCTCACGTCTGATGGTTCCATTAACAATTTTATTTGTATTAATTGCACCGTCTATAACTGTACCTGCGATACGAGCGCTGTCAACAAACACCTGAGTTGGCGCAGAGAGTGAGTACAGTGCGGTATCTGCACGTAGTGAATTAATGCTGTACCCAACCGCTGTCAACGGAATCCGGGGTTCCATGTATCCGCAACGGTCGCATGCGATAGTAAGCCAGTAGGACCGGTCGAACTTTACCGAGTCTGGAAAAGGAGTTTTGCTACCGAGGACGACGCTGATGAGCCCTCTTTTCAGCAGTAATGTGTGCTGCTCAGTCCAGAGTTGCTGACCACCCAGGCTGTCATCGAAGAGTGCAAAGCTAAAGATGTCCTCACCATCCGGCAACGGAGTACCGAGCGTGTCAGTAAACACACCTTGATACGAGAGTGTGCGGGGTATTTGTGCCCATGAAAAAGTTGCAATCATCATGAGCGATATGATAAACAACAATCTAAATATTTTCATGAATCCTCCATGAGATTTATTGGTGGATTAATTTGTTGATTATTTATAAAACAAGATCAACTCGGAAGGGAACTCATATTCCACAATGATTACATACCTTTTCCTGTTCCCTTGCTCAATTCGAAGTATGGTACTGAATATTCAGTTAATATTCAACTTAACTTTATTCGTCTTGCCAGCCATAGCCTGCGATAAAACACAGAAATCAGAAGAATTCCGGTCATTATGAAAACATTTAAATATAAATATAGGTAGAGGGAACTCATCCAGGAACAGAACGCTAATACGGCATACTCCGTCCCAAATCCTAAAAGTCCGGACAGACGAAGCGCAGTCCGATCACCGTACCACCTTGCAATATCAGCGTCATCAGCGGTCCAACCTCTGCACCACCTGTCGATTTTCAACATCAATCTGTCCTGCCAGCCGTATACTACGGTAAATATCTGTTGGAGTCGATATGCGATCGGATCTCCCTTCATGTCTTCATCTGTAATTTCCTCAGTCAAACGATTCATCGTGTAACATTTTTCCAGGTGGAGGTAGGATACCTGGTAGAACACATGATACGAAACCCGCAATGTTATGCCCATGAACGAAGCAATGCCCAGCAGTATGGTAAACGCAGACGGATGCTGCTGATAGAGCGTCAGGGTGATCGCTGTGAACACAAATAGGTTTACAACAACATCTCCGATTGAATCGAGGAATCGGCCGCGACGGGAGTACAGTTGTTTAGCGCGGGCGAGCTGTCCATCGGCATCGTCCAAAATATCCTTCAGCAGAATTAAAAAACCGCCGATTACTATTCCTCCCGGCGAACCTTTAGCGTAAGCAACCGCCGATCCGATTCCAATTAAAATCGCGGCCATAGTAACCTGGTTCGGCGTTACCCGTGTGGGATACAGGATCCAAACAATCAGCGAAGCGATCGGCCGCAAAAGAACCACGTTGATTAATTCGTCGGCATGAAGTGACTCCGATTTAAGTGATTTTTTATAAAGAAATATAGGATCCAACCGCGGCATAAATTTGATAAATATTATTTCACTGCTTTGCCTCGAAGCCCTGATAACATATATTGACGCACCAGACAAACTGCAAACCAGAAGTTACTGCCGATAAGAACTACATACAGGTAGTATATGGGTATCCCTAAGAAGCAAAATATTATAAGTATTGAACGGTTTGTCGATGGACCTAGAAAACTCCAGTATCGTATCATGCGCTCGTAATCTTTTTGAAAAGCTTCCTTATTATATTCCGGCACAGGGAATAATACCAACACCTTTTCCTGTATCTTCAGATAGAAAAGATAAATGCGAGTAAGAAGCGTCCGCCCCCCTTTATGGTTCTGTACGTTCGTATTTTTTTCGGAATACATCTTTACATCGTCGGCAGTGATATTACCCTGACCTCTTCGAGATTTAATAAACTCGCCCTGATAATAATCGAATACGATCCCGTGCGCGATCGTACTGAATCCGGCGGCAATTACTAAAATCCAAACAGTACGACCGGTGTTTTCAAGTCCGATAGCAAGGGCTATGAATACAGCAATCCCTGTAACGTAATCCGCTACTCCGTCAATAATTCGTCCGAGAGGTGTCCCGCTCCCCTGCAGACGAGCGAGCTGACCGTCCATGCAATCGAGTATGTTTGCCCCTAATAACAATAGCGCTCCAATGCGATAGTAATCGATTTTACCGATTGACAAAAATAACGCTGAAGCAAGTCCGGCCGCAAGGGATAGAAAAGATATCTGATTCGGAGTGATTGGCAGCCGGTAGACTCCCTTCACGAGAAAAAATGCAACGGCCCGGAAAAACATGAGATCTAGGATCTCTTCCGCTTCCGGATGCTTTAGAGAGTTCCGATATTCCTCAATATACTTTTGCATATCGTCCATCCGCGAAGAGCCATCCAAGTTTACACATTCGAATCATTTCGTCGTCTCTCAAGTCACCCTCCCATACAATGAGTTAAAATGGATCCTTTTCCCCATGCCAGTGCTTCGTCAAATCGAGCCAGAAAAACAAACCTTTCCATTTGCCAAATGGTTCGTAGAATCTTTCGATTACCTTGTCGTTTACCTTCCGTCCGTTCTTGTACAACTCGAAGAAAGTTTTCCTGCACCAGCTGTCGATGCCGAGGTAATCATACCGCCCTATAAGCTTTAAAATATTTGCCGCGGCATACGGTCCGACTCCTTTGACGGAGTGAATTTCTTTATATAAGTCAGCTGTCGGTAGATCCGATGACCTCCACTTCTCTATATCTAGCTTTCCATCCGCTACATCCCGGGATAATTCAAGGATATACGGAGCACGATAACCTGCCCTGATTTCTTTACGAATAAATTTCTCCGAGCAACTTGAAATCGCCGATGGTGTTGGAAACGTGTATTGATTGTCCCCCGACCTCATGCCTAATTTCTGGCACAGGTTATTGATCATAACCTCCGTTAAGCTCCAACTGCAGTTCGTAGTACAGATCATTTTAATCATATCCTCGAAAACAGTAGGAGCACGGAGTAATCTTCCGGCTCCAGCGCGAGTAATCCATCGGAACTTCCGATGCTTCCCTGCTTCACGATAAAATTCAGTATAATCTTCCTCAATCCGAAAGCACGACCGCACCTGCCGTATGATGTCCTTTCTTTCTTCCGGGTTTACCGATTGACCTGACACGATTAAGAGCGATTCGATCGATTTCTGACTGATGATAATGCTGGAAATCCTGCCGTTATACAGTTCGAGCGTTCGGTGGAGAGCATGTTCAGATCTGTCGATGCTGAAAGGCTTGAGCGCCGACCAGCCGTGGCTATAGACAGTCCGCCAGAAATTAAAATTCGCCGGTACGAGAATCGTCAGTTTCATTTATGATACAACCTGCAGGATTTTATGTAATTCATAGAATGTAGCAATGGAATTGTCCAGAAGCAATCATTTTTCACTTGAGAGTAAAAAAAACAATCGTTATCTTTGGAGCATATGCCGTCACAGACAGGTTTTATATATCACGAACAATTTCTTGAACACGATACAGGTCCCGGTCACCCTGAACGTCCTGACCGACTTCGCGCAATAGCGGACCACCTAAAAAAAATACAACTCTGGCAGAAGCTTCAGCACCTGATAATTGACACCGCGCCGGAGGAATATATCGTTTCTGTCCACACGGGCGAATATCTCAGATTCCTGGATCGTGCGTGTCGGGAGGGAATCACGGTACTCGATAGGGGTGACACCTGTGCATGTAGTAAATCCTACGAGGTCGCCCTGCTTGCCGCGGGCGGAGTCATTGCCGGTGTGGACGCCGTCATGAGCGGAATTTTATCGAATGCGTTTTGCGCCGTCCGACCGCCCGGTCACCATGCCGAGCGGGACAGTACGAACGGATTCTGTCTCTTAAACAATGCCGCGATTGCAGCGCGCTATGCTCAGAAAAAGTATAACGCAGACCGTATTGCTATCCTCGACTGGGACGTTCATCACGGGAACGGTACCCAGCACATTTTTTACTCCGACAAATCCGTTCTTTACATCAGCACCCATCAGTACCCTTTTTATCCCGGCACGGGAAGCAGGGCAGAACGTGGCTTGGATGAGGGCGAGGGATACACGCTGAACATTCCCCTTTTCGCCGGTGCCGGAGATGAGGAGTTCTCGGATGCATTTTCTGAAGAAATTCTTCCTTCTCTGGATAACTTCCATCCCGATCTTATCATCATTTCAGCCGGATTCGATGCTCACCGCGACGATCCTCTGGCAAACCTCAATTTAACAGAAGAATCATATGCAGCATTTACTTCCATGGTGAGGAATCATGCGGAAAGCTTATGCCACGGGCGGATCGTTTCTATACTCGAGGGAGGATACAACCTCAGCGCTCTTGCCCGAAGTGTGGAGTCACACCTAAGGATATTAATGGAGTAATGTTGCTGAGACAGTTCCGCACATCCATGCAAATCCACGAAACCGATTATCGGGGAGCCGCTTTATGAAGAAGAGATCACCATTGGTTATTTCCCTCATGAGTATTTCAATCACCATGAGAATTCTGAGTATTATAGCGATTCTCATCATGTTCCTCTCGCTCTTCGCACTGGTTGTACAATATCTAGAGGATGCTGAATCGTACCGTTACGTCAGAGTGGCACTCGGCGTGGAAGGAAGTTTGCGGGAAGTTGTACGGGAGAACATCCCCACAAAGATAGGCGGCAATGATATGAGCCGATGGTTTCTGATCGTAGGCATGTTTCTCGTCAGCGGTGCTTTAAGTCGCCTTAGCGACCGTTCAAGAGATCGCGCAGAATATTACAAATTTAAACTGAACATCGACCAGTGGAAAGACCAGATGCATCTATCCGACAGCGCCGTTATCCTTACGCCGCTGAATCAAAAACTTGAAGAAATCAAGAATGCAAAGAAAAAAGATCGAGAGCAACTCATCAAAGAATTTATCGAAACGAAAAAGAAGCTTGACGAAATGGGACGCGACCTTGCCTTCCTTTCAATCGACGTTGTGGATTCGACCGGCATGAAACAGAATGAAGAACGTGCGATCGTTGAACACGACTTCAAGGAGTACAAACGTTACATCGAAAGATGCCTTACAGCTCACGGATGTCTTAAATCAGCTTGGACGCCCGACGGCGTGATGAGCTGTTTCAATTCCGTCGACGCCGCAGTTCGCGCAGCGCGCGAAATCGTTACAGGCCTGGATGAATTCAATCGGAATGTAAAATCGATGGCAAGGGAATTTAACATACGGTGCGGAGTAAATTCCGGATTTGTATACTTTGATGAATCCATGCCGCTGGAAGAGATTAGCGACCGGGTAATCGACATTGCCGGGCATATGCAGAAAAACGCAAAGCCGAACAGCGTTTCAGTCGCGAAACCGGCAATTGAACCGCTTAATGACCGGATCGGATTCGAACCGTCCGGGAGGGTTGTCGACGGCTATGAGGTGTACGAATGGAAGAAGGGGTGATCACCCGTGCCGCCATGTCGTTCCGTCTTTTGTGTCCTCAATAACGATTCCTGCCTTTGACAACAGATTGCGAATCATGTCCGACAAATCCCACATTTTTTTGTTACGGGCTTCACTGCGGACGTCGACGACCAGTTGCATGAGTTGCGCAACGAGAGAAGCATCATCCGACTTTTGCAGGCTCCCGCCGTCGGTAATTATTCCGAGAATTTTTCCTCCAAATTCGCTGTAGCACGCTTCAATATCAGAAAGAAGACGGGTGGACGCTGTTCCCTCGGACAGAATACTGTTGACCTCACGACTGAGATCAAAAATTACAGCAATCGCCTGAGGCGTATTAAAATCATCATTCATCGCTTCTAAAAAGGCATTCCGGAAACCGGCCAAATCAATGACCGACCCCCGATCATCTGATGTATTTTCTGCTCCTGATTTTCTTCTCTTCGCTTGTTCCATCTTGAGATTTCTCACTGCATTCGTAATTTTCTCCAATCCGCGTTCAGCTCCACGGAGCGCTTCGTCACTGAAATCAAGCATACTTCGGTAGTGACTCTGAAGAACGAAAAATCGGACAACGAGAGGAGAATACTTTGGGAATGCATCCTTGAGTAGAATTACATTACCAAGAGACTTGCTCATTTTCTGCCCGCTTACCGTCACAAGATTATTATGAATCCAGTACTTCACGAACGGTTCACCGGTTGCTTTCTCGCTCTGCGCAATTTCACACTCATGATGGGGGAACTGATTATCCAGCCCTCCTCCATGGATATCGAAGGTTGTCCCGAGATATTTCATCGACATGGCAGAGCATTCGACGTGCCAGCCAGGGAATCCCACACCCCACGGACTTTTCCAGCGCATGATGTGTTCGGGGTCGGCACGTTTCCATAGTGCGAAATCATTCGGATGGCGTTTGTCAGATCTTACATCGACGCGCGTACCGGACTCCGCTTCTTCCGTACTGCGACCCGATAGTTTCCCATAGTTTGTATCCTTCGAAACATCAAAGTATATGGAGCCATTTACTTCATAGGCGTAGCCTTTTCGAAGCAGTTCCTCCACTAACTCGATTTGTTCAAGGATGTGACCCGTCGCCCGCGGTGAAATATCCGGACGGATTACCCCGAGAGCATCCATGTCCTCGAAATAACTTCGCGTATATTCTTCCGCGACCTGCATAGGATGTTTGTGCTCCATCCTGCTTGCCTTGAGGAGACGATCTTCACCCTCATTCGTTTCTCCCAGCAAATGCCCGACATCCGTAATATTTTGTACGTATGTGACCTTGTAGCCAAGGTAGCGGAGATAACGTACAATTATGTCGAAAGAAACGTAACTCTTTGCATGTCCGACATGCGAATGGCCATAGACAGTAGGTCCGCAGACATACATGCCCACGTTCCCCTCAACGAGGGGGCGAAATTCTTCCTTCCGGCGACTCAGTGTGTTGTAGATTTTCAGCGGCATATGTTTATCGTGTTATTCCATATTGAGATAATATATAAGCGTAATCGAAAGCATTTTCTTTTAATCGTTCATACCTGCCCGATGATCCGCCGTGACCTGCGCCCATGTTGACTTTCAGGAGGATATTTTTTGCGTCGGTCTTCATTGTCCGTAGTTTTGCAACCCACTTCGTTCCTTCCCAGTAATTTACCCGGGGATCATTAATTCCGACTTTCACGAGAATGTTCGTGTATTCCGTAGCCTTCACGTTAGTATAAGGATCATACGATTTCATATAGTCATAATAAATCTTTTCATTTGGATTGCCCCATTCAAGATATTCCTGCGTAGTGTACATCAATCCCGGATCCAACATAGTATTGAGGGCGTCAACAAATGGGACGCTTGCAATGACCGCATGAAATAAATCGGGTCGCATGGTTGTAACTGCGCCCATAAGAAGGCCACCGGCACTCCCGCCGGAAATCGTCAACTTCTCTTTACTGGTGTATCCTTTTGCTATGAGGTGCTCTGCACATGCAATAAAATCGGTGAATGTATTCTTCTTTTTCAGAAGTTTTCCGTTATCATACCATTCTTTCCCAAGGTCCCCACCGCCTCTCACGTGCGCGAGAGCCACTATCATACCGCGGTTTAGATAACTGAGACGATTGGAGCTAAAGGTCGGCTGACTTGGTGATCCGTACGCTCCATAACCTGACATGTGAAGCGGTGTTGAACTGTTTATCTGGATTCCTTTTTTATAAACGAGGGAAATGGGAATTTCCACTCCATCCGGAGCTTTGGCGTAGATGCGCTCTGAATTGTACTCCGCGGGATCGTAACCGCCAAGGACCTCCTGCTGTTTAATCAGTATCCTTTCTTTACTATCCAGATTGTAATCGAATATGGTGGAAGGGCGCGTAAGTGATTGATAGTTGAATCTGAAGACGTTGGTGTTGTAAACTGCGTTCATCGTTGCATAAGCTGTATAGACCGGATCGGGAAAATCGATGTAGTGGATCGTCCCCGTACGCATATTGGTGATACGCATTTTCTGCAGGCCTTTTTCTCGCTCGTATAACACTGAGTGATCAGCGAAGAAGTCCATTCCCTCGAGTGTTACATCTTTGCGGTACGGGAGTACTTCCTCCCACACATTTTCACTCGTGTTGGAAATAGGCGTCCGCACCATCCTGAATGTTCTTGCATTGCTGTTCGTCTGTATGTAGAAATATTCCCCCCAGTGATCGACGCGGTATTCATGTTCAGGTTTGCGGGGTATGATTACTTTCAACGGAGCCGTGGGTTCATTTGCGGGAATATACATATACTCCGTGGAGTTACTTGCATATGACGTGATGAAAAGATACTGATCGCTCCGGGTCTTATCGACGCCGAGTGAATACCGTGGATCGGTCTCTTCAAAAACCAACCCATCTGACACCGAAGGACTGCCAAGGAGATGGCGATAGACTCTGTACGGACGATGAGCCGTATCCTCTTTTGTATAAAATACAGTTTTGTTATCCATCGCCCACTG
>CAYGZY010000175.1:0-13101 GCA_964354485.1 uncultured Chlorobiaceae bacterium | reverse complement strand
AACTGATTCACCTTCAAAAAGAAAAGTTTCAGCTGAGTCGAACTTTACCCAAAATCCGTAACCATTCTCTAATGTATCTTTTGGCAGGTAGTTATCTTGATATATGAAAGCGTCTGAAATGGCAGATGGGAATAGAGAACTTTTTTCACCATCAATAACTTTCATGGGAAGCGATAGAAGATTCCATCCAGGTTCTACATGAATTGTATCGGTTACTTGAGCATTTATTGTATATATAAATGCAATCAGCAAGGTAAATAATTTAATAAGGTTTTTCATCGCAATAATTTCCTATGTTTTTATAAAAAAATTATTGACCGAAATTCCGCCATTGGCGGGAAGCGATAACTAGTGTAAACAAATCCCTCATGCTGTACCGCCACCTACGATGCAAATGGGTGCGGTGGCGGGATGTTCGGCATCTAAATCTCAAAGCTCACAAGTTAGAGATCCTGAACAAAAGCACTTCAGGATGACTATGTCTTGTACTGAAATAGGTTAACAAAAATGCACGGGGTAAAAAGCTGAGAGTTCAATGCTCACAACTCAGTACTAACATCTCTATGCTCTCTGCATAATGACAAATGACTACTGATCAATGACGTATCACAAAGTATAAAGTACCAAGAACAAAGTACAAATGACCACACCCCGAGTCCAAATGACCATTGACAAATGACTAATGACCTCTATATTTTCTTGATTTTCTACCTCACATTTCGTAATATTAGCAAACCACCCTGTCAACATATTGAAAAGGAGCACACCGCGCCGATGCGATCACCACGAATACATTATTTAACATCGGTGCATAACCTCCTCCCCTCGTCTTACCCCTATTACTGTAAAAGTCCCGATGCGTGTGAGTTTATATGATCATCTCGTTGATAAAAATAGTGATCTCAATACTCTTTACGGGGATTATGGCAATAGCAGCGCTTCTTACCGCGCCTTTCACCAAAAAGGGAAATTTCTACCACGGAATCGCCAAGAATTGGGGCCGGGGCATCCTGGCTATTTGCGGAGTACGCCTAAAGGTCGGAGGCGCAAAGCTGCTCGATCCCACACGAAGTTACGTTTATATAGCGAATCATGCGAGTCAGTTTGACATACCTGCCATCCTTGCAGGCATCCCGGATCAAATCAGGATCGTTTATAAAAAGGAGCTTGAGAAAATACCGATCTTTGGATGGGCATTAAAGTTCAATAAGACGTATATTAGCGTCGACCGTAAGCACGGCCAGAGAGCCAAGCAGAGCCTTGAAGAGGCGGCTTCAAAAATTCGCTCAAGTGCATCGGTGATTCTCTTTGCCGAGGGAACGCGTTCTCCCGACGGAAAGCTGCAGCCTTTCAAGCGCGGCCCGTTCAACCTTGCTATTCACGCAGGCGTGCCTGTCGTTCCGGTAACGATCAACGGCAGTTATGCGATCCTGCCTAAGCATTCCTCGCGCATACGTCCGGGAACCATCTCCATTACGATTTCAGATCCGATTTACCCGAAGGGCGGAACCGGAAAAAACACAGAGCTTGACCTGCGCGACAAAGTACACGATG
This sequence comes from uncultured Chlorobiaceae bacterium, assembly GCA_964354485.1. GTDB lineage: Bacteria > Bacteroidota > Ignavibacteria > UBA10030 > SZUA-254 > CAYGXH01. The sequence continues at coordinate 11,547 of CAYGZY010000175.1, read as the reverse complement.
CAATTCTGAAAAACTTATGTACTACATAAACGATTATTCCGATGACTGCTGAACATCCCAGGGAAACTGCGGTTGCGATCATTCCCGCACGGTTCGCGTCGGTCCGTTTGCCCGGTAAACCGCTCATTGATCTCGGGGGAAAGCCGATGATTCAGCGGGTACACGAGCAGGTGAAAAAAGCGACGCGCGTTCACAGGGTTATTGTCGCGACGGATGATAAAAAAATTGCTGATGCCGTCACCCGCTTCGGCGGTGAAGTCGTTATGACACCGCCTGATGTACGCACGGGCACCGACCGCGCAGCACTTGTGGCACGATCGCTCGACACCGCTGATATTATCGTCAATGTGCAGGGTGATGAGCCGCTCATCCCGCCGCAGATGATCGACGAAGTGGTTTCCCTTCTTGCGCTCGATCCAACAGCGCTTGTCGGGACGCTTGTGCGGAAAATTATATCCCCGGATGAACTCAACAATCCAAATTTGGTGAAGGTAGTCATTGACAGAGACGGATACGCCTGTTACTTTTCCCGTGCGCCGATACCTTACCTGCGCGACGAAACCGAATCGGAGATTCTAAGTCAGCACGTTTGGTACGGGCACATTGGCATTTATGCGTTTCGAAAAAAATTCCTCGCACAATTTTATTCCTGGGATCAATCGAAACTTGAGAAAGTAGAAAAACTGGAACAGCTCAGAATTATCGAGCACGGTTATAAAATCAAGACAGCCGTAACTGAATATCGCAGCATCTCCGTAGACACTCCCGAAGATGTTGAACGGATTCGCGCAATCATCAAGCAGCAGGAGGCAACCACGCATGGATAATAATATAGATGAAAAACCCACTCTTTGGGAAATTTTCCGCAACACCTTTGGCAGAGGGCTTGTTGTCATTGTTCCGGTCGTAATTACATACTGGGTTCTACAGATATTTTTCAATGCCGTCGACGGTATTGCTTCACCGTTTTTCGACAAAATATTTACCCGGCATATTCCCGGCATCGGCTTCATAACGATGATTGTGCTGATACTGCTTGTCGGCTCCTTGTCGCGCAATCTCATTGCCCGGACCGCATTCCGTTTATTCGAAAAGTTTGTATCCACCCTTCCACTGGCGCGAACCATTTATACCGCGATGAAGGATATCATCAGCGCGCTGCAACCCGGGAAAAAGGGTCGTTCTTTTAGGCAGGTCGTCCTGATCGAATATCCCCGCCCGGGACTCAAGACGATCGGTTTCGTCACCAATGAACTAAAAATTACCGAAAGGGGCACGTCTGTGGAAATGGTGAGTGTGTACCTTCCGAATCCGCCCAATCCGACATCGGGATTTCTTATCCTTGTGCCGCGCGACGAAATCAAGATACTCGATATGACCGTTGAGGAAGGCTTAAAGCTCGTCCTCTCCGGCGGCATAGTAACATCAGGCGCAATCGTTTGTAAACCATGAAAGTACCCTATGGCACGTAACAAAGTAAAATACATCTTCATCACGGGCGGTGTAATTTCCTCCTTGGGAAAAGGTATCGCCGGCTCATCCATCGGACTACTACTGAAGTCGCGCGGATTGCGCGTCACGATTCAGAAGTTCGATCCCTACATCAACGTCGATCCCGGCACGATGAACCCCTATCAGCACGGCGAAGTATACGTCACCGACGACGGCGCTGAAACCGATCTCGATCTCGGTCACTACGAACGCTTCCTCGACGTGAACATGACCAAAAACAACAATGCGACGACCGGACAGATATACAACGAGGTCATCACGAAAGAACGACGAGGCGATTATCTCGGTGCAACGGTACAGGTGATTCCTCACATCACCGATGAAATCAAACGACGATTTGAAGCGCTCGGGAAAACAGGCCATTACGACGTGATTATAACGGAAATCGGCGGCACAGTGGGAGATATTGAGAGTCTCCCGTTCCTTGAAGCAATGCGTCAGCTCATGTATTCGAAGGGAAAAAACAATGCGATTTGCGTTCATGTGACGCTCGTGCCGTACATCAAACATGCCGGGGAAATAAAAACCAAGCCGACGCAGCACAGCGTTAAAAAACTTCTCGAAATCGGAATACAGCCGGATATTCTCATCTGCCGCTCCGAGAAGCCACTCACGAAAGAGGTCCGCGAAAAAATCGCACTGTTCACCAATGTCGATACTGAATCGGTCATCGATGCTCACGACTTGTCTACGATTTACGAAGTTCCTCTTCAGTTCGCAGAAGAGGAAGTGGACGAGATCGTTCTTGAAAAACTTGATCTCACCTGTCCGAAACCAAATCTCAGGGAATGGAAAAAGTTCGTCGATCGGGTAAAAAATCCGCAGGGTGAAATTTCGATCGCTGTCGTCGGGAAATACACAGAACACCAGGATGCATACAAAAGCATCTCGGAAGCGTTTGTTCATGCAGGTGCCGCCAACAACGTGAGAGTGAACATCAACTGGGTGGCAGCTGAAGACGTGGAGGATAACGGACCAGAGCGGTATCTCGCCGATGTAGCGGGACTTCTTGTGGCTCCCGGTTTTGGCGAACGCGGCATCGAAGGAAAAATCGCATCCATACGCTATGTGCGTGAACACAAAATTCCGTTTTTGGGTATATGCCTGGGATTACAATGCGCTGTGATTGAGTTCGCGTGCAATGTCTGCGGTCTTACCAGAGCGCACAGTGTCGAGTTCAAACAGACAGATCAAAATGTCATCGACCTGATGCTCGAGCAGAAGAAGGTGACTGCCTACGGCGGAACCATGCGGCTGGGAGCATATCCCTGTGCGGTCGTGAAAGGAACTAAAACATTTAAGGCATACAAGAGAGAGCTTATTCACGAACGCCATCGGCACCGGTATGAAGTCAATGATGCATTCAGAGAGATACTGAAAGAGCATGGTATGATATTCAGCGGGATATGTCCGACCAATAATCTCGTTGAGATTATCGAATTACCCGATCACCCGTGGTTCATCGCGGGTCAGTTTCATCCGGAACTCAGATCCCGAGCCACGAATCCTCACCCGCTGTTCAGGGATCTGGTCAAGGCGGCAGTCGATTATAAGGGCGCCTCTCGGTAACCGGACGCCAAATCCCGCGAAAACAGGGCATTTGCATGGATATTTCACACAAGATCCTACATACGTACCACGCTCTCTGCATCAGAGCATCTTTTTTACTTTGCATGCTCGTGCTGGCACAAAACGCGACTCTCTCTCAACCATCATACACGAGCACCTGGAAAACAGATGGTATCCTTCTCGGAACCGGACTTGCAACAATGCTCACCTCTAGCGTTCTGGACAAGTCCCCTACCCCGTTGACCATTGAGGAACTCGAGCGTCTTTCACGTTCGTCAGTCAACCGTATTGATCGATCGGCGACATACCTTTACTCAGCATCACTTGCCGGGTGGAGCGACGTGGCCGTCGGTTTATCAGTTATTTCTCCCGCTGGGCTATTTCTGCTAAGGGATGTAAGGTTATCGGCAGGCACATTTTTCCTGATGTATCTGGAGACAATTCTCCTTTCTACATTTATCCCTCAGCTGTGCAAACGGAGTGTTGAGCGGTACAGACCATATGCATACAATCCTGCAGTGCCGCTTTCCGTCAGAACAAATCCAGATTCACGCCGATCTTTTTTTTCCGGTCATACGACTTCCGCATTTGCTTCGGCGTTGTTTCTATCAACCGTCTATAGTAATTCCAGCAGCTCATCAAAATGGAAATCCTGCGTCTGGGTTGGCTCACTGTTGTCTGCCTCTGTCGTGAGCTACTTACGGTATGCATCGGGAGCACACTTCCCGACAGATATCCTCGCAGCCGCCTTTGTCGGAGTTACTATCGGGTACCTTGTGCCTGCGCTCCATCGATCATCAATGTAATACGCACTTGCCTGGTAAGATTATGAAATTCTCAGTCCGCACATCATGGAACAGAGAGCAAAACAGGATGACACAGCTTTATCACGAACTTCGTGAGAAAGGCACAACTATTCACGATCTGACAGTCTCTAATCCTACTGAATGCGGTATTACATACCCAGGTCCACAAATATTTTCCTCACTTTCGGATCCTCAGAGCTTACACTATGCACCCGATCCTCACGGCTTACTTACCGCACGCCGGGCGGTGACCGCTTACTATCAGGAACATTCCGCTGTCATAGATGAAGATAATGTTTTCATCACTGCAAGTACGAGTGAAGCTTACTCTTTTCTGTTCAGTCTTCTCTGTAATCCTGGTGAAACGGTTCTTGCGCCGCGACCCTCGTATCCCCTCTTTGAATTTCTGGCTCAGCTGGCAGGCGTCCGGTTAAACTACTATCCGCTCCGGTACGATGGCGGCTGGTATATCGATACCGAAGCGTTCGCGCGCGCAATGACCCCGTCAACAAAAGCCATCATTCTGGTCCATCCCCACAATCCTGCCGGCATGTTCATCAAGAACGATGAGTACAAACGTATTCTGACAATTGCGGAACGGCATGGCGCTGTATTGATCGCAGATGAGGTATTTATAGATTTCCCGCTCAGCAGTCGGAAGGATTTTGTCGGAACGACGGCGGGGGTATCAGATGTTCCGACATTCACTATCAGTGGAATTTCGAAGACATTAGGATTACCGCAGTTGAAGCTTGGGTGGATTGTGATATCAGGAGAAGAGAAATACTCACGTGAGGCAGCGGGGAGGTTGGAAATTCTATCAGATACCTATCTTTCTGTAAATACTCCGGTTCAGCTGGCGTTGCCTGAGCTGATGAGCTGCGGCATACCGGTTCGCCGGAGCATACAGGACCGCATTCGATCCAATTACGAATACATACATTCGCTGCTCTCCGGTTCCGGGCAACAAATGAGTTATCCGTGCTCGGCTCTCGAAACAGAGGGCGGCTGGTATACGATTCTCAGAATCCCGCGTACCCAGACAGCTGAAGCGTGGGCTATTGAGCTGCTTGCAAAGCATAACATTTACGTTTACCCGGGGCACTTCTTCGATTTTAAAGATGAGGGATTTTTAGTCGCGAGTCTGCTCACCGATGAAGCAATATTCCGCCATTCCATCAAGCTGCTTGCAGAGTATATTGCAGAATCGGTTGGGTAGGTATATTACAGCGTATGTAAGGCGCTATTGAGAAACCGGACCAGCGGGAGAATTTCTTCGTAAACCGAGAGAACCTTTTTAATAAATGTTCTTTTCAGACATGTCTCTTCTTTCCACTCGACGCCGGCATAGTAACTCTTGCGCTTAAGCCATTCACTCATCATGTGATCTTTGGGAAATCCATGGGGAATGCGGCTTAGTTTTTCGCCTTCGAGCGCAGTAAACAGTTTGACGAATCCGTCATCGCAAACGATCGAAAGGAATTCACCGGAGCGATCCGCAATTGCCTGACGAATCTTTTTCAGTTGTCGGCCGTTTGGCATATAGATACCGCCGCCAACGTAAACATTGCCGGGTTCTATATGGACGTAAAAGCCGGCGCTCTCCTGCCAGTGTCCGCGCAGATGAAACACGGCCGCAATGTTTGTCTTGTACGGCGTCTTATCACGACTGAATCGCGTATCGCGGTAAATACGAAATATATTTCTCCGGGGATTGATATCAATTTCGGGCGCCAGCTTTTCCATATGAGGTTTAAGGGATGCAATGAGCGTGAGCATCGGGAATTTGACGAGCTGTTCATACTCAGTCTTGTGGCTGGCAAACCATTGCCGATTGTTATTCCTCTTTAACCTGCGAAGAAATTGAATCCCCTCGACAGGAAATCCGGCGAATGGCGGGAGCATTTCATCGACGAGATAATCGGGGTCTGTCATCTCTGCACGCCCTCAATTGCCTTCTTCACGAATCCCTCTGCCCTTTTCAGACGGAGCCTCGCTTCGTTTCGTGAAACTCCGGCTTTAACCATTACGACCGCTGTTTTGATGTGACCGCCGGCTTTGCGCAGTGTCTTTGATGCGGAATGATAATCGAGACCGGTAACAATCATCAGAACCTTCTTTGCACGTTCCTCAAGTTTTCGGCTGTTCATACGCAGGTCGACCATCAGGTTCTGATACACTTTCCCGATCCTGATCATAGCAGTTGTTGTTATCATATTGAGTATCATTTTTTGTGCTGTGCCGGATTTCATTCGGGTTGATCCCATGATCACTTCGGGTCCTACGGCAGGGCATATTGCCACATCGCAATATTCGCGAATGCTGTTATATTCACGCCGTTTCATAATCGTTCGCGGATTGGTCGTGATAAGAATCGTCGAGGCGCCTCTCCTTTTCGCTTCCTGCAGGGCGGCGCCCACAAACGGTGTACGCAGACTCGCGGCGATTCCGCAGACGACATCTTTCTCCCCGATTTTAAGTTTTTTCATGCTTCTTCGCGCTTCACCTTTATTATCTTCAGCGCCTTCTTTTGAGCGGAAGACTGCCGACTTCCCTCCCGCAATAATCCCCCGGATCATGGCAGGTTTTGTACCGAATGTCGGGGGACACTCTGCCGCGTCGAGTATTCCGAGGCGTCCGCTTGTACCTGCACCTACGTAGATAAGTCTACCTCCAGCACGAAGTGCAACAATGACAAGGTCGGCGGCTTTTTCAATATGAGTGATTTCCTTTCTTACCGCGATTGCAACTTTCTGATCCTCTCTGTTTATACAATGCAGGATTTCCCTGATCTCCATCGTATCGATTGCGAGAGTATTCTTATTCCGCCTTTCCGTTGTCAGTTTCTGAAGCTGTAGAAATAGTCGTTTTTTCTTCATTTTACTTTTCCCTCTCTGACAATCACAAACTTTTTATCCTGAAGATCTTCCGGTGGTATACCTTCTACCTTCATTGAGCGTGTTTCAATTTTCCAATTTCTTTGATGCATCACTGTACGGGATATCTCATCCATGAGGTCCCCTCCTTTTATAAGAATTATCGAACCGGGACAGATGAAGTGTTTTCCTTCTTGTTTTCCGGAAATTAAGGGTGATGTATTTCTCTGCTTAAGGAAGCCCGAACTCCACTTTACGACATCCTCTATAGATCCGACTGCGCGGGCAATAACGTAATCGAAGGAGTTACGATAATCCGGTTTCTGTGAAAGTTCTTCGGCGCGGCCGTGCAATATTCTTGCATTCCCCAGCGATAATGCAAGGATCATGTCTTCCACCGTAGTAATTTTTTTTCTTGTGGAATCAATCAGTGTAATGGTGCTTTCGGGAAGCATAATTGCGAGAGGGATGCCGGGAAGACCGCCGCCCGTTCCGACATCTGCGATGGTACATTTTTCCGCGAGAAAATTTTCAAAGAGGAATGCCAGTGAACCAATAATATGTCTGGTCCGGATATTTTCTACATCTTTACGCGAAAGAAGATTAATTTTTTTATTCCACTCAGACAGAAGCGAGACATATCGATCGAGGAGATGAAGCTGATGATCTGAAATTGTTAAATGATTTTTTATGCAAATATTTCTGATAAATTCGGGATCATCCATATCAATGTATATTATTGTTTATATTAGACTTATAAAAAAAAGTTTCACGTGAAACATTTCAAAGATTCATTGTTTCAGGTAAACCATCAGCACAGAAATATCGGCACCGGTGACACCGCTTATGCGAGATGCCTGACCGATGGATACCGGTTTGAATTTGGATAATTTTTCTCTCGCTTCTCTTGAGAGAGATGTAATTTTCGAATAATCAAAACCTTCCGGAATGCCAATAGATTCCTGTCGCTCAAAACGCTTGACATCTTCGAGTTGACGTGCGATGTAACCTTCATACTTTATTTCTATTTCAATCTGTGTCAGGATTTCTCGGCGTAATTTTTCATCAACATCCCGGTTCAATTCCTCGCAATATTTATTGCCGCGAACAGTCAGAAGCGAGGAAAAATCCTTCAATGTAACCTCAGGGCGTTGCAGGAGCTGGTACATCTTTGCACTCTGCGTAATTTCGTTTGTCTGCTTTGATATGAGGTATTCGTTCACTTCCGAAGGTTGTATAGAGGTTTTTTTGAGTGAGGATATGCCGTGAGTGATATATTTTCGCTTCCTGTTAAAGCGATCATATATATTCTTCGGTATGAGACCATTCTCATATCCATAATCCATTAGCCTCAGATCTGCATTGTCCTGGCGAAGTAATAGTCTGTACTCCGCCCTTGAGGTAAACATCCTGTACGGTTCCTCCGTGCCTTTGCTGACGAGATCGTCTATTAAAACGCCTATATATCCTTGCGAACGTTTTAGAATGAAGTGGTATTTCCCCTGTAATTTTCGTGCAGCATTGATGCCGGCAATCAATCCCTGAGCAGCCGCCTCTTCGTAACCGGAGGTCCCGTTTATTTGCCCGGCAAAATACAATCCGCTAACCAGCCTCGTTTCAAGCGTAGCTCTGAGTTGGTGCGGCGGAAAGAAATCATATTCTATGGCATAGCCATGTCTTAGCATCCGTACATTTTTCAATCCTCGTATCGTACGGAGTCCTTCAATTTGGATGTCAGAGGGCAGACTAGTCGAAAAACCGTTTACATAGACGATGTGCGTGTTGTATCCTTCCGGTTCTAAAAAAATTAGGTGTCTCTCACGCTCTGAGAACCGAACTATTTTATCTTCTATCGACGGGCAATATCTCGGTCCCACACCTTTAATTCGGCCGGTAAAAAGGGGCGATTTATCAAATCCTTTCTTTAGTACTTCGTGTGTTTTACGATTTGTACATGTTATCATCATCGGAATCTGTGGGTTCAAAATGCGATCCGTATGGAGCGAAAGCGGATCCATTTGCTCGTCCCCGCCCTGGGATTCAACCTCCGAAAAATCTATACTATTTAAATCAATCCTGGGTGGAGTTCCGGTTTTTAACCTCCCAGTGATAAATCCAAGTTTTTCAAGATTTTCAGTCAATCCAGTTACAGCTCTCTCCCCATAACGACCACCCGGCTGATTATCGAGTCCGGTGTGCATTAATCCGCGAAGAAACGTGCCGGCGCATAATATGAGCGCTTTGCATTCAATTTCGCGACCAGATATTGTTATTGCTCCTCTCAACTTGTAAGAAGAATTATCACCATCAGACGCAGTCAAGATGTCGACTATTGAATCTTCTAAGATTGATAAATTTGCCTGATTCTCAATTACCTTTATTGATTCTGCGGAATACCATTCTCTGTCATTTTGACATCTCGGAGACCAGACAGCCGGTCCTTTTGACATATTCAGCATTCGATAATGGATGCCGGTTTTATCAGCGGTTTTCGCCATTTCACCGCCTAACGCGTCAATTTCTTTTACTAAATGCCCTTTTGCCGTTCCCCCGATAGCGGGATTACACGACATCCTGCCAATCGCCTTTTTCGAAAGAGTTACCAATAGCGTATTAAATCCGATTCTGGCGGTTGCGAGGGCCGCCTCAATACCGGCATGTCCTCCTCCTGCAACAATTACATCACATTTTGCCAATTGTTTCACGTGAAACAGCCCGTCATTTTCCTATGCAGAAATGGCTAAAAATATTGTCCAGAATTTCCTGACTTGTTATTTCACCGGTTATTTCACCGATGGAATTAATTGCCTCCCGAAGATCAATAATAATGAATTCATTACTAGCAGATTTATTGATGCTAAGGATTGAGTTTCCCAAGCTCTTTTTAGCCCCCTCGAGTAATCCTTTATGGCGCAGATTAGTTATAAAGAAACTTTTTTCCAGTACATGGATTGACTTACCAAGAGACGTTTCTTTTAAACCATTTTTTAGCTCATTTACACCAATTCCTTCTTTTGCTGATATTAAATAACGTGGGAAATCATGTAATTGCTTTGGTAACTCACCGAAGGTGCGGTCTTCTAAAAGATCAATTTTATTAATAGCTACTATAGTCTTTTTTCCATTTTTCTTATGGGAAAAGATCTTTTTAAAAAAATCGATGTCCTCATCGGAAGTATGAACCGCATCCAGTATAAAAACCACAATATCAGCATTTTCAATTTGCTTCTTCGCCCGGCGGATTCCTTCCCGTTCTACAATGTCTATGGTTTTCTTAAGGCCCGCTGTGTCAATTATTGTGAATAGTACTCCATCAATCACAATATTTTCTTCAATTGTATCGCGGGTAGTACCTGAAATATGTGTTACGATCGCTCTATCTTCCTCCAGTAGGGCGTTCATCAGACTTGATTTCCCGACGTTAGGTCTTCCTGTGAGTACCACCCTCACGCCTTCCCTGAGCACTTTCCCAAGTTCATAAGAATCAATAAGTTGAGCAATCTGCTTGATGAGTGTCTCAATGTCATTTGTGATTCTATCTCTTCCAACTAATTCAATACCTTCTTCGGAAAAATCAATCTCCAGTTCCAGACTGCTGCAAATATCCAGCAATTGCTTACGTAGTTCGCTCATCTTCCGGGATAGGGAGCCCTGGAGTTGCGAAAGGGAGGCTTTGCGCGATAATTCTGAGTGAGAGGATATTAAATCGGCGACCGCTTCTGCCTGAGCCAGATCCATTCTGCCGTTTAAAAATGCACGTTTTGTAAATTCACCGGGATCAGCTAATCTGGCACCGGAGGCGATAATTATTTCTAGTATTATTCTCGTTATGAATATTCCTCCATGGCAATTAACCTCGACAACATCCTCGCCGGTATAGGAATGCGGCATTCTGAATATCGTTATAACGACTTCATCGATAATATCGCCGTTCTTATCCGAAAAAGATCCGTAATGGGCAGTGTGTGACTGGGAATTGGAGAGGGGCTGTTTTCCCTTAAAGCGCATATCTGCAATTTCAATTGAATTTTTTCCGCTGATGCGGATGACGGATATCCCGCCTTCACCAATTGGTGTTGCAATTGCAGCTATCGTATGATTTGTTTTATCCACGGACAGATGATGAAGGTAATGGAATAATGTAGAAAAGTTCAGGTATAAAAACAATCCCCCTGCGTCAGCGCTTATAAAAAAAACCCGCACGGGAAGATGCGGGGTAACTATCAATAGCCCCCGGCTTAAGCCGGGGGCTATTGATTATTTGAAAATATTTTATCGCTTCGTCTGAGGAAGATCCTTTGCGATGCGTGCGATCCATCCTCCTCTGTTTTTTTTCGGTTCCACTTTCCTGAGTGGTTCACCCTTATGCTGTTTATTCACCCATGCCTGTTGTCCGATAGAGAGGAGGTTGAATACGAAATAATAGAGGTTCATTCCCGAGGGAAAAGCATTAAACATTAGAGTCATCAGGAGCGGCATCATCCATACCATCATTTTTTGCCGCGGGTCCTTTACCGACATTTTCTGCTGTATAAACATCGTTGCGCCCATCAGCAGGGCGAGTCCGCTGAGCTCATTGATATTGAAAAGAGGTATACTGAACGGCAGTTTCATTATAATATCAGGAATGGAGAGATCCGTAATCCATAGAACGAACGATGCCTGACGAAGCTCAATAGCCGAACTGAATACTGCCCACAATGCATAGAGAATCGGAAGCTGCAGCAGAAGCGGCAGGCACCCGCCCGCAGGATTTACACCGTACTCTTTATAGAGCCGCATGA
>CAYGZY010000174.1:0-5587 GCA_964354485.1 uncultured Chlorobiaceae bacterium | reverse complement strand
CAGTTGAAGAAGGATTATCGTTATTCTTTCAGCGAAGAAGCCTTTACAGCGTTCGTGTCACATCTTGATACGAATACCACAACAGATGACAGCGCCTGGGCTGATGAAATACCCCCGGCAGTCAAGATGGGAGCGCTCATTACGTTCAACGGGCAACCCGTTTCTATTGATAGTGTCGCCAGAATCCTTGCCACTCGTCCGGAGTACCGCGGTGTGATCCTGCGCGCGGCAGAACTGAAACCAAAAGTGGAAAAAATTGCTGAACAGTTACTGCTGATCACAAAATCAATCGGATTGGAAGATCGCAATCCGGATTTTGCGGCGCTTATGAAGGAATACACCGACGGAATTGTTCTCTACAAAGCGGAACAACTGGAGGTATGGAGCAAGACAACTGTTTCCGATACCGCCCTCCGGGAGTTCTATGAAAACCATAGAGAGAAATACATGTTCCCCGAAATGGTGAATGTTCACGTCCTGATGTTTCATGCGGATACACTTGCCTTCATGGTGTATGATTCTTTAAAAAAGGGCGCCCAATTCGAAGACCTCGTCTCGCGCTACAAAGAATTTCCACCATCCAAGAACGAAGACGGATCGCGCGGATTGGAACCTGTCGATACAGATGAAATTACAATACAGGGAGCGACGTTGGGACTCGGAGAATATTCAGAGCCGTTTGAACTTGAGGAAGGATCGTGGGTCATCGTCAAGTTACTGGCGAAGGAACCGCCAAGACAGAAAACTTTCGAGGAAGCCGGCGCTGAAGTATCCAACAATTACCAGGAGGATTATTCCAAAAAGCTGGAACAGCAGTGGCTCGATCGTATCAGAAAAAAACACACGGTCACGCAGTACAAAGAACTGCTGAGCAAAGCGTTTCAGGAACCGGCTGCAGAAAAATGATCCGTGCCGTATGGGTGTTGTTCTGTGCTTTTACCATCTTGACCGTCGGATGCCGGCGGCAAACCGATGTAACCATTCTCGCCAGGGTCGGAGATGCCACTCTGACCCTTGACGAAGCGAAAGCATGTATCGATACTACCCGTACGCCGTATGACGACAGGGTGAATGTATACATCAATAGATGGGTGGAGGATGAGATCTTCTACCAGGAGGCGCTCAGAAAAGGTAGGCAGGACATGGAGCAGTATAAGAAGCAGATGCAGGAGCTTGGGCGGCAGATCACGATACAAAATTTTCTTCGGCAGGAAGTATATAATGACACAGCCGAAATCAGCGATGAAGCTCTCCGGCAATACTTTACAAACCATCAGTCGGAATTCTATGTTCGGGAAGATATGGTACGACTTAACCTCATTACGTTCTCGGAACGCAAACCGGCGGTTTCGTTTGCGGCAGCGTTAAATTCGGGAACATCATGTACCGATGCAGCGGGTGGGGTAGTGTACGACACTTCTTCGGCGAAAAAAATCGTTGTGAGAGAGGAAAACAGACTGTATACACGGAAAACACTCTATCCGACGGAACTCTGGCGGGTCGCTTCAATATTGGGGCCTAACGAAATTTCATTTCCGGTGAAAACGACTCTCGGATACAGCGTGCTTCAGGTGCTCGATAAAGTGAAAACCGGCAGCCCGGCGACAATCGATGTGGTCTATGATGAAGTAAAAATGCGTCTGATCATGGAGGAGAGACGCAGCCGCTATGACAATCTTATCAACCGATTGCGGGGTAATTATCGTGTGGAAATTTTCAGCAGTACAGAAAAGGAAACGGATAGTGCGTACACGCCATCTCAATAAAGCTTACATGCTTCTTTTTATATTACTCCTCGCCGCACCGGCGCTTCATTCTCAGCAGGAGGTTGTCGACCGGGTGGTCGCTGTTGTCGGCAGGGAACCGATATTTCTATCAGATTTGAACTCGCAGATTGAGCTGTACACGTTTTCCAACCGGGTCGAGCCAAATACACCGGGCTTGCGCGAACAGGTGCTTGAGGTTATGATCAATGAGAAATTAGTTCTCTCAAAGGCGCTTGAAGATACGAATATCGTTGTCACCGAAGATGAGGTCAACAATGAACTCGACGCACAGATAGCACAGCGCGTTCAGCAGCTTGGCTCCGAAAAAAAAGTGGAAGAAGTTTTCGGGATGTCGATACCGCGCCTCAAAAGAGAGTACCGCGACGGCATGCGGAAGCAAATGCTCTCCGCGAAATTGTGGGAAGCGAAAAACATGACAATTAATGCCTCACGTCGGGAAGTGGAGGATTTCTTTGAACAATATAAAGACAGTCTTACCCTTGTCCCCGAGGAGCTGGAGTTGTACCATATTTTTAGCGTACCTAAAGTGAGTCAACAACTTAAGGACAGCATCAGAGCGCAGGCTAAGCGGATCCTGGATTCTATACGAACCGGAGGCGACTTTGCCGATTTTGCAAAGCGGTACTCCGAAGATGCCGCCACAAAATTGTACGGAGGCAATCTGGGATTTGTACGGCGGGGTGAATTCTTTGCAGAATTTGAAGAAGCTGTCTTCGCTCTTAAGGACAGTGCGCTATCCAACGTAGTAGAGACGCCTATCGGCTTTCATATCATTCAACTTGTTGAACGGCGAGGCGAGCAGGTCCATCCCCGCCACATACTCTTTAAGCTAAAACGGGATGGATCAGAATCCGATTCAACGATCGCATTCCTCAATGCATTGCGCGAGAGTGTGGCAGCCGGTTCCAATTTCTCCGACCTTGCTAAGAAGTACTCCGATGATAAAGAATCTGCTTCACTCGGCGGTTTTCTGGGCAGGTATTCCGTTAAACAGTTCGACCCGTCAGTCGTAGAGGCAGTAAAAGAACTGAAGGAAGGAGAGATCAGCCTGCCGGTGGAATTTATTTCGGGCAGTACCAGGGGATTTCAGATTCTGTATCTGAAAACGCGAATTCCCGAACATTCGATGACGCTCTCGACCGACTGGAACAGATTACAACAGCTTGCGACTTCATTCAAGCGAAACACCGTGTACCAGGACTGGATTAAACAACTCCGGTCCGAGATATACTGGGATGTTCGACAATAAAAAGAGGACTTTGTGTGAGAAACAATCAAAACATGGATAAACTCAGCGACGTTGAAGCGGTAGCATCTCTGAAGGAGAACTTCAGTGCGATGAGGAAAGAAATTGCCAAAGTCATTATCGGACAGGAACGCGTCATCGAGGAACTCCTGATCTCACTCCTTGCGCGGGGGCATTGCCTGCTCGTCGGTGTTCCCGGGCTTGCCAAAACGCTCCTCATCAAAACAGTCGCTGAAGTGCTCGATCTCAAATTCAGCAGGATCCAATTTACACCCGATCTTATGCCGAGCGATATTACCGGCACGGAAATAATCGAGGATGACCGGGCAACAGGGAAGAAATCGTTCAAGTTCGTCCGAGGGCCCGTATTTGCCAATATCCTCCTCGCCGATGAAATCAACCGCACTCCTCCGAAAACACAGGCGGCTCTTCTTGAAGCGATGCAGGAACACCACGTCACTGCCGCAGGCCAGAAGTATATTCTGGAAGAACCTTTCTTCGTTCTCGCAACACAGAATCCGATCGAACAGGAAGGAACATATCCTCTGCCGAAAGCGCAACTGGACAGATTCATGTTCAATCTGTGGCTCGATTACCCCTCTGAGAAGGAAGAAATCGATATTGTGAAATCGACGACAAGCATGTATGTACCCTCTCTTCAGCATGTTTTGGGGCGGAGTGAAATTCTCTTTTTCCAGGAATTGGTACGCCGTGTCCCGGCGGCAGACAATGTCATTTCGTATGCCGTCCAGCTGGTAACACGAACAAGGCCGAGAGATCCTAATGCGCCGCAGTATATCAGGGATTGGCTGAGCTGGGGAGCAGGTCCCCGGGCGTCACAGTACCTTATTCTGGGCGCCAAGACGAGAGCAATACTTGACGGGAGACATACGCCGGACATCGAAGACGTCCGTGCAGTCGTTGGTCCCGTTCTGCGGCACCGCATCGTACCAAATTTTAACGCTGAGGCAGACGGTGTCAGCGCAATTCAGATTGTACAAAAACTCATGGAAAATATCTGATAAGGTGAATCCTCGTGACCATGAGGATCAGTATAATACTATCCTGCGTAACAATTCTCCTCGCGTTCGCTGTCTCCGAAAGCTGGTGCCAGTCGGCAAAATACTGGGTTTACTTCACCGATAAAGGAAATGCCATAATACCTTCCGGTAATATCACAACGGACGAAGGAAAAACTCAACAGATATCCGTATACATCACCCCGAGAGCGCTCGCACGCAGGGCTAAAGTAATTGACAGAGATCACCTCCTTGACGAAGCAGACATACTACTCCATGAGCCGTATATTCAGCGCATCACCGAGCTTGGAGGAAAACTCGTCCAGAAAAGCCGGTGGTTCAATGCGGCAAGTTTTATCCTCACTCCGGCAATCCGTAAAGCAGTACTCTCCTTCCAGTTTGTAGCGAAAGTAGAGCCTGTGAAAATATTCAGAGGAAGACATGACTACTCTGCTGTGGCAGAATCGACCGTCCCGTTTCGTAAAGGTTTGGCACACGACTATGGTGTATCGTACAACCAGCTGAACATGTCCAACATTATTCAGCTTCACGACGCAGGGATTACGGGTCACCGTGTTCTCATAGGGATGCTCGACAGCGGTTATCGTTGGAAATTACACGAAGCTCTTCAGACCCGCCGAGTTCTCGCGGAGTACGATTTTATATTCAATGACGATAATACAGCTAATGAACAGAATGATCCTGAGATAGAAGACAGTCACGGCACACTTACATTCTCGGTTGTCGGCGGTTATAAGCCCGGATACCTTATCGGAGCCGCGTTTGATGCGGAGTTTTTACTGGCGAAGACGGAATACGATTCGACGGAGTTTCAGACCGAAGAAGACTACTGGGCCGCGGGCATCGAGTGGCTGGAAGGATTGGGAGCCGATGTCGTGAGCAGTTCTCTCGCCTACGATCTCTTCGATGATGGAACGGGTTACTTCTGGGAAAACGGCGACTTTGACGGTAACACATCCATCACGGCACGAGCCGCGGCAAGGGCTTCACGTCTTGGAGTAGTCGTGTGCACTTCGATGGGAAATGAGGGGAATGGCAACGGGATCACCGGAACGATGACCACTCCCGCAGACGCAGACAGTATTATTTCAGTCGGAGCTGTGTCATTCAATGGAAGACTTGCGATATTCAGTTCTACTGGTCCAACAAACGATGGCCGTACAAAACCAGATGTAGTTGCTCCGGGCGTGAATGTGTATCATGCGCGCGTACCAGGACCGGATACATACGGTTATTCACAGGGTACATCGCTTGCGACGCCTCTTACTGCCGGCGCCGCTGCACTTCTCCTGTCGGTACGACCGGAATTAAGACCTATTGAAGTCCGTGATGCCCTGAGAGCCGCTGCAGCGCCGATCGATACCGGAGCACACCGTCCTGTTCCCAACAATTTCACGGGATGGGGGCTTATCGACGCGTTCCGGGCGGCAGTCTCGTTAGGTCCGGTTTTCAGTAATAAACCTTTCACCCCTGTGAGTTCAGAACAAAACTTGCTGGCAACATATGTATTTTCG
>CAYGZY010000173.1:0-12712 GCA_964354485.1 uncultured Chlorobiaceae bacterium | reverse complement strand
CACTCATACGCGCTGTGGCTCATGTGTGACGAGATAGTGCAGAAAGCAGCAAACTGGACCCATTCACTCCTGCAAAGTAAACCGCATTCGCGACATTAGAGAGGTGTGTAGACTTTTCAAGCCTGTAACACGAGTTCGAATCTCGTTGGGGGCACGATACCCTAATTCGGTTCTGCGCTATAGGCGCATCCGCCTCTGGCGGAGAATCCGGTTGGGGGCACAACATTCAGTCACCTTACTACCTATCGGATGAGAGCCATAATTCCTGTAGCCGGGATCGGAAAACGACTGAGACCGCATACGTACACACTGCCCAAAGTTCTACTCAATGTCGGCGGGAAACCTATCATCGGTCATATTTTTGATAAAATAATTGCAGATGGCTTTACGGAAGCCACTCTGGTGGTAGGCCACCTGGGAGATATGATCCGGGACTACATCAAAGCGAATTACAAAATCAAAGTTGACTTTGTTCACCAGCCGGAACAGCGAGGCTTGGCTCATGCTGTCCATATCGCGCAAGATACTTGTAAATCCGGACCTGTACTCATTATCCTTGGCGATACGATATTTGACGTCGATCTTAAACCGGTGATACGCGGCGGCTTCAGTTCGCTCGGCGTCAAGAGCGTTGACGATCCCCGCCGTTTCGGTGTAGTTGAAATGCAAAACGGTTTTGTGACAAGCTTAATTGAAAAACCAGAGAAACCGCAGAGCAACCTCGCAATCGTGGGATTGTACTGGATCGAGAATCCGTCACTCCTGTTTGAATGTATTACTGAATTGATTCAATTGGATCGTAAAACAAAAGGGGAGTATCAGCTAACCGATGCACTCCAGCTTATGGTGAAGCACGGTGAAAAGATCAAAACATTCCCTGTCGAGGGCTGGTACGACTGCGGAAAGCCCGAAACGGTACTTGCAACTAACCGCCATCTTCTCGGGCAAAAATCTCATTATCGTGAGCAAAAGGGAGTATCCATACAATCACCGGTATTTATTGCAGATAATGCGACGGTCACAAATTCGATTATCGGTCCATACACGACAATCGCTGAAGGCGCGAAGATACACGATTCGATCATCCGGAATTCCATCGTCGGCGAGGGCGCTGTTGTGGAGAATATCGTGCTTGAAGATTCACTGATCGGTAACCGTGCGGTCATACGTGGATCTGTCAAAAAGTTAAATATCGGTGATTCATCCGAGTATCAATCATGAAAAGGAATATCTATGTCATATCTATTTACATCTGAGTCGGTATCCGAAGGGCATCCGGATAAGGTTTGCGATCATATTTCCGATGCAGTTCTCGATTCGTTATTTGAACAGGATTCGCATTCACGCGTCGCATGTGAGTGTTTCGTCACGACGGGCCTCGTGCTCGTGGGCGGCGAGGTGACGACGAACGGATACGTCGATGTTCAGAAAGTCGTGCGCGATGTCGTAAAGGATATCGGATACACAGAAGCCGGAATTGGTTTCGATGCTGATTCGTGTGCAGTCCTTTCGACTCTTCACTCCCAGTCGCCGGACATCGCCAAGGGTGTCGATACAGGCGGTGCTGGTGATCAAGGGATGATGTTCGGATATGCGTGCACGGAAACACCGGAGCTTATGCCGATGCCGATCATGTATGCCCATAAAATTGTGAAACAGCTGTCGCGCATCCGTAAGAAACATGGCAGCATCATGCCGTATATAAGGCCTGACGCGAAATCACAGGTGACTATCGAATATGAGGGCAAAAAGCCGGTTCGCGTGCACACTATTGTAGTATCAACGCAACATGCACCTAAGATTTCGCAGACCAGAATCCGTGAGGATGTAATCAAATATGTCATAAAGCAGGTCATCCCGGAAGAGATGCTTGATAAACAGACCCGTTACTTAGTCAATCCGACCGGAATGTTCGAGATCGGTGGGCCTCATGGCGACAGCGGACTCACTGGAAGAAAAATTGTGGTCGATACGTACGGCGGACGGGCGCCGCACGGCGGCGGTGCGTTTTCCGGCAAGGATCCGACAAAGGTCGATAGGAGTGCCGCCTATGCCGCTCGTCATATGGCAAAAAACATTGTTGCCGCCCAGCTCGCGAGCGAATGCCTGATTCAGATATCATACGCTATCGGTGTGAAAGAACCGCTATCACTCCATATCCAGACATTCGGAACCGGTGTGATTCCTGATACTGAATTAGAAACTATAATGAAAAAGAATATCGTCGAGGAAGCGCCGTTTGATATGACTCCGTGCGGCATTATCGAGCGACTCGATCTACGTCGTCCGATCTATCGACTGACGTCAAACTACGGTCATTTCGGTCGTAATGAAAAAGAATTTACATGGGAAAAGACCGATGAGGTAAAAACTCTCCGGAAAGCTGTAAAATAGCCGAGATGCTGTTCTTTAATGTGATATATATGCACAGGTACGGTTTTATTTTAAATAATTTGTTCTCATTAACTCAAATGCATAACTATGGATTCGAAAAAAGGACATTATAAAGTCAGAAATTTAGCTCTTGCAGTCGAAGGGCGTAACCTCATAGCATGGGCGGAATCACGCATGCCCGTTCTCATGGCACTGAGGGAAAAATACCGAAAAACAAAGCCTCTGAAAGGTTACAGCATTGCCGGGTGTCTCCACGTTACAAAAGAAACGGCTGTCCTTGTAAAAACATTCGTAGAGGCAGGAGCGCAAGTGAGCTGGAGCGGGTGCAATCCGCTCTCAACCAACGATGCGGTCGCTGCAGCGCTTGCTGCAGATGGTATTTCGATATTTGCATGGCACGGGATGTCGGTGAAGGATTTCTACTGGTGCATCGAGGAAACGTTAAAGATACACCCCAATCTTACTCTCGATGATGGCGCCGATCTCATTTTTACGATCCACAATAAACATCCGGAATTTGCGCGTAAGTACGTGATAGGCGGGACGGAGGAAACTACAACGGGTGTCCATCGTCTCCGTGCAATGGACAAGGATGGAGCGTTAAACTATCCCGTCGTTGCAGTGAACGATGCCGAAACGAAGTGGGACTTTGACAACGTTTACGGGACGGGTCAATCGACGCTCGATGGAATTCTTCGCTCAACAAGTATATTGCTTGCTGGGAAAAACTTCGTTGTTGCGGGGTACGGACATTGCGGTAAAGGAGTAGCAATGCGTGCCAAAGGTATGGGCGCGAATGTGATCGTTACGGAGGTGAAGCCGACGGCCGCACTCAAGGCAACGCTCGATGGGATGCGCGTCATGAAAATGGATGAGGCCGCAAAAATAGGTGATGTCTTTGTAACAGCCACAGGCGTTAAGGATGTCATAGTCGATCGTCACTTCAGGTTAATGAAGGAGGGCGCTATCGTTTGCAATACAGGGCACTACGACTGTGAAGTTAACCTCAACCATGCCGGTAAATTTGCAAAAGCAGTGAAGGAAATCAGGCAAAATAATGAGGAGTATTTGCTAAGAAACGGCCGACGGATCTATGTTCTGGCAAAGGGAAGGCTTGTTAATCTCGCCGCAGCTGAAGGTCACCCGTCGGAGGTGATGGACATGTCTTTTGCGAACCAGTTCATGGCTCAGTTGTGGCTCGTGGGAATGGGTAAACGGGGGAAGCGCCTCGAGAACAAGGTTTATGATATCCCGGTCGAACAGGATCAGGAAATCGCAACTTTGAAGCTGGAAACGATGGACTTGAAAATCGACAGGCTTACAAAGGAACAACAGCGCTACATGGAAGATTACACTGAGGGAACATGACCGCTGATGCCGCAGATATTTAAATGAAAATGGATGCTCTCCGCGGGGGAGCATTATTTTATCTATAAATTTAAGCATCCGGGCGGAGGGTTCGGAAAATTTATCTGTGTAAGGAGATGAACGTATGAAGATCGAGGGTGTACCGTTCGTTACAACAGAATGGGACAAGATCAAGCCGATAGAGCATAAAGGTGAGACTGGCACTTCATTCTGGCAGACTTTCGAAGGAGGCAATATCCGGGTCCGCATGGTGGAATATAGTCCCGGCTTTCGATCGGATCATTACTGTCCGAAGGGCCATGTCCTTCTTGTTCTTAAAGGTGAATGTGTAATTCTACTGAAGGATGGCGCTTCGCATGTTCTTCGATCAGGCATGAGTTTTCAGTCGGGAGATGACGAAACAAATCCGCACCTTGTCTATACCGAACCTGGTGCTAGGGTATTCATTGTTGATTAACAGTAGGTGATACCCGCTAGATGCCGCAGGCGACTACCTTCGCGTGGGAATCCCGCCGGGTGAGAATTTCGAGGTAGATACCGAGCATGACGAGGAGCGGCAGTGCGGGAGTTATTGCCGCTGTACGGTTCATCGTTATTCTGGTTGTATTCCGCAGAAGGCCTTCCGTTTTCATGGAGATGACAATCTCTCCGGTTTCCTTTCGTATTTCGGTAAGGGATTTCCAGAGATTGGATTTGACAAAATATTTTGTCCTGTCCGAAAAGATAATCGTAGTTTTATCTTTCCAGTAATTTGAAGAGCACACTGCTGAATCATGCGATTCACCCTCACGGATTGCTCGTATTGTTCTCTTGAAAAAACCTTCCCGCGATATGGTCCAGGTCCCGTCGGCGGTAACAACTTCGGCATGTTTACTTAGGACCTTCGGAAACGTTACCTTTGCTATAATTTCATCGCCGAAGCGTAATTCGTATTGTAATTTCATCATCTTCGGCTGTAAGAGTGTCAGAGGATGATCTATCAGATGGTGAATGCTGCGCATATCGGATCTAGGTCTTATCTTTTCAGGATTAATGTTATAATTTATTTTTCAGCTGCATCGGTTTCCTCCGTTTTACCGGATTTTGTTTTCCATCTTCCGTTTTTCCGCAGTGATTCAATGAGGATGAACTCTATCTGTGCGTTGATACTCCGCAGGTCATCAGCGGCCCATTTTTCGAGGGCTGCGTGTGCATCACTGTCGAGACGGAGGAGGAATTTTTTCTTTTCACTCACTGGTAAAGTGTGCCGGTATTGATGATCGGCTGTACTTCTGCCTCTGAAACGAGTGCCACGAGCAGGTTGTTCACCATAGTTGCTTTCTTATCTTCATCCAGCTCTACTACCTTTTGTTCGCTAAGGGCATGAAGGGCTTGCTGGACCATTCCGACTGCCCCCTCGTCGATTTTCTGCCGTGCTGCGATGATTGCCTGTGCCTGCTGGCGCCGGAGCATGACCTGTGCAATCTCAGGAGCGTAAGCAAGGTGGCTGAGCCGTGATTCGGTTACTTCAACGCCGGCAACCTCCAGACGGGTTTGAACCTGATGTTTGAGCCGTTCGGCAATATCGTTCGGATTGCCGCGCAGTGACGGTCGGTCCTCATCCGCAACATCGTACGGGTATTCGGATGCGAGCGCGCGAATTGCCGTTTCGCTCTGGATGGCCACGAAGTTTTCATAGTGCTCAACGTCGAATAACGCTCTGGATGAATCGATGACGCGCCATACTACCACGGCGCCAATTTCAATCGGATTTCCATGCAGGTCGTTGACCTTTATTTTCTCGCTGTTGAAATTGCGTATTCTGAGAGATACGTGTTTTTTTATGGTGAAAGGATTCGCCCACCAGAAACCATCGTCGCGGACCGATCCTATGTACTTGCCGAATAGTGTCAGGACACGTGCTTCGTTCGGCTGGACGATGAAAAATCCGCCCATCATTATTGCCGTTACGATGAAAAGTATGATTTCGGTAAGGATGTAGGAAGGATCCTCGTTCGATGCCATCCAGTATATCAGATAGGCATTCAATCCGAGTAGAATAAGGAATAGAAAGAACGCGATGTAGCCATTGACTCGGATTGCCGGTTTTTCTGTGACTGTTTTCATTTTTAATTCCTCTAATATTGTGTGCTATCATAATGATAGCAAAATGATATCACAAAGTCAAGTAAAATCTAAGAAAAAATTTATGGATATGTGTAATTGGTGTAACTCTATATATAACAATAGATTAATAGAATTTGCCTATATAGCCCCCATCTTCAGATGGGGGTGATCGAGTTCTCCCTTTATAATTTGGCCAAAGTTTGACGAAGAATTTCTATATCGGTAATCGGTAATTGGCATGAAAAATTTTCGCAAATGTATGCTGTCACCTTGCCCCCGCTCGGATTCATATTGTTTATGATTGGAAGAAAATGAGCAAGTCTTTTTTGAATTTCACTGCCGTCTGTAAAGATAACAACTTTGTGGGGAAGGAAGCGGGATTGTACTTCGTCTATGAATCCCTGCGTTTCGGCGGCACCGCGATTCCCTGCAATGATTATTTCCTGCGGTACTCCGAGACTCCATTGGTATGCAACGAGCAATTGTACCATCGCCTCCGGATTATCGGTGAGATGAACTCCAAGAGCTTCTATCGTTTTTACGGCCATGTACCGCCATTCAGAGTTGTTTGTAAAATACGACAGGCGCAAAAGATTTAACGCACTGATTGAATTACCTGTCGGTTCAGCGCTATCGTAAAATTCTTTACTCCGGAGGATAAGGGAAGAATCTTCATCGGTTGTATCGTAAAATCCGCCCCCGGTACTATCCCGGAAAAGATCAATCTGCTTATGCATGAGATTGTTCGCATGCTCAATATAAGATATATCGAAGGATGCTTCATAAAGGTCAAGTAATCCCTGTATGAGAAACGCGTAATCTTGCAATCCTCCCGCATGACCCGCCTCTCCGTCCCGGTAACGGCGAAATAGTTTTCCGGTCAACGAGTCATAGAGATAATTCATGATAAACCGGACAGCATTAACTGCGCTCTTCAGATACTCCTCATGACGGATGACGGTATATCCCTTTGAAAATGCCGAGATCATCAAACCGTTCCACGCGGTAATAATTTTATCGTCTAAATGCGGATGGAACCGTTTTTCACGCTCCTGAACGAGTTTCCGCATCGACGAATCTATGATGCTTGTGATATTGTCGGGAGTCAGGGAAAACGTATCCGCGGTCTCTTTTACCGTACGCGCACGGTACAGTATGTTTTTTCCGTAAAAGACGTTCATCGGATCATGAAGCGCGTTACCTAATTCTTCCACGCCGAAGTGGAAATAGAATATTTCAGCATCCGCATGTCCGAGAATTGCGCTTATTTCTTCTTTCGTCCATGTATAAAAAGCGCCCTCTTCCTTTTCTTGAGGTTTGGAAGCGTCGGGAACACTCTCCGCATCTTCGGCGGTATAAAATCCCCCCTCGTTGTGGGTAAGTTTCTGTGCGACATAATCAAGCGTTTCCCGCGCGATGTCCGCATACCCCCCATCCTTTGTGATCTGGAATGCTTCAAGATAACTGACCGCCAACTGCGCCTGATCGTAAAGCATTTTTTCAAAGTGCGGAACCCGCCACTGGCCGTCGACTGAGTAGCGGTGGAATCCTCCGCCAAGCTGATCGTACATGCCGCCGTCTGCCATCGCTCGAAGCGTTGATAGGGTCATCTGGAGCGCCTGTTTGTTCCCAGTTCGTTTAAAGTATCTCAGAAGAAAATTGTAAGTGACCGGGCGTGGAAATTTGGGTGCACCTCCGAAACCGCCATGAGCGGGGTCGAAGTTCTTTACAAGATATTGATATGCAGTTTCAAGTACTGATTCGGACAAAACTCTTTTTTTCAGCGGTGCCGCATTTGCCTTCAGATAATCTACGATTCTTGAACTCGATTCAAGTATCTTATGTCTTTCGTTTTTCCACAGGTAATCGATACGTTTGACGATCTTGGGGAATCCGGGGCGACCGTAGCGCGGTGTCGGAGGGATATACGTTGCCCCGAAGAAGGGTTTTAAGTCAGGCGTAAGAAAAACAGACATCGGCCATCCGCCCTGATCCGTCATTACCTGAATTGCATTCATGTAGATTCGGTCTACATCGGGCCGTTCCTCCCTGTCGACTTTAATACAGACCAGATATTCATTCATGAGTTTTGCAATCGTTTCATTTTCAAAAACTTCCCGCTCCATCACGTGGCACCAATAGCATGTGGAATAGCCAACAGAGAGGAAGATGGGTTTATCTTCGGCCCGTGCTTTGAGGAATGCTTCTTCCCCCCAAGGATACCAATCAACCGGATTATGTGCATGCTGAAGTAAATAGGGGGATTTTTCTCTGATCAGACGATTGGGAACCATAAAGAATTGTTTATATTAATTATTGAAGCGGATGAAGTACCTGATGCAGGATAGTGCCTTAAATTATTTGGTTCAATATCCTCCGGCAGGCAGTTATGGATCACGTTGTGGAGCTGAAGGGATTCGAACCCTCGACCTTTCGGATGCGAACCGAACGCTCAACCAGCTGAGCTACAGCCCCGTTGCTTATTTGTAAAATATACTCAAATCAGTTGGAAGAAACAATGATGGAAAGAATGACTATTATAGGAATAACCTCCGTTGTTGCAAATATTTTCGGAATTGGTTATTATTGAATATTCAATATCACATTTCACAGGTATTTCCACTAAAGTATATTCCTATGAACGAGGAGAACACAAACCAGACGGCAGCAGATAACGCAGAAAATGATGACAGGCAGGCGCCGGCTCAACTCCCTGAGCTGTCGGAAATCGACATGCTGAGCGCAAAGGTGACCGAGCTTGAAAGTAATCTTGCCTTGTATAAGGATCAATTACTTCGGAAAGCGGCCGAATTTGATAATTATAAAAAACGCATCGATAACGATTATTCAAACTTTGTGAGGTACGCTAATGAAGAACTTCTCGAAAAATTTCTTCCGGTTGTAGATGATTTTGAGCGGTCTTTTAAAGCATTCGAAGAATCGGCCGCAAAGGCAGGCGACAGGAATACGAAAGAAAACCAGAGTTTAGTTAAAGGTGTCGAATTGATATACAGCAAGTTGAGGAAAGTACTAGAAGCCCACGGTGTGACGCCGATGGAAGTGGTTGGTAAACCATTTGATCCCAACTACCACGACGCGCTCCTGCAGGTAGAGAATTCAGATCATCCTCACCACACAGTCATTCAGGAGGTTGAAAAGGGGTATATGCTGCACGATAGAGTGATTCGTCATGCGAAGGTCATTGTTTCTTCCGCACAAGCTGAAGGTCAGTCGGATAAGCCGGATGGGGAAGGGGAGGAATAACGCAATGTCTAAACGAGATTACTACGAAGTGCTGGAAGTTCTGCGGAATGCATCTCAGGATGAGATCAAAAAAGCATACCGGAAAGCCGCGATGAAGTGGCACCCGGATCGCAATCAGAACAACAAGGAAGCGGAAGAGAAATTCAAGGAAGCCGCAGAGGCATACGAGGTCCTGAGTGATGACAGTAAACGGCAGAGGTATGATCAATTCGGACACGAAGGACTTCGGGCAGGTTCTGATTTCCACACTTACACAAATTTTGATGATATCTTCCGTCACTTCAGCGATATATTTGGCGGTGGTTTTGGCGGGGGAATTTTTGAGGAAGTATTTACAGGGGGGCGTTTTTCTTCGCGGGGTCGGCGTCAGGTAGGCATACCCGGTTCAGACCTGAAGATCCGTTTAAAGCTCACACTGGAAGAAATAGCCTCCGGTGTGGAGAAGAAGCTGAAAGTAAAACGATGGAAATCGTGCGATGTGTGTAGCGGAGGCGGAGCTAAGGCAGGTACTTCCAAGACCACATGTACAGTTTGCAACGGCAGCGGAGAAGTCCGTCAGGTTTCCCGCTCTGTTTTCGGACAATTCGTAAGTGTGACCACATGCAACAACTGTCATGGCGAGGGGAAAGTAATCAAGGAGCGATGCACGGCCTGCGGAGGAGAGGGACGTATACACGGGGAAACAACTATTAAAGTAAACGTACCTGCGGGAGTATCGGAGGGTAACTATATTCCGCTGCATAGTCAGGGGAACACAGGACAACGGGGCGGTGAAGCGGGAGATCTCATAGTTGTCATCGAAGAAGAGCCGCATAAAGTATTCAACCGGAACGGAGACGATGTAATATTGGATCTTCTCATCAGTTATCCACATGTTGCGCTGGGAACGGAGGTTGAAGTCCCTACATTGACGGGGCGTTCGAAGCTGAAAATCGAACCAGGGACACAGTCGGGAAAAATTCTTCGCATGAGAGGAAAAGGTATCCCGAATCTCAGGGGTGACTACAGGGGCGATCAGCTTGTGCGGGTTAACGTATGGGTTCCGACTCACCTAACCAAGGAAGAGAAAGATCTTCTAAAGCAACTCGGGAAATGTGAACACGTTCAGCCGCATGAAGGAGATACGTCGGCTAATTCCGACAAGAGCTTCTTCGAGCGAATGAAAGATATATTTTCTTCGTAAATGAACTTACTCGCAAAATTTAATCAGACATTTGGTTTCACCCCGGCGGAACGCCGGGTTGTCCTTATCCTCCTCTCCACATTCCTCGTCGGCATCACTATCAAAATTGCTAAATCAGCATTCGACGGACCGTCGCAGTATGATTACGCCTCAATCGATTCGACATTCTCAATTCTTTCCGATACACAGAATGTTACTAAAACTCAACTCCCGGATTCACCTGAAAACCGTGTGCTGGCACAGAGCGATGTGCCTGATTTAAAAATCGACATCAACACGGCGACGAAAGCTCAGTTCGTACGGCTGCCCGGAATAGGTGACGTAATCGCGGAAAGAATACTCTCGTATCGTAATCGTCACGGCCGATTTAAATCAATCAGGGAACTGTTGTCCGTTGAGGGAATCGGGGAGAAAAAATTTAAAAAAATCGCACCCTTCGTCACAATAGGAGCTGACCATGAGTAAGGAATGTATCGCAGGAGTAAGTTATTCCGGAGGAGTTGCACACCTCGCCGTATTCGAGGTACGGGAAAGAGAAACAAAGCTGCTCCATCTCGAAGAATTTATTAATGCCGGTCAGAATGCGTTGTGGTTTTTAGAGTACATTCTTGAACCGAAAACCCGAGCCCTGAAGAAAATCGAGAAAGTTTCGGTAGGATTGGATATGGCGGATGTACTTCTCCATCAGTTTCCAATAGACACAACACTTTCGAAGGTGGAACAGAATGAACATGTCCACTGGGAGCTGTCGAACCTCGTGGAGGGATATCAACCGAAGGATTATCTGTACGACCTGCATGTCCTGCGTGCAAATCCGCAGAATCAGGTAGCGGATGTAATTGCAGTGGCGGTAAAGCAATTATACATTTATAAAATACAGGAAAATCTCGAACGCAGGAAAATTGCCTTGCACGTAGTCGATGGAGCGTATTTTGGCGCCGAGCAATCGCTCTTGCTTAATTTTCCTGAGGTGAAAAATAAATCAATTGTATTACTCTACTGTTCCCACAACCGGATCGATATTGGCTTGGAGATAGGCGGGCGGCTTACCCAGTATAGATATGGGATTAACACTTCTCCGCAGGGTGTGATCGACCTCGTTAAAGAAGTTATTACTGAAACCACTTTGAACGAAATCTACTGCTGCGGACCCGCTGTTCCGTCCGACCTGAAGCTGCCGCTCCAGGAAGCCCTCGGATACAAGGTCCTCATGGTGAATCCCTTCCGGCAAATGATTACGACATCCTCCTTTATCGGCTATGACGCATTTACCGGATTGGAGCACCGTTTCTCCGGAGCGGTTGGTCTCGCTCTGCGACAGGCGTAGTATGCGGATTATTACCGGTTCATACAAAGGAAGGTCACTGGAATCTCTGAACGACCGCAGTATCCGTCCGGTGACGGACAGGGTGAAAACGACCATCTATAATATGCTGCAAAATCGTCTGAGATTGACAGGCGCTGCTGTCCTAGATCTCTATGCCGGAAGTGGAAGTCTCGGTTTCGAAGCGCTAAGCCGCGGAGCACGGCATGTCGTTTTTGTCGATGATGCGGGCGACGCACTCGATATCATCGAACGCAATGCAGCGGCTCTGGGCTGTCTGGACAATTGTGCAATCATCCAGAGCGATTCGCTGAGCTATATTGCCAAGACAAGAGAAAATTACGACCTCATCTTTGCCGATCCACCTTATGCGTACGGAATGACGGGCGAAATCCCGGCTCAAGTCTTTCAGAAAAACATACTGACCGATCATGGGTACCTTATCATCGAGCATACAAAAAATCTTATTTTTAAACCGGACGGTCACTCCAGGGTAACCGCAACTAAGGAGTTTGGTATCACTCACGTTAGCTTCTTTACACATCTACGCAAGGAGGAATCATGACGACGATCGCCGTGTATCCCGGAACTTTTGATCCGATCACTAATGGCCATCTTGACGTTATTCATCGTGCAAGGGAAATCTTTGATCAGGTTATCGTATTGGTGGCAAGCAATACATCGAAATCGCCGATGTTCGGCTCGGAGGAACGGCTGGATATGGTAAAAGCGGCGGTGAAGAAATACCGGAATGTACGTGCCGATAATTTTGAGGGATTACTTGTCGATTTTACCCGGAAGAAGAAGGCTACGGTAATAGTACGGGGACTCAGGGCCCTTTCCGATTTTGAATATGAATTTCAGATGGCGCTTACGAACAGAAAGTTGGCGGGGGAGATAACGACTGTTTTTCTCGTTCCGCATGAGAAATTTACATATCTCAATTCAAGCCTCGTTCGGGAGGTGTCGCGGTTGGGCGGGAATGTTTCTCAATTTGTACCGCCGCATGTGATGAAGGCGCTCAGGAAAAAACTGCGCGGATAATTCCCCCGGCCCGGTTTGGGTGATTGCTT
>CAYGZY010000172.1:0-15406 GCA_964354485.1 uncultured Chlorobiaceae bacterium | reverse complement strand
TCAACTGTATGAGATAGTTCGAATATAAGAAGGAATTCAATATTATCAAAGGAGTTGGAAAATCAGCTTAATTTTCAGAATTGTGATGATTATTGGCATTCATTATATTTTACTTGATTTCACTGACAATATTATCTTCCTATTGCAGTCCAAGATAAATCGAGTTAATATGCGTAATCAAATTGTCATTTCTTTTGTCTTGACACAAAAGAAATGACTAAAGAAAAAGTCAAGACTGTCGATAAATATGGGTAAAACTACGGCTCACTTCGTTGCGCAGAATAAACTTGCGATCCCCCCGACCCAGTCAGGGTCGGGATCGCTCAAACAATATTCTGCGCGGACACTTCGTTCGCCTTGTTTTACAACCATATATTCGAAGGTCGTTTAATAATTATTTTCAACAATGGTAAGTCGGCTGTTCGACAGTTGACTTCCCATTACCATTCGGCGGTCACAGACCCCCGCCTGCCACGTGCATGTCACTGGCAAGGCGGGCAGGATTCTGTGACCGTAACTGGATGGTGTCAAAAATCGGGATCTGATTCTGTTATAAGGATCTCGCCAAGTCGTCTGAACCACGATTCGCATGATTAAAGGATGACCATGATTATGTTGTTCGAAAGAGGAGATTGAAAACCAGCCGGTAATGCTTGCGATCAACACCGCGCATTGTCATTCCTACCTGTCCGCCTATGGCGGAAATGCTTTTGTAAGGAATCCGGAACTCGGTCTAAGCTCTAAAATCCAGCTAACGGAATGCGGATATCACAAGGTAAGAGTTGGGTATAACAAGCACGGCCAATGAACGTAGAGCCCATCGGTGAGATGGGCTCTACGTTCCGAAGGTTCTTATTTTACTATCATCAATTGTTTTACTGCGGAAAACGTACCGGCTTCGATTCGGTAGATATACATACCACTCGGTACATCGGATGCGATCCATGTTGCAGTGTGCTCGCCGGCAGACAGTTCTCCATCCACCAGCGTGGTAACTTCCTGTCCAAGCATATTGTAAATTATCAGGGATACATGCGCGTCGACAGGGAGCGTGTACGAAATTGATGTTGCCGGATTAAATGGATTCGGATAATTCTGGCTGAGAGAATATTCTAGCGGGATCGCTTCGCTCAATCCTGGTTCAGGAGCTGTTCCCCCGCGTAAACACGCAAACGGCCCTTTGCTATAGGGCAGCATAACCTCACTGAGATGAGCAAGCGTCTGAGAAAGTTCTTCCGCGTAGTCGGATTGTACATTGGAAATTGCAGCAGATAGGAAATATGCTACTTGTTCCGGTGTGACCGTTACCGTGACCGCATTTCCTACCGCAGCCTCGAGATACAGTTTTGCGATTTGTGCGGTTTGTACAGAAAGTAAGGCAATTGTTTGCGATTCCGGCAACATGAACGCCTGACCGTATTGCATGATATATTCCCGGTACCCATTCTCCGATCCGATGATTATCATCGCCGCTTCCTCTCCTGATATACCGGCAAAGTCTGCAAGTCCTTGCGTGTATGTCGCTGACAGCAGCAGCGGAACATTGTGATGGCGTGTTTTCGCGGCAAGATACATATGCAGACCGATCGAGCGGTCAAGATCCCGTCTCACAAGAATATCAACTGCCGTTTCTGCGAGACCATGCCCGAGTTCCGGAGCGATACCATTCGCGACCGCTTCAGCAGTGTATGGATCAAGTCCGGCATCGGTCAGAATCGTGATAATTGTTGGTATAAGCGACGGGGCGAGAGACGCTCCTTTTTCCACGGCGTACCCGCCACCCGATGTGAATCCATCGAGATGTGCGGTCCAATCAGCACCGAACAATTGGTTATGACTTACGAAGCCGAAAGCAACTTCTTTGAGATTGTGATTCCATGCGAGCGCATATACCGGCTGAAAGTTCTCGTGCGTCTGGACATACAGATATTGCCCGTTCGCATCTAACATAAAGTTGAACGCGTCAGGTAATATGGCCCCATACATCTGGCTGAAATACGCAGGTCCCGGTTTTGCGCCTAATCGCTTCACAAAATACATATGTGTGACATCCCCCCAGCTAAATGCGGTAGACACCAACAGAACCGAAATGACCGTAAGGCAAAAAAACTTCCTCAAGTTTCTCATATTATTACTCCTCTCCAGCATGTTATTATGTGTGAATTATTGTGAACTAATTTACGCTCTTAATTTATGGTATTCGATAGGCCCAGTTGTCATAAAATTATCAAAAGAATGTAAAATTGTTCACGGATCTGGAGATTTTCGTTTTACTTTGAAAGTATGATTCTTTTGGACAGATAACTCCCTCCGTGAAAGCGCAAAGTCAGAATAATGGAAGTATCCATATAAAATTTACTGAGCTCGTTGGCAAAAGTCAAATCCCTGATAGTTGCGATTGGAGAAATCCGAGAAAAGTGGAGAATAGGATTCATTTTGTCAGAAGCTATCGACCATTTTTTGCGTCCTAAATTGATAAAACTGAAGGATGCTTGACTCTTGTGTTCGAATTCAGTAATATTCATCGGGATTTAAGGCCATTTCCAAAAGAATGTCAGACAAACATTTAAATCACCGGATAATCATAATCATCGATTTGGTGTTTTTAATATACGTTTCTTTCGCATTCTATCATCTCGCACAAAAACCCTTCATATCCCAGGAATTTGCTTTCCTGCCCACACTGCAGATTGATAGAACGCATGTGGAGTCCGGTGATGATATTGAATTTTTACTGAGCCGACGCACTGTCGGTGATTCGATAACCGTCAGTGCCCCACCTTCCGGGGAATCACGGACAATCAGTATAACGAATTATGCACCGTTACCCGTACTCATTCTTGATGCTTTTGTAATCATA
Source organism: uncultured Chlorobiaceae bacterium (assembly GCA_964354485.1). Taxonomy (GTDB): domain Bacteria; phylum Bacteroidota; class Ignavibacteria; order UBA10030; family SZUA-254; genus CAYGXH01. The sequence continues at coordinate 12,546 of CAYGZY010000172.1, read as the reverse complement.
CTTATTTTCGGGCTTGGCGCATTTGTCTATTTCGGAAGGTCGGGAGACCGGGCTGCTGTTATTTTTCATCTTACCGCTACAACGGTGGCAACCGCGATCATCGGCACGAAGACGATATATGTTCTTGAACCATGGTGGTTAGGGTATACATTATGCGCCATTTTCTTCCTGGCATATATAGTCGGTCCTGTACTCTTTGTTCATTTTACCTTCGTCTTTCCGTATGTTCGCTGGAAAAAATTCCTGCGGCTGGTGATATGTCTGTATTGTGCGGCAGCCGTTTTTACCATCTGGCATGCCTCGTTATACATCGGTGCGGCAAGTGCGCAATCGTACACAATGTATCAGACCTCGAAAACTGCTGCGATGCTTCAAAACGGTTTTGTCTTTCTCATTCTGATTCTGGGCATTATCAATTTTATTTTTTCGTATAAAAACGCTCCTTCGCTCCCCGAAAAGAAAAAGATCAGGTGGATGTTATACGGTCTCTCCATTGGCACGGCGCCGTTTGTCTTTTTCTGGGCTCTGCCAATTGCACTGGGATATGCACCGTGGGTTTCTGAAAACCTGCTTCTCACCTTTTTACTGGTCGTTCCGGTGACCTTTTCCATCGCAATCCTCAAATATCATGCGATGGATATCGACATAATAATCAATCGCAGCGTAGGGTACGTGATTGCCGTTGGCATCGGATTGGGTGTCTATCTGACGGTTGTCGGAATGGCCGCGAAGATTATAACGTCATTTACTCCACAGACTTCTCTCATCGTTTCGACTGTCACTGCGGCCCTGATAGCCTTCTTATTCGAGCCGGCGCGCAGGAAAGTTCAGCATATAGTAGACCGGTTGTTCTTTCGTGTCCAGTATGACTTCCGGCAAACACAGCACAAATTGATTGAGGAAATTAAACAATGTGTCACGATCCGCGATCTTGCAGAATTGATCGTCAACCGGACCAACGAAATTCTCCCTGCCGAACGGATCGGTTTTTTCCGTCTTCTCGATCATGGCTCCCGTCTCCGTCTCATCGCGCATAGGAATTTTGATATTCTTGAGCGTCATAACCTCCGGTTTGAAAAGGATAAATTAAACATCGGACTTGATCACCCGCTTGCCCTGCCTGATAAAATTGAACCAGGTGTTATGTTTGAATCTGCTGATGTGGATATTTTCAATCGATGGGAAATGGCGCTTGTATTCCCGATGGCATTGGAACAAAAGAAAATATTGGGATTTCTTGCCCTTGGCAAAAAAAAATCCGGCATGAAATTTACGGCCGAAGATATCGATTTGCTGCGCTGGATTACAACAGAGGCGGGATTGAAGATCGAACGTATCGAGCTGCAGCAAAAACTTCTTCTCGAAAAGGCTGAAACTCAGCGGCTCGAAGAGCTTAATAAACTCAAATCGTATTTTGTTTCAAGCGTTTCTCACGATCTGAAGACCCCGATTACTTCCATCAGGATGTTTGCCGAACTGTTGCGGACAAAAAAGAATATCTCCAAATCGGCGGCAAACGAATATCTCGAAATTATCGAGGGAGAAAGTGAGCGGCTCACCCGCCTCATCAATAATGTTCTCGATTTCGCCCGGATAGAACGGGGCGAAAAAGAATACAATCTCTCTGAGATCGAGTTGAATTCCCTCGTACGGCACGTTCTTCGGCTTTTACAGTACCAGTTTAGAATCGAGAAATGTGTTGTACATGAACAACTCTGCAATAATGAATGCATTATCAACGCGGATAAAGACGCGGTAATGGAAGTGCTTATCAACCTCATATCAAACGCGATGAAATATTCTCACGATGAAAAAGAAATATCAATATCGCTTTCGAAGCGCGGCGGATTTGCGGCGCTTCAGGTTGTCGATAAAGGAATCGGCATTACCTCCGAAGACGTACCACATATTTTTGAACCATTCTTCAGAGCAAGTGGTGGGAAGACCCATGGCGCCGGCGGTGCGGGACTCGGATTGGCGATTGTCAAGCAAGTAATGGAAGCACACGGCGGAAAGGTCGAGGTTCAAAGCACACCGGGAAAAGGAAGCACGTTTACACTATTATTTCCATTGAGCTTGGAGGGGTGACATGAAAAAGATACTCGTCGTGGAAGATGATCCCGCCATCCTGAAAGGACTTGAGGCATATCTTAAGGAAGAACATTACGAAGTCCTGACAGCAACGGATGGAGAAAAATGCCATCAGATCCTCAAACGCGAGAAGGTCGATCTTATAATTCTAGATATTATGCTGCCGAAAAAACATGGATTCGATGTGTGCCGAGACATACGGAAAGAGGGAATCGATACTCCGATCATTTTTCTGACGAGTAAGAAGGAGGAAATGGACAAGGTGCTGGGTCTTGAACTCGGCGCAGATGACTACGTCACGAAACCGTTCAGCATACGGGAACTCCTCGCGCGCGTGAAAGCATTGTTGCGCCGGAAAGGAGAAATGAAGCGTGAAATTGATGAATACAACTTCGGTACTGTGCATATCGATTTTAAAAAGCAGATCGCGTCGAAAAACAAGGAATCGGTCAAATTGTCGGCAAAAGAATTTGAAGTGTTAAAATATTTCATTCAGCACGAAGGCGAGGTAGTCACGCGCGAGATGCTGCTTGATGATATCTGGGGGTATGAATATTTTCCTACATCGCGAACCGTCGACAACTATATCCTTTCTATCAGGAAAAAACTCGAAGAAACTCCGAACGAACCGAAACATATCCTCACCGTCCATACGGCGGGATATAAGTTTGCGAAATAAATAGCCCAACCTGCTCTGCGTTCTTTGCGTCTTTGCGATAAAAAAACTTAATACGCAGAAGCGCAGAGTTCGCAAAGGTGCGCAGAGGATAAAACCTGCTTTATCATTGGGGAGAACTGATGACACCATAGGTATATAACTCTTACCATCTTTTGACATTTTTATGACAACAACCCTTACCCTTAGATGTATATTTCCTTCAAGAAAAGATTTGGCTGAAGGAAAATGAAAAGTCAATATCAAACAGTAAAAACGCATATTATCATCAATCCTCTTTCGGCAGCAGGAAAAACCGGCAGGAAGTGGAAATCCCATCTCAGCGCCATCGAGAATCGTATCGGGAAAAATTACTCGATTCATTTCGCGCGATCACAACACGACGCTACCTATTCTGCGCGGCAGGCAATAAAAAAAGGGTGTGAACTTATGATCGCGGTCGGCGGCGACGGCACATTCAATGAAGCGGTTAATGGTTTTTTTGAAGACGGACGGATTATCAATCCGGAGTGTGCCCTTGGTATAATAAATAGCGGCACAGGGCAGGGATTCGCACAAAGTCTCGGGTTAAAAAATAGCTTTGATTTCCAACTTGATGCGATATCCCAACGGCGGTTTAAAATAATCGATATAGGCAGGATTACATTTATGAATCCCGTGAGAGAATTCGCCGAGCGTTATTTCATCAATGAATGCCAGATCGGAATTGGCGGTAGGGTCGTGAAAAATGTCGCGACAAAATACAAACGATTTGGCGGGAAATTCGCGTTCGGATTGATAGCATTTCTGACGGCACTCTCAGATAAAAGCAGTCAGTTCACTTATAAAATCAACGACAGCCCTGAAATATCTGCATCTCTCCACGGAATGGTTGTCGGAAACGGTGCATACATGGGAGGCGGCATGATGCTTACACCAAACGCAAAAAATGATGACGGTGTGCTCGACGTTCTTTCAATAAAGGAACAATCCGTACTCCGGCGCATAATGAACTTATCGAAAGTTCATTCCGGCAAACATATTACATCGCCCAAATTCAGTTATCAGCCATGTATATCACTCTCAATTATATCACACGATGATGTACCGATCGCGGCAGACGGTGAGATACTCGGCACAACACCCTGTTCTATAAGTATTCTTCCCCATGTTCTTCGTGTTTGTTCATTAAATAGGAATAATAAGCCATGAAAAAAATATTTGAGAATCTTCTCATCATTGAATTCGAATACCGGATTTTCATTTCACTCGGAATTGTTCTTCTTGTCTGTACCATTATAAGACTATTCTTCCAGCACTCACCGTCTCTTATTGTGATTATCGGCTCTACAATCAAATTGTCGGTGAATGCCTCACTGGCCGGTGGCTACGCCCTCGTCGGTTTAATAGTCGGCTCTGCTTCCTTAATGCGGATGTGGGCAGGGAGTGTCTTATCCTCTCACCGGATTATGGCATTCAAAATTCAGACAGATTCATTGTTGTCTCATGGACCATACCGGTTAGCCCGGAATCCGATATACCTTGCCGACCTTATCGCTATCTGCGGATTTGCCCTATGTTTTCCTCCTGCCGGCGTGCTGATGCCGATTCTCTTCATCGTTCATTATGTCCGGCTCATTAAATATGAAGAGGCATCGCTGAGGAAAAGGTTCGGTCAGGCATATCTCGATTACATCAATAGCGTACCGAGATTATTTCCGTCTTTCAGAAGTATAAGAAATTTTATTCAGACAGGGGGCGCATTGCATTTTAACAGGGACGGGATACGTCATAACGCGCTTTATCTTCTTTTTGTCCCCGGTTTTATTCTGGCATCCTTCACGCATGAACTATGGCAGGCGGTTGTTGTCGGACTTCCCGCGGTACTCGATTGGGCTTTCACCCATACAAAGATTGGTCTTCCAAAAAAGAAAAAAAGCAAAGTCTTTGAAGACATCCTGTACGCATCGTGCTGGGAAGATCCGCAGATGGACCGGACGGCATTCGCTATCAAATCCGGCGATGTTGTTTTTTCGATCACTTCAGGCGGGTGTAATGTATTAACGTTCCTTCTCGATAATCCGCAGAAGGTTATCGCGCTTGATATTAATCCGTATCAGAATCACCTGCTCGAGTTCAAGATGGCAGCCATCGGCAGGTTATCCTACGATGAACTGCTTGAATTTATTGGCGTCCGGGAATCCGGGAGAAGGCAATATTTGTATACGCGAATCCGCGAAAACCTCTCGCCCTCCTCGCGGGAATACTGGGACAATCAGTCGGAGAAGATCGAGGGAGGAATACTTCACTGCGGGCGATTCGAGCGGTATATCCGGATGCTCAGAATTCTTCTCTATGCAGTCGCGGGTAAACAATTAATTAATCAATTCTTCGAGACTGATAGTGCGGCAATAAGAACGTCACTTTACAATAAAAAATGGAATAACATCAGATGGAAGCTGCTCACACGTATCATGTTGAGTAGACGAGTAATGAGTCTCTTCTTTGACAAAGCGTTTTTTGCTCAGCTTGAGGATAATTTTTCATTTGGCAAACACTTTGCCCTGAAAGGCAGACACGCCCTTACGGAGCTTCCTATGAAGGATAGTTATTTTCTCTCTTACATTTTACTCGGGAAATATTTCGATGAATACCATTTACCGCCATATCTACGACGGAATAATTACGAGATAATCCGCGAACGCCTTAACCGGATCAGCATAATCACCGACCGGTGTGAGAATTACTTCTCACATTTGCGGGACGGATTCATTTCAAAATTTAATTTCACCAACATCTTTGAGTGGATGCCGAAGGAGACCGCCGAAGCGCTGATGAAGGAAACATTACGTGTTGCAACCGATGGAGCCGTCTTGACATTCAGGAATCTTCTGGTCCCGCGCGGATGCCCCGGTTCGCTTGCTGAAGAGATTATTCCGGATGAGGCCCTGGCAACACGTCTTCATGACCGTGATCTCTCATTCATCTACAATAAATATATCGTCGCGAAAATTCAGAAGGACACAGCAATATGTTATACAGAATTGAACAGGCACGCACCCGTAGTCGCCTGAGAGATTTCATTGAATTACCTTTTTCAATTTACCGGAATGATCCGAATTGGGTCCCCCCTCTTCGTTCCGAAGCGCGGCGGGTTCTTAATGAAAGAAAAAATCCATATTATGCTAACGCGAGTATAGAGCTTTTCATTTGTTATTGGGATGACTTACCGATTGCCAGAGCGGCAGTGATCATCGACAAAAATTATGAGAAAAAGCATGGTACAAAAACAGCATTCTTCGGTTTCTTTGAAAGCAGAAATGATAGAGCAGCTGTCCGGTTCCTCTTTGCCGAGATAGAAAAGTACTGCCGCGCCCGTGACATCGCAAGTATTGAAGGCCCGTTCAACCCAAATCATTATTCCGAACTGGGCTTACAGATTTCAAAGTATGGAACACCACCCTCATTTTTTCAAACCTACAATCCGGAATATTATCCGGCACTTCTCGAAGATGCCGGATTCAAAACATCCAAAACAATATTTACAGCCAAGAATGAAAGGATCAAAGAATATTTCAGACAAAAACAGGGTGCTCAGCTGCCATCGCAGAATGGAAAAGAGTTTAACGTTCGCGCTTTCAGAATGAATGCATTTAAGGAGGATCTGGAAAGAGTTCGCGAAGTTTTTAACGATGCGTTCGATTCAAACTGGCATTTTCTTAATGTCAGCAAAGAAGAATATGAGTTCTCGACGAAGTTTCTACGTTTCGTAACGACCCCGGAACTCTTAAAGATCGTAGAATGCAACGGCGAATCAGCAGGCGTCCTCATGTGCGTTCCGGATATAAATCCGTTAATAAAAGACTTACGCGGACGAGTAGGTCCTTTGAAATTCATACGGTTTTTAAAGCATAAAAAAGATATTCGACGGTTAATAGTGTATGCAGTTGGCTTTAAAAAACGTTTTCAGAGGACGACGGCATACAAGCTTCTATACAATGAGATGGTTAAAATGGCGGAAGGGTATGACGCTCTTGAAACTACCTGGATGAGTCCGGATAATCTCCCTGCCGTGAAATCCGCCGAACGGTTCGGAATGATACCGGACAAGTATTTTGCTATTTATGCAAAACAAATCGATGGTATGTGTTAAATATTTGAATGATTTATGACAGGATTATGACAATCGCGGTCAATAACTGAGGTATATTGATAGTGAAGAACGAAGAACATAGAGTATCATGAAATCAAAAATAAACATATTACATCCGCAGAATTGGGGACTGACGATCGGCTGGAACGGGCGACTCCTTATCAATGGTCAGGACACTGTACATATATCCCATGAGTACGGAACACCATTACATATTTTAAACGAACCACGCCTGATTGCCTCGGCACAACGTTTCCGTGAGGTCTCTTCCTCGAGTTATCCAGGGAAAACTTCGGTGCATTATCCTTTCAAGTGTAATTCAGTTCCGCACGTGGTGGAAATTATTCGCAGTGCCGGCTTGTACGCAGAAGTAATGACGAAATTTGAATTGGAACTCGCACTTTTTGCCGGGTATAGTGGAAAGGAAATAATAGTCAACGGACCATGCAAACCACTTTCGTTTCTCCAGTCATGCTTTGATTCAATGGTGCGGTTCATCGTTATAGATTCACTCCAGGAATTGGCAGACCTAGACAGGATCGCGGTTTCACGGGAAAAGGGCATGAATATAGTTCTCCGTGTAAATCCCGATTATGTCCCCCGCGGAATGAATTATGGCAGCGCAACAGGAAGCCGCAGAGGCAGCGCGTTCGGACTTGACCTCAAGGGTGGAGAGGTCAAAGCCGCGTTGGATCGATTGCAGGGAAATACGCGATTGAATTTTCAGGGATTCCATTTTCATATCGGAACCGGAATTCGATCTCCGAAAGATTATGCGCGCGCACTGAGGATCCTCCCGATACTGGTTTCCGAAGCAAATACCGCAGGATTCAAAATCAGGATACTTGACGTCGGCGGAGGATTTGCCTCGCCAACTACGAGAGAGTTTACAAATTCTGAAATGCTGCTCTATCAGGGATTCGGGAAACTGCCGAAATTCAATTCCGAAGATACCGGAACATCATACGAGGACTTCACGAAAGAAATTTCTCATGCTGTTCAGAAATATTTTTCTTTAAATGAACTTCCCGAACTGATTTTCGAACCGGGAAGATGCATTACAAGTCCGAATCAATTCCTTCTCCTGACTGTTCACCGCATTAAAGAGCGAAACGGCATCGGGAAATGGCTCATAACAGATGGCGGACTTGGAACCGTGACGCTCCCGACCTATTACGAATATCATGAAGTGTTTCTCTGCAACGATGTTCTCCGTCACCGGGATGAAAATGTGGATATCATCGGTCCGGCCTGTTTTGCTGGTGACATCGTTTACAGAAACAAACCGATGCCCAAGATAAGTACAGGGGAAGTTATTGCGATTATGGATAGCGGCGCATATTTCACACAACTTGAATCTTCTTTTGGTTTTCCCCGTCCGGCTATTATTGCAGTCAGGCAGAACGGCCACCAGCTGATACGCGCGCGTGAAACGTTTGAAACAATGGTACAACGGGACATTATTACGAATCATAATAAAGGATAGGGCCATGAAATTCTCAGTCATTAAAAATGGAATCGATCCCATAAGGGATAACATAGCGGAATCAATCATTCAAAAATTCTTAGAGCATGGTGATCAACTTTCGGATGATGTGAATGAAATTCAATTCGTATTGAACCTTACCGATGTTGACCACCCAAATATTTACCGGCGGCGGTCTCAGAGCGTCTTCGTAATTTCACTCGTCACCGGATACAATCTGAACGGAACTGCCCGCTCTGTCTGCTATACCACACTGGTCCGCAGTCTATCGAATATGCTCATCTGTGCCGTTCCGACGAATGGTCATGGTACCGAAATTTATTTCACCACACCAGAAGCCGGATTCTACCATTTATCATTCGATCCGGAAGCTGTCTATCAGCGAATTCTTCCCATCGCCGGGGCGCACTTCGCGACCGATAATAGTATGTCTGTTGATCTTCCGGAAAGATACTGCGGCTCTACGCCGGTGGTGGAAAAGATTAAACAGTACGGGCGTGTTCTCAATGAATTAAAAGTTCTCCCGGCTCCATTCCCGCTCCAGGAATTTCTCCCGCCGGAAGAATTGCGTCATCTGTATAAGATATTTGGCATCACGGGAGCCAGTTACGGCAACCTTAGTGCCAGAGAATCTATTGAAGGACTCGGTGATACGACCTTCTGGATGACGGGACGAGGAGTGAATAAAGCGAATCTTTCCAGAGTAGGTAAGGATATTCTTTTAATAAAAGACTTTGATCTACGACGAGGGACCGCGTTGGTGAGTGTTCCTCCTGAATTTGATCCGAAAGCGAGAGTATCTGTTGACGCTATCGAACATTATCTGATTTATAAAACATTCCCCAATGTTGGTGCTATTGTCCATGTCCATGCCTGGATGGATGGAGTTCACTGCACGCGGCAGAATTATCCGTGCGGGACCATAGAGCTTGCGCATGAGGTTGTTGCATTGCTCCGGCAAACCGATAATCCTGAATGCACAGCAGTCGGACTTAAAAATCACGGCTTAACGATTACGGGACCGGATCTGGACGAAATATTCGCACGTATCGCCGATAAACTCCAAACCGAAGTTCCAATGTTTAGTTGAGCGAGCCGAGCCATGAAATACGCATATCGATTTTTAATGCATCAACCGTTTCGATTGTTCATCACAATCGGAGGAACAACATTGTGCGTTGTATTAATGCTGTTTCTCTTTTCAATTTACCGTGGCGTCGCCGACGGATCGGTCGAATATATACGGAAAAGTAATACGGATCTGTGGGTACTCCAGCGAAATGTGACCAACATACTGCGTGGGACATCAATCTTATCCACGGCGCACGGAACAGTGCTCGAAACTGTTCCGCAGATCGAGAGCGTATCTCCGGTCCTTTTCATACTTTCGACGATTAAGAAAGAGGATATGAGTGCAACGGCATTTCTCACAGGATTCGATATGAAAAGAGGGATTGGCGGTCCGCCGTGCATAACAAAAGGACGATCGATTACAGCCGACGATGAAATTGTACTCGATAAATCATTCGCGTTAAAATATAATTGTAAATTAGGGGAGCGTGTTGTCGTTCAGGATGATACACTCCGCATTGTAGGATTAAGCGAAGGGACGAATGCATTTGTCATCCAGTATGCATTCGTGAGTCTCCATCGTGCCCATACAATTATCGGATATCCGGGCTTGGTATCGTGCTTTCTGATCAAGGTAAAGCAGGGGAAAAGCATAGCAGAAACAATTTCCGCGATCCGGGAAGAAGTGCCCGGTACGGATGTGTATGACCATGCGACATTTCTTCAGAATAACATTAAAGAGATGGAATCCGGATTTTTACCTCTTCTCTATACGATCGCGGCAATCGGTGGGGTGGTTTTAACTATCATCCTGACTCTTCTTCTTACCATAAATATTATTGAGCGAAGGAAAGATTTTGCCGCGATGAAAATTCTCGGCGCACCGCGCGGATTTCTTCCCGGAATCATTACCTGGCAGGCGATGCTGATTATCATCGTTTCTTTTATCATTGCACTGGTATTGTTTTTTATAATAGTGGAAATAGTCGAGGCAATATCTCCCGAGATCAGCACAAAGACGTCATTGACCCAGATAGGATTGACGTTTATTCTTGCGACCATTCTCGGTTTTTTAAGTGTATTGTTCTCAATGCGCCGATTACGCCATATCTATCCGCTTGAGGTATATCAATGAAAAACGTTCCCGTTGTTCAACTTTGTGACGTTTCAAAATTGTATCTCACCGATGGTCACACAACACAGGCTGTCCGAAATATTTCTCTCAGCTTCTATTCCGGTGAACTGATTCTCGTGCTCGGACCAAGCGGAAGCGGAAAAACTACAATGCTCAATATCATTGCCGGATTGATCGAACCGACCGCGGGAAACGTGATTATATTTGAGAAAATGCTTGGACAATATTCGGACAGAGAAAGGCAGAAAATACGCGCAAAATATATCGGATTCATTTTTCAAACATTCATGCTTATTGACGCTCTCACGGTGTTGGAGAATATTTTGCTTGTTCTCCAATTCACTGGGACTGCACCGCGGGAAGCCCGCATGCGAGCATTGGAGATTTTAAACCAGTTGAATATCGGTCATCTGTCAACACGATACCCGGGATTATTAAGCCAAGGCGAAAAGCAGCGCGTTGCAATTGCACGTGCGATTGCGAACGACGGAATGTTGTTATTAGCCGATGAGCCGACGGCAAGTTTAGAATCAATACAGGGGTTTCAGATTATTGAGCTCCTGCATTTATTTGCGAAAGAAAAAAATAAATGCGTTGTCGTTGCGAGCCATGATGCAAGGATAGTACAATTTGCAGACCGTGTCCTCCGGTTGACTGATGGAGAATATTTTAAAGGGGACCTATAAAATTGACCGACCCCCCGCCTGCGTCTCACTACGGCGGGCAAGCCGCTACACTAGAGATCTATTCTGAATTGTATCGGTTTCTTTTTTTATGATCCCAAGTTGAACCTGCAAGTTTTTACTACCGGGGTGTTACAGGGCTGCTCTCTATTCCTGTACGGCAGGCTCTGAAACGATACATTCTGCAGAGTATTCTATGGAAGAAAAGTTGTCCTTAAGAAATCTTCAATACCCTTTTTCACCTTGGCGGAGAGTACAGATGGAATCATTTTTACTCATCAAATGATACAATCTTTAGGAAATTAGATCAAGTTGTGATGGATCTTTTCCCTTCTTTTTCTTTTTTCTTTGCTCCTTTTCCTTTTTTTTCTCCAATGATCTTTTGACTTCTTCATCCTTTGGGATTTCAGTAATGTAATCGCTAGACGGTTCGCTTACTCTCATAACTTCACTTTCGATCACATTACCATTATAATCGACGGGAGTTGCACCTTTTTCGATAAGTTCCAAGTTGGCATTCTGTTCCCCAAACTCCGGCTTTCTCACATAAATAGTTCGACCTTTACGCAAACCATCAACAACGCCAGACCAGGTGCCTCCTTCAGAACCGGACTCTGCAACATAAACGTGCTTAGCAAGACCATAAATATATGGATTGCGACCCATTGCAAGCTGAACACTCCACGGAGCCTTTGGGAAAAACGTGCTAAGGACTAAAACATCACCTTCCACAATCTGCGAATAGTACTTCTTCATACCACTATCGAATGTCATGATACCCTGAGGGAGAACGATAATACTCTGCCCTTTATATTTCAGCGCTGAATCGAGAGCTTGCTTATCTACACCTTTTGCGAAGCCGCTGACAATAACTTTGTACTTCTCGGATGCCATCTTCGCAATATTGTCAGTAAATTTTAGTGATATATCTGATGCATCGCGGGAACCGACAATCGCAACCGAATCTTCCTGAAGTATCTGTTTATTCCCTTTTACATACAATATCGGTGGCGATGATTTGGCTTTCAGATTTTCTTTGAGAGTTTTGGAATACTCCTGTGAGTATAGAGGCATCACTTCGTATCCCTGAGCAAAAAGATCTTCAGCAATAAATGAACTATTAGGTAACTCATCCTTCGCAGCTTTGACTCCAGTTACCTCCTTTTCGCAAAGAGCATATTCCTGCGTCCAAATATCTTCCGACCTTTGAAAGAATTCTTCAAGCGTGCTCTGTTTTTCATGGAAGATCTTTACCAATAACAGATTGATCTG
>CAYGZY010000171.1:0-6701 GCA_964354485.1 uncultured Chlorobiaceae bacterium | reverse complement strand
TGATTGCTTCGCTTGGTGGATTTCTTGGAAGAAAGAGTGATGGAAATCCCGGTGTGAAGGTGCTCTGGCGAGGTTGGAGACGACTCAATGATATCGCACAATCGTATATCATCTTCAAGAAAGATGTGGGTAATGCGTAGCCCCTACGGGGAGAGGGATTATAGCCCGAACGACCGATACAAAAACACAAAACCGTTCGGTCGGGCGGGGGAGAGGGTAAATTGGAACCTATTGAATAATACCAAATGAAACTGCACCTTCAATCAACCCAAAAAATCTTTCTTTCAGATTTATCGCGCGTCAGAAGAAGACAGGTATACATTCCGCTGTTCAGATCTGAAATATCCGCACCAGCTATATACCGCCCAGGATTCTGTATCTTATCCACAACACTTACAATTTCGCGGTTCATATCGTCAAGGATTTTCATAATAACGGGTCCTCTTTCCGCAACTTCATATGGAATATAGACAGTGGAAGCCGACTGCTTAATAACTTCCCCAAGGCGGAACGCATAGACCCACTGTTTTGCAAGGTCGAGGATCTCAGGCAGAATTATGCTTTCGACCGCAGGAGCACTTTCATTCCGGAGGGCATCCATAGATGTTACGGCATACTGATACCGGGCTGACATAATGTGTACGATGGTATCCCGATATTCATTCACTCCTCTTTTCACAGTAGCAATGAGGTATTCCGGATTACTAATATCGACCGGAAAATACGGCGAACGGTATATCAGATAGCGGTCGGCAACATCTTCCAGTCCCTGAGCTGGGGATTCTTCCCACCGGACGTGAAAAATACCGTCAGTCACATTACGCACTGCAACAAATGCCGGGGGAGGCGGAGGAAGCGAATCTTTCCACGGCATCGGAGGGATGATAGCGTTCCGTTCATAGCGACCACCGGCGTTGAATCCTTTGCTTATGTGTGAATAGCGGAAGAACGCATTGCCGTGGAGCTTCAGGGATCTCGTTGTATCGATTATTTGCGGGACCTGTTCGTTAACGTCGCTTTTATACGCAGCTACACCGAGGTAGATCTGGCGGCCCTTTGTGTTTGCCGACCAGTCGCGGGCTACAAGTGCGAAATCGGGATCCCCCTTCTCATCCCCCAGCGTCCAGTATACCTGAGGAACGAGGTAGTCGACAATCCCCTCCTGGAGCCACAGACGCGAATCCTGATAGAGATCGTCAAAGCTTGGCTGGCCCTTCACTCCGTTGAAATTCTTATAAATACCTATCGGTGTCGCGCCAATTTTTAAAAGAGGCCTGCAGGCCATTACCGAATCGTGGAACATTCTGAGGAATGTGTTGATATTCTCGCGCCGCCATTCATCCCGCCGCATGGTTCCGCCATGCAACCGGAAAGATTGGTCATCGGGAAAAGTTCTGCCCGGATACCGAATAAAGTCGAACTGAAATCCGTCGATATCATATCGCCTGACTATATCCATTGCCACAGCGACATTGTATGCGCGTACGTCAGGTATGCCGGGATCAAACCACCATTCACCGTTGACCTGACGAATCCATTCCGGGTGGACGAGCAGAACATGTTTCGGCTCCGATGGTTCCGGTATTGGACCGCCTGATTTCACGAGAAAGGTATTGAACCATGCATGGACATCGATACCGCAGGTGTGCGCTTCCTCGATGATAGTCCGGAGCGGATCGAATCCCGGATCTTGTCCGAGCGTACCGGTGAGAACTTGCGACCACGGTTCGTATCCGGGCTTGTACATAGCATCAGCCCGTCCCCTTACCTGGAAGTAGATCGTATTGAAATGCGCGGCTGAAACCTGCCCAACAATTTCGCGGAGCGATCTTTCCTGATCGGCGGGGTCCTCCGTTTTCGGCCAGTCGAGTCCCATGACCGTAGCAAGCCAGACTGCGCGGACCTCATGCTTGGGTGCTTTGGGATAACCGACAACATCCTGCGGATACAATGCCGGGGAGAGCAGGGGAACTGCTCCGAGAACTACAAAGAATAACCGGATCAAGAGTCGATGATGGTTATAATAAATGATTGAGAATTGGACTTAATATAAGTACTTGGCAGTAAAAGAATCAAGAGAAATTTCCCGTATGCCGATTTTCATAAAAAATCGAAACACTCCATTGATTGACTTTCAATAAAAATAACCTTATATTTTTACTTTAGTATTCAGCTAACTGACCTATTTTTAATCAATTACATGATTTTAGGAGTCGATAACTTCACGTGAAAAAAAATCGTGGCAAACTGATTATCATCATTGCCTCAATTCTTCTTTCGCTTTACTTCCTCTATCCAACCTACAAAGATTACCAGTTTATGAGAAAGCTTCAGACACTGGTTGGTGAAGATAGTTTAAAGTATCTTGAAGAGAATGAAGGCAAGATTCGCGCAGCACGGTCAAACCGGATAAAATTAGGGCTTGATCTTCAGGGTGGGATGCGCGTGGTGCTCGAAGTCAATACTCTCAAAATGCTCGAAGATGTCGCAAAAAACAAAGACGATCTCTTTTCCTCTCTGCTGGATGAAGTTCGCGGAACCGCAAATACCACCGATCGGGATGTTCTGGACATCGTCCGTGAAAAGTTCCAGGCGAGAGAAGTAAGGCTCAGCCGGTATTACGGCAACATACGCGACAGTGACAACGACGTTATAAGTCGGTTGCAGCGTGAAACGGATAATGCCGTGGATCGGGCGATGGAGGTTGTTCGCAACCGAGTCGATCAGTACGGCGTTTCTGAACCCTCAATCCAAAAATCCGGTGGCCGAAGGATCATCGTTGAACTTCCGGGCGTGAGCAAAGAGAATGAGGTGCGCCAGCTTCTTCAGGGAACGGCGCTCCTGGAATTTAAACTCCTCTCTTCATCCGAAATCGCGCTAAAGGTTTACGAATCGATCGACAGGACAATGGCAGGTAAGCCGATCATAGATTCCACAGAGGTTGATACTATCGGAGCATCTGTTGCTAAGAGCGATACGAACGCGGCGGATACCGTTCAAACTCTCGACACCTCTCTAACGAACATCACCGACGAAAACATTCAGAACAAGGAAGATGCGGCACGCGAGCATCCGTTTTTCGCTTTAGCGAGCACGGTTCAGCAGCAGGATCAGGCATGGAACGGCGAGCTTTATACGGCAGAGGAGAACAAGGGCAGAGTGTCACGCATCCTCCAGCGTCCCGAAATCAAGAGACTCATTCCTTCCGATATGGCTTTCGTATGGTCGGCACGAAATGAATTTATTGCCGAAGGAAAGAAATACTTTACGCTATACGCTTTGAAGAAAACTGCCGAGCTCACAGGCGGCGTCATAGTCGATGCGCGCGAAACGATTGATCCGTCATCGAACAAGCCGATCGTCCAGATGGAAATGAACAATGAAGGATCACGCGACTGGGCTAGAATCACCGGATCGAACGTGGGGAAACGAATTGCAATCCTCATGGACAACACGTGTTTTTCTGCGCCGGTCGTACAGACAAAAATCATCGGGGGAAATTCCCAGATCACAGGAATGGCAAACGTGGATGAGGCAAGACTTCTTGCCATCGTGCTCAGAGCTGGCGCACTTCCGGCACCTGTCGATATCATACAGCAAACGACGGTTGGGCCTTCGCTCGGCGAGGATTCCATCAGCAAGGGATTATGGTCCGTGATCGTCGCATTCGGCATCACGATTCTCTTCATGTTTTTCTATTACAATCGCGGCGGAACTATAGCCGATACGGCACTCATCCTGAATCTACTCTTTGTCATGGCTTTTCTGGCAGCGTTTCAGGGAACTCTGACACTGCCCGGCATCGCCGGAATTATTCTCTCCATCGCGATTGCAGTCGACGCTAACGTTCTCATCTACGAGCGCATTCGCGAAGAATCAACCGGCGGGAAAACGATTTCCGCCGCTCTGGATGCGGGATACACAAAAGCATTTTCCGCCATCATTGATTCGAACCTCACGAGTTTCATTACAGGCATTGTCCTATACCAGTTCGGCAGCGGTGCCATTCAGGGATTTGCACTCACGCTGATGATAGGTATAGCAGCAAGCATGTTCAGCGCGATCGTCATCACCCGCGTGATCTTTGAATTCATGATCGAACGCGGTAAAAAAATAAGTTTCGGATAATTATAATACATTCGGTAGCAATCTTATGCGTTTTCTACAGCAAACTAATATCGATTTCATGGGCCGGAGGAAGATGTGGTACATCATCTCCCTCTCCGTGATTCTCCTCGGTTTTATCTCCCTTGCAGTAAAGGGAATTAACTTCGGCATAGATTTCCTCGGCGGAACGGAGCTCATCGTCAACTTCGACAATCCGGTCGATGTGGGAGATGTACGTTCATCGCTCAACCGGGCAGGATTCCCCAGCGCTGAAATAAAAACATATGGTGGTACTCAGCAGATCCTCATACGTACCGAGGAACAGGGGCAAGGGACTGTCATCGGCGACAGAATACGGGAAGCTCTCACAAGCTCATTCGAACAGATGAATCCTACCGTACTGCAGGAGATCAAGATAGGACCGAAGGTCGGCGCCGAGCTTCAACGCAACGCGGTGTATGCGATAATTTTTTCCCTCATTGCGATGTTCATTTACATCGGATTTCGCTTCAAGTTCGTTTACGGTATAGGTGCCGTCCTCTCCCTTTTCCACGACGTAGTCATCACTCTTGGAGTCATTTCCATTATCAACGGTCTGCCGTTCCTTAACTTCGAAATTGACCAGAACATGATTGCGGCATTCCTAACTCTTATCGGAACATCGGTGAACGACACAGTCGTGATTTTTGACCGAATCCGTGAAAACCAGAAGCTCTACCGGTCGATGGGATTGATTGAATTAATCAACAAGAGCCTAAACCAGACGCTGAGCCGTACGATCATTACACAGGGAACGATATTCACCGTCATCCTGGTTCTCTTCTTCTTCGGAGGAGAAGTAACACGCGGTTTTGCGTTTGCCCTTGCGTTCGGCACTATCACCGGAACATACTCCTCGATATACATCGCAAGCGCCGTAGTCCTTGATTACGCGAATCGTAAAGAACATAAAAAATTGCAGAAACAACTTGCATAACATCGAGTCATGAACATAACAACAAAAGAAATCAGCGGTGTAACCGTCATCGAACTAAAGGGAAACGTTCTCGGAGGCCCCGATGCTACCGCCCTGAACGATGTGCTCCATAAACTCGTCGAAAAGAAAAAGAAAAAAGTCACCGTTGACATCTCGGGCGTGCAGACAATGAACAGTTCGGGTCTAAGCATGCTCATCGGCGCTCTGACAACAATCAGAAATGCGGGCGGGGATATGAAAATAGCTGCACCGTCGAAAAAAATCGAGAGCCTCCTCGTCATCACGAAGCTCACAACGGTGTTCGAAATCCATCCGACTCTCCGTAAAGCAATCAGCAGTTTTACGTAATCCCTGATGATAGGTCACTTTCAACCAACTCCGATTGCACTAACCCGCATCGGAGTTTTTTATTATATAAGATAAATATGCCAGTACAAATAATTGTCGGAGCCCAGTGGGGCGACGAAGGCAAGGGGAAAATCGTCGATCATATCAGCGAACACGTCAATATCGTCGCGCGGTATCAGGGAGGCGCTAACGCCGGTCACACTGTCGTCATCGGGGATAATCAGTATGTCCTTCACCTCATCCCTGCCGGGATTTTTCATCCCAATGTAACCTGCGTCATCGGTAACGGCGTCGTCCTCGATCCGATCGCCCTTCTTGATGAAATCAAGCAGCTCCATGAGCTTAACATCGACATTAAAGGCCGTCTTCTGATAAGTCATAACGCGCACCTTATCATGCCCTACCACAAATTGCTCGATTCGATCCGCGAGCAGACGAGCGAAAAGATAGGAACAACGGGCCGCGGAATCGGACCTGCATACATCGACAAATTCATGCGTGTCGGCATTAGGCTCGTCGACCTCCTCGACAGGGATACGTTCATCACAAAGCTGAAACGCAACATAGATGAGAAAAATCAGATCCTTAAAAACATTTACGGCAATCCCGAAATCGACATCGATGCAATCGTGGTGCAGTATGAAGAGTTTGACAAACAAATCGACGAATATATCACCGATACATCGCTTTACCTAAACGGAGCGCTGAAAGAGAAAAAACAGATACTCGCAGAGGGCGCGCAGGGCGCTCTCCTCGACGTTGACCACGGGACGTATCCTTTCGTTACATCCTCCAATCCCACGAGCGGAGGCGCCTGTACAGGTCTCGGCATTCCGCCGACTGCCGTTACTTCCATCATCGGGGTCGTGAAAGCATATACGACCCGTGTGGGCAATGGCCCGTTTCCCACCGAAGATACGTCGGATATAGGCGCAAAATTGCGTGAACTCGGCGGCGAATACGGTGCAACGACAGGACGTCCGCGGCGCTGCGGATGGTTCGATTCCGTCAGCGTCCGCTATTCAATACTCATCAACGGCATCGACGAAATGGCTATTACGAAACTTGATGTCCTGGACACGTTCGACAAGATTAAAATCTGCATCGGCTACCAGCGTAATGGTAAACTTCTAAAGTCGTGCCCAACCGATGTCCGAACGCTTGAAAATATCACTCCGGTGTACGAAACATTCGAAGGATGGAAAACACCCACATCCGGAATAACCTCGTATAAGGCACTCCCACCTAAAGCCCGTAATTACCTTGAGGC
>CAYGZY010000170.1:0-11012 GCA_964354485.1 uncultured Chlorobiaceae bacterium | reverse complement strand
TGTTGCGGGCGATGCAATGCGGCCGGGTGCAGGACCTGCCATCATCATATCCTTTTTTCTTACGGCAGTTGCATGCGCCTTCTGCGGATTATGCTATGCAGAGTTTGCTTCCCTCGTCCCGATCGCCGGCAGCGCTTACACTTACTCATACGCGACGCTCGGCGAGCTCGTTGCATGGATTATCGGATGGGATCTGATTATCGAGTATGCGGTGGGAAATGTTGCAGTGGCGATTGCATGGGCGGCGTACTTTCATCAATTCTGCGAGGGGATTGGACTACACATCCCTGCCTGGATTGCGGTTGATTACAGATCTGCTGCACAGGCAGGCGAAGCCGTTCTGCAGGCAGGCGGCAATGTGGATCAGTCCATTTCGCTGTTCTACCAGGCATGGGTAGACCATCCGACTGTAATCGGAATACCTGTCATTTTTAACTTCCTCGGCAGTACGATCGTTCTCTTAATCACATGGCTCCTCGTGATCGGTGTGAAAGAATCGGCACGTGCCAATAACGTCATGGTTGCCATTAAACTTGTCATTATTTTCTTTTTTATATATTCCGGCTTCAAATACGTGAAACCGGAAAACTGGACACCCTTCATGCCGAACGGTTTTGGCGGTGTCTGGGTCGGCGCCAGTCTGATATTTTTTGCATATATCGGCTTTGATGCGATTTCTACGACAGCAGAGGAATGCAAGAATCCCGGGCGCGATATGCCCATAGGGATCATCGGCTCTCTTGCTATCTGTACGGTCATCTATGTTGTTGTTGCAGTAGTACTGACCGGCATGGTCCCGTCGGATAAACTCGGCGTTGCTGATCCGCTCGCGGCAGCGTTCGCCTATGTCGGCGCGGATGTGTCGGCCGGCGTTGTGTCAATAGGTGCTGTAATTGCCATGACTGCCGTGCTTTTGGTTTTTCAGCTTGGTCAGCCCAGAATATTCTTTTCAATGTCGCGCGACGGGCTGCTGCCGAAATACTTCGCACGCGTACACCCGAAGTACAGAACGCCTCACGTGACAACCATATGGACAGGAATCGTCGTCGCAGCTATCTCCGGCATCGCCAACATCAACGAAATCGTTGAGCTGACTAATATCGGAACGCTGTTCGCCTTCGTCCTCGTCTGTATCGGGATCATCATCCTCAGGTATCGTGACCCGGATCGTCCGCGACCCTTCAGGACTCCTCTGGTTCCGCTCGTACCTATACTCGGCATCGCTTCCTGCATCTACCTCATGCTTGGATTGCCATGGTTGACATGGTGGCGATTTGTAATTTGGCTGGCAGTCGGAATGGTGGTCTATTTGGCATACGGCCACCGGAAGAGCAAACTCCGAAACCTCGCCTGAAGGTCTCAATTGCATATCATGGGAAATTTCTTAAACAACCGGTACCTCTCAGAACATGCATCGTAGCAAGAAAAATTGTATATTATTACCTGTAAAACCCTGAAATTACCATCCAAATTCAATTCAGAAAGAAAGGAACTTACAATGATAAGTAAAAAAATGTCGGAGGCGCTTAACGATCAGATTCAGTACGAACTCTACTCATCGTATCTTTATCTGTCGATGGCGGCTCATTTCGACGGCGAGAACCTGCCCGGTTTTGCCCACTGGATGAAGGTGCAGACTGAAGAAGAACGTGCACATGCGATGAAGTTTTATGAATATCTCTATGAGCGCGGCAGTTCGGTTGCCCTCAAAACCATCCAACAGCCACCTGCGAAGTTCAAGACACCCATCGATATTTTCAGACAGGTGCTTGAGCATGAACAGAAGATTACATCACTCATCGAAAAGCTGTACGAACTTGCAATAAAGGAAAAAGATTATGCAACGCAGGTTATGTTGCAGTGGTTTATTAAAGAACAGGTAGAGGAAGAGAAAAATGACATGGAAATCATCAACCAGTTGGAGATGATCGGCGATTCTCCTGCTATGCTGATGATGATCGACAGAAAGCTTGCCGAGCGAAAATAATCCACAATTAGAAATAAAAAGAGAAGGGGATAACGGTATGCGTTATCCCTTTTCTATTTTTTGGGTGCCAGCTACCGGTTGATCTTCTTTGCAGCAATTACGTAAAATACAATGAGTCCTATTCCCACGAAAAGGCTGAGCATACCGATAATGATACCTTCCTCAACGTAGAAATACTGATGGAGGAGAATTCCGATGAATGCAGCAAAACCCGCCATCATGATAACGATTCCCCACTTCAGTGATGAAAGCGGATCGCGGCGGACATCCTTCAGATTCATTGATTTCATTTCTTCGCTCGACAAACCTTTTTCCATCATCATAATCCGCTCACGGTGGCGTGTAATGATTGCCACAATGAATATTGCGGCTACAGTTAGAAAGAATGTCACCGGAATTATTATTTCTTGATCAGACATAGAGTGTCCCTTTTTTGTACATTCACATGGTCTTTGATAAATTAGACCTGTATCTTACTGCTAGGGTTTCATTTTTTATAACGAAGTACTGAAAAATTAAATCATGAAACCTGAAGTGATATTCTATGGTCTAACGTATAAAGCTTTATATGGCCCTTTCAGATAATGAGATAATTGAGCAAATTCGCCGGGGTGACAAACGCCGCTACTCTCACCTTGTGGAAAAGTATAAGGATAGGGCCTTTGGTCTGGCGTTCCGATTGCTTAAGAATCGGGAAGAAGCTGAGGAGGCGACAGAGGATGCGTTTATTCGCGCATATAACGCGTTAGAAAGGTTCCAGAATAGGGCAAGCTTTGGAACATGGTTGTACCGAATCGTCTACAATGTATGCCTCACTCGACTTAATAGTAAAAAAGGCGGTCTGAAGTCGTTGGAGTACGATGAAGGAAAGGATTATGACGAATACCCTCTTACCTCGCAGTCTTCTCTGTACGAAAAAATCGAGATAAATGATATGGTAGGCTTTGTCCATAAGATCATAGGGGAAATGCCTGAGCGGTACCAGGTCATACTTTCCCTTTTTTACTTCCAGGAATTAAGCTATCAGGAAATATGCGAGATCATGGAGCTTCCTCTCGGGACGGTGAAAACCCATCTGTTCCGTGCGCGTGCGATGCTCCAGGAACGACTGAATCGCGAACTAAAAATGGAAAATGCGTCATGAATCATTTACGAAACGAGGAATTACAGGAATTTGCCGATGGTTTTTACGACGAGCAAATCAGGGCCCAAATCGAACTCCATCTCCGGACATGTACTGCCTGTAGAGCACGCGTCGAAGGCCTTGCAAAACTCAGGGATATAATACGGCGTGTTCCTGCCGAGAGGGTATCATATTCTTTCACCAACCGGGTTATGCGAAGGATTGGTGCCCGGGAATCATCATCGTTTCTCTGGTTTCTGTTAAAAAATATCGCACCGATCATCGGATTATTCATTGTCGCCGGTATCGTTTATGTTGCGCTTACCTTTACCGGCGTAGTCGACACATCCGGTATTGGTCAGTCAGACGGCACAATAAATACCATCTACGACAAGTTCAGCGGGGAACTTACAACGGCAACTTCCGCATTCAATGGATGGCTAAAACGTATTTTTCCTTTCCTCTATTCTAAGACCAGCTACAGCTTGATAGCAGTGTTGGTTGTCATCATCATCGCTGCATTGCTTGACAAATACTTACTGATTCCAATCTTCCGGCGAAGGGGATAGACCTCGAATAAAACGCAGTATCGCGTGGTACCTCTGCATTTTCTGTTGACATTCACTAGAAAGGTTGATATTCAAACGGTCGTTGCTATGAAGCGGCGACGTTTTTTACATCATGCCGGCCGAAATAAGCAGCCAGAGGAGGAGTCCGAGTATAATCCGGTATATTATAAAAAGGAGCGTCGAATGTCTGTGAAGGTAGTGGAGGAGGAATGAGATAGAGAAGTAACCGACCACTCCAGAAACCAATGTAGAAATAACGAGGGGCATAAACGCAACATCACCGATGTGCAGGCGCGCCTGGTGCATCTGGTATAAGCCGCTTGCAAGGATTGCCGGAATACTCAGGTGAAACGAGAACCGGGCCGCCGTCTCCCGGTCAAAACCCAGGAAAAGCCCCGCCGTGATTGTAGTGCCTGAGCGCGATGAACCGGGAATGAGCGCGATCACCTGTGCGAAACCGACTAAAAGAGCATCAATCCACGTCGCGTGTGCCTCGTCGCGTTTGTGGGTGCCGGTCTTTTCTGCGATGGCGAGAAGTACAGCAAGGGCGATGAGGCTGGTCGCAATTGTGCTGGTTTCTTTTGTGAAAGCCCCTTCGATGAAATCATGAAAGAGGAATCCAATGATCGCGACCGGTAGTGTCCCTATGATAATGTAGAATGCCAGACGGCTTTCGGAACTGCAGGAGCGCATTGAAAATAATCTTTGATTTCTAAGATCATTGAGTATTCCTTTTCCGATGTTGATATAATCATTTAAGAAATATATCACGACCGCTGTAGCGGTTCCTAACTGCATCGTAGCGATGTAGGCGGTCCAGTCTTCGGGGGGTGTTATTTGTACGATACCCATCAGTTTACCTGTGAGTGTGAGATGCGCAGTACTGCTGATGGGGAGGAATTCGGTAATTCCCTGAATTATTCCGAGGATTATTGCTTCAAATATCGTCAATACAGATTACCTATTATGGTTTTTATCCGGGGGGCGGTTTAAATTCACCTTCCCAGCGTGCGATTACCGCGCTTGCCAGGCAGTTACCGATAACGTTCACGGCGGATCTTCCCATATCCATGATTTGATCAACTCCGAGGATGACTGCGACACCTTCGAGCGGGAGTCCGAAAGAGCTGAGCGTTCCTGCGAGAATCACGAGCGACGCGCGTGGCACCCCGGCAACGCCCTTGCTAGTGAGCATAAGTGTCAGTATCATCAGAATTTGCTGTCCGACTGTCAATTCTACGCCTGCGGCCTGAGCTACGAAAACTGCTGCAAGCGGCAGATAAAGTGTCGAACCGTCGAGGTTGAAGCTGTAACCCGTCGGTATGACGAAAGAGACGATTCTCCGAGGAACACCCAATGCCTCCATGGATTCCAGTGCCCTGGGAAGAGCTGCTTCAGAGCTCGAAGTAGAAAACGCTATTAGTGCCGGTTCCTTGACAGCCCTGAAAAATCGGACCGGAGGTATACGTGCAATAACAATAACAGCGCCGAAAACTATCATTACTAAGATTGTCAGGGCTCCGTATGTCGTAAGTACAAGCAAACCCAGATTTTTCAGGACACCCAGACCTTTATAACCCACGGTGACTGCTATCGCAGCTCCGACGCCGATCGGAGCATACCGCATTACGATACTCGTAAATTTGAACATCGTTTCCGCAAGTGAATCACAGAAATCAAGTATCGGTTTCCTCTTTTCCTGAGGTACTAGTGCGAGAGCGAAACTGAATATGATTGCGAATACAACAATCTGGAGAACTTCGCCTTCGGCTGCTGCCTGGAAAAAACTTTGAGGGAATATATGCGTGATTACGTCGAGGATCGTTTGCTTTTTTGCGATAATATCGGCGGCTTGCGGATCCTGAGGTATTTCGATGCCGATGCCTGGTTGTATTAAATGCACTGCGGCAAGTCCTATGATCAGCGCCAGAGTTGTTATAACTTCAAAGTAGATGATCGATTTCAATCCCATCCTGCCGACCTGTTTGAGATTTCCGTGTCCTGCAATGCCAACCACAAGCGTGGCAAAGATAAGGGGTGCGATGATTGATTTGATCAACCTCAGGAAAATAATACTAAGCGGCTGTAGTGTACTGCCGACATCCGGGAAAAGCCAGCCCACCATCAGCCCTATTCCCATACCGATGAAAATCCACTGTGTGAGTGTCGGCTTGTAGAGTTTCATAAGCTTTCGGGGGATTGGTTTTCGTTAGATTCTGACCGCCGCGAAATGTGCCGCCAGAAAAAGTAAACCGGTACGCCCGTCAGCACGATGATAAAACCGTACCAGGCGTGTGATTTGACGATGAGAATGTCGACTGCGATTGCAGCTGCGCCGATGATGTACAAAAGCGGCAATATCGGGTAGCCAAAAGCTTTGTAAGGTCGTACCGCTTCAGGCTTTTTCTTACGGAGAATGAAGATTCCGATAATTGTGAGTAAGTAGAAGATGAGAACCGCAAACATGACATAGTCGAGCAGTTCTCCGTACGTTCCCGAAAGGCACAGAACGCTCGCCCAGACACCCTGGACGATCAGTGCGATGCCGGGGACTGAATTCTTGTTTAATAGACCGATTTTTTTGAAAAAAAGATTGTCGCGTGACATGGCATAGTAGACGCGTGCTCCCGCAAGGATTAATCCGTTGTTGCAGCCGAACGTCGACACCATTATTAAAATCGCCATGATAACAGCCGCTGTTTCACCGAATATCATTGTCGCAGCGGCAACACCCACACGATCGCTCGCAGCGAACTGAATTCCTCGTTCCATAACCGTTGCACCATCAGGAGTTCCCTTCAGCGGGAGTACGAGGAGGTAGGAAATATTCGCCGCCAGGTAGAGGAGTGTCACAATACCTGTTCCCAAGGCTAGACTGAGAGGTATGGTTTTTTTTGGATTGAGGACTTCTCCGGCAGTGAATGTTATGTTATTCCACGCGTCGCTGGAGAAGAGCGAGCCGACCATGGCGGCTCCGATTGCGGCGATGAGTCCCATGCCGACAAGAGACTCGATGGATACTGACTGTCCGTCTACAGATTGGCTCCAGCTGGCATCCCAGAATGCAGAGAAATTCGCAGCGATGGCTTCAGTATTTTTTCCGATGAATATCCCAAGTAGTATCAAGCCGAAGAGTGCAAGTGTCTTTGTGATGGTGAAGAAATTTTGTACCCATTTACCTTCACGCACTCCCCGTACATTCACAGCAGTAAGAATAAGAATGCTGATAATCGCGACAACCTGTGCAGCCGATACTGATATTCCGCCTGATTTAAATATTATATTGGTTTCGGAAAATTGTGGAATTAGGACACTCGTAAACTTTGCGAATGCGATCCCGACCGCTGCAATCGTTCCGGTCTGGATGACCAGAAAAAGTGTCCAACCGTATAGAAATCCTATAAGCGGATTATATGCTTCCCTGAGGTAAACATACTGACCCCCTGCATGCGGCATCATCCCGGCAAGCTCGCCATAGCTGAGGGCAGCGATAATGGTGAGGATACCCGTAATCAGCCATACGAGAAGAAGGTAACCAGGTGAACCGACGGTTCGTGCGATATCGGCGCTCACAATGAAGATCCCCGACCCGATCATCGAGCCGACGACAATCATCGTCGAATCAAAGAGTCCCAGCTCGCGTCTGAATTCTCGCGTTCGTAATTCGTTGGAAGGTCCCGGTTCCAAGATTACCTTTTTACATCATCATTGTCACTGTAGGAATCGGGTTCCGGCCGTGAGGGTGTTTTCACGACTTTGATGAAAAACTTGAGAGTAAAGAATAAAATAATCCCCCAGGCGCATATCATCATAATGAGGGCAGTTGTTGACATAGTATATCTCCTATGAGGATAATTTTCGTTTACGTTTCCACGCTATATATATCACGATACCGATACCGATGAAGGTCAGAAGGATAAGGATCCTCGTCATGTCGATTATGAAGACAGTTGTCGGGATTCCATCGATGAACCAGCGCGTTTCCTCAATTCCTATATTAAGAATAGTGCCGATGACACTATCGGATGCAAGGGGCCAGCCTTTCCCGCTCAGAAGACTCTGGAATGAAAGCAACCAGTCGCCTCCTGCAGGTTTGATCATGGAACCAACAAAAACGGCAATCAGAAAAAGAGGAGTAACGTATTTAATGACGAATTTAAAGAAATGCGGAATTTTAATGTCGGCACCTCTGTTGATTTCCGCCCATCCCTTATCGATGCCGAAAACCCAGGAGAATATAATTGCTTCCGCGAGTGCAAAAACAACGAGTGAAAATGTCCCAGCCCAATAATCGAATTCATTAAATGCTCCATGTTCATAAAGAAAAATACATGGAAGCGCGAGGAGGAGTACAACTGCCCCAAAATAAACAACTGAACGATTTCGTGACATTTTAAATTCATCTTGCAGAAATGCCATGACCGGTTGACCCATTGCGAGCGAACTGGTTATCCCCGCAAAGAAGAGCAAACCGAACCAAGCAATCCCCGCCATGGCCGCAAGGATGGGTCCCCAGTTCTGGAACAGTGTAGGCATCGTACGAAATCCCATTTCAAATCCTACGTTTGCCTGAATCCAGTCGAGTCCAAGGTACGCGACTGCAATCGGGATGATAATGGAGCCGCCGAGGATTACTTCCACGGCTTCATTCAGCCATCCGGCAGATGCGGCGTTCAGTGCAATGTCGTCTTTTTCCTTGAGATAGGCGGCGTAACAATGAATTGAACCCATACCGAGAGATAGGGTAAAGAAAATCTGACCGGCAGCTGCTAACCAGACCTTTGGATTCGATAGAGAGTCGAATTGCGGATTCCAGAGGAAGTTAAGTCCAAGAGCCGCATCGTTGATCGCGCCCAGTTCACCTGCATCAAGAGTGATAGCGCGTATCGCAAGGAAAATTCCAAAGATAATAAGAATCGGCATACCGATCCGGCTTGTCATCTCTATTCCTTTACTAAGACCGCGGGAGAGGATCCACAAATTAAGGCCTAGTGTAATAAGAAAGAAAAGTATGGCAAGTGGTGGAATGTTGAATAACGTACCCTGACCGGTCGCAAGATAATCACTAAAAAAAATCGACACTTCTTCTGCTGTTTTTCCGCCAAAGGCACCGGCAAGCGAATGCCAGACGTAGGCAAGCGTCCATGATTCGATGTAGCAATAATATGCGGCTATAGCGAGATTGTTAAAAATTCCAAATACGCCAAAATATTTTAGAATTTTATATTTCCCCATAGCGTCAAACATGCCCGGTGCATGATGGTATCCGTGTTGGCCGCCATGGCGACCGATAGCCCATTCAATCCATAAGAGAGGAATACCCATAAGAAGGAATGAGACGAGGTACGGAATAATGAACGCTCCTCCGCCATTCTGTACGGCTTGCGCCGGAAACCTTAGGAAGTTACCCAGCCCGACTGCGTTTCCGGCCATGGCAAGGACTAATCCTACTCGTGAACCCCATCTTTCATTTGATGATGCCATATGTTTCCTTCTATAAGTAGCACTATTTGGTCTCTGAGTTTACGATTTTTTTTTATATATATCAATTTTAATCGGCCTCCTATAAAAATTGTTTAGATAACTGCTTTTTCGGGAAACCGTGCTTTAATAATCTTCTTGACTGGCGTTATTCGATTTTGTATTATTGATGGTCACGATGGGGATATCGCGCACGAATCATAAGTTTATCGATCTCTATAACAGCTCCGGTGATCGTATCCGGGGGGAATTGCGCTACCCGGAACGGCTGAAAGAATCGCCAGTTATCATCATCTGCCACAGCTTCATGGCGTTCAAGGACTGGGGATTTTTCCCATATGTAGCCGATCGGTTGACGGAGCATGACTATGTCACCCTTACATTCAATTTTTCACATAATGGCGTCGAGGGAGATAATGATCGTATTACGCAATTTGATCGGTTCGCGCGAAATACTTATTCAAAGGAGATGGAAGACCTCAGGGGTGTTGTTGATGCAGTATGGACGGGGGAAGTTGGCGGCGGGATTATCGACCGTGCAAAAATCGTTCTCCTCGGACATTCAAGAGGAGGAGGGATTTCCATATTACAGACAGCAGAGGACGAGCGCGTAAAAGCGCTGGTGTCGTGGTCAGCGATCGGGAAATTTGATCGATGGACAGGGCATCAGAAGGAAAAATGGCGCGCACAGCAGTATTTGCCGTTGTCAAAAGATCCCGGTGTGAGTCCGCTGCGCCTCGGCATCGGATTGCTGAACGATATCGAACAACAACCGGAGCAATTTGATCTCCGGAGAGCTGCCTCACTAATATCTGTTCCGTGGCTTCTTCTGCACGGGTGTGCTGATATAATTGTGCCCCCGGATGAAGCGAAACAGCTCCACACATCATCGCCCGGCGGTCTCGCCGAATTGAAACTGCTTGATGGTGTAGGGCACCTTTATAACGCGGGCACGCGCGGTGAGGATAATTACAGAACACTAGATTCTATAATAAATATTACTCTAATGTGGCTAAAAGAAATAATCAAATAGGAGATATTATGGTACACCCACCGGCACCTGCATATGAATCGCAATCGCGTTTAGTTTCAGGGTCAGTCACTCAAGCGATAGGAATTACGGTATTTATCCTTCTTGCGACGCTCGGAGCGCAGTTAGAAATCCAGCGTACCCCCGTTCCCTATACGCTACAGACATGGTTCGTTCTTATGGCAGGCGCCATTCTTGGTAAACGCAACGGAGCAATCAGTATGCTCCTTTACGTAGTGCTTGGGGCTGCGGGTATACCTCTTTTCTCACAGTGGGGTTTTGGAGTTGCCAGAATTCTTGGTCCTACCGGGGGCTATCTCCTCAGCTTTCCGATCGCAGCATTTATAGTCGGGTATCTCGTCTCTCACCGAAATAGCTTTCTGTGGATCTCACTTTCCATGGTTGTCGGCATGATATTGATATATCTCATGGGTACAATCCATCTGTACTTCGTGTATTTTCACAACTGGTCTGATTCAATCATGCAGGGACTTCTTATATTCTCGTGGTGGGATGGACTCAAAATCGTTTCAGCTGCGGGAATCGCGAGTCAGGTGAGGAGGATGAGAGCGTAGGGGAATATTGTCATTTGTCAATGGTGATTGGTCAGTTGGAGATGGCAATTAGTTCTTGGTACTTAGTACTTTGTATGTTGTGAAATTTATCGACTCGTTAAAAGAATAAAGTACAATGCATACCCTCCATGGTCAAAGTGGTAGGGGAGATTGTGATGTTTTCCCGTGAAAACAATGTGGTCACAAATGATTGGTAAGGATATTTTATCCCTTAATGTGAGACATTATGAATGACAAATGAGCTAAC
>CAYGZY010000169.1:0-32015 GCA_964354485.1 uncultured Chlorobiaceae bacterium | reverse complement strand
GCATGAAACGTGTGAATTGGATGAAAGAACACGGTTACGAGGTCGTCGGGAAGACACGGGATAATTCAATGCTCTGTATTGCGGGGAAGAACTATCGTGAGCTATTTAAAAAACGCGTGACTGATTTTGCCGGGAACGATGGCCTCGGATATTACAAGTGGGATGGGATTCAATTCTCCTGCAGTGAACCAGACCATGGCCACCCGATCGATATTTATTCCCGCCGGGCAGTGATGGAGAGTGTTATCGATATGTGTAAATCGGTCCGGAATAAAAATCCGGATATGTTTCTTAATATCACGTCCGGCACGTGGCTCAGTCCGTGGTGGATAAAATACGCAAACACGATATGGATGCAGGGAATGGATTACGGATTTTCCGATGTCCCGTCAATAAGTCAGCGGGATGCCGCCATCACTTACCGTGATTTTGTGCTTTACGATGATTTTCACATCCAGGATATGTGGTTTCCGATCGCCAACCTCATGACTCACGGAATCATCAAAGGGAAGCACGAATCGGTCGGGATTGAAACCGAACCTCTCGATAAATTTACCGATGATGTTCTACTCTACTTTGCCCGTGGCGTGTCGATGTACGAACTATATATTTCACCCGACATCCTCACGGATGGCGAGTGGAATACAATCGCCGCATCGATGGAATGGGCGCGCGACCGGTTCCCGATCCTGATGAATTCTGAAATGGTCGGTGGTAATCCGCTGAAGGGTGAAGCGTACGCGCATGTCCATTTCAAGGATAAACAAGGTATTATAGCAGCGCGTAATCCGATTATCGAACCGACAATTTTGAAAGTGAAGTTAGATCCGGCTCTGGGTCTTGATTCCAAAGCATCGTCGCTGGTGCTGGAGAAAATCTATCCAACCCGGTGGATTTCTTCAAAGCTTTGCAAAGCGGGAGAGACAATTTCCCTGCAACTTGATGGTTACGAAACGGCAGTTTATGAAATTTACCCGATCGAAGAAACGACTGTCCCGCTTCTCGCGGGTGTTATGTATGATGTAATTTCTTCAGGTTCGGAGTATTCTATCCAATTCCATAATTCTTCTGCGGACGCAATACTGCTCAATCCGTCATTTGTGAAATCTATATCAATGGATGGGAAGCCGGTAGTTGCGACATCTTTATCGCTGGAGACAGTAAAATCGCCTGACATTGTTTCGGGATTAAATTTAATGAGAGATGCCGTTGATAAATCGAAAATAAATATTACGCTGAATGTCAGCGAGTCTTCGAAGGGTGCCATAATCTCAATCCTTCTGACACCTGACACATCACTGCAGGTGAAAACAAGACCGACTCTCATTGCTACTGTGGATGGGAAGGAAGCCGAAGTAAAAGCGGAGCCTCAGGAAGGCAAATCGCAATGGTACTTAGTTGATGTTAAGCCCGGTAAACACGATATTAAGCTACGCGTTAAAGCGGGAAAAGATGAAAAAGTATGGAAAGGGAACGCTTCGTTGTGGATGATAGCACAACAAAAACAGAACACAAGAGAAATTATTTTCACACTGAAATCCGAAGTAAAAACCAGGCCCATAGTGCCGCATGTCTGGGGGGCAGGAGAGGTCAGGAAGAATGTGAATCTGGGAAATGTTAGCATAGAAGTATCGCAATAAGAGTAATTGCTGCAAACAGAAAAAATACTAGTCTCACAATCTCAAATAATTTACCGGAGGGGTTATGAAGTTGCATAGTTTCATATTTTTTGTTTTTGTTTTGGTATTTATACAGCCATCAACCGCACAGACTATATGGCTCGATGAGCTTGACCTTACATCGATGGAGTGCGGATGGAGTACGCCCAATGCGAATAAATCGGTGGAAGGAAATACTCTTACCGTCGCGGGCAGGAAGTTTGAACGCGGCGTCGGAACGCACGCGGTCAGTACGTTTCTTCTCAATCTCGACGGCAAAGGGAAACGTTTTACTGCCTTCGTAGGTCTCGATGAGGAAGTTGTTGAAGGAAAGGGGAGCGTACAGTTTTTTATCATCGGTGATAAAAAGATCCTCTGGGAAAGCGGTACAATGAAGCGGCAGGATGCCCCAAAGAAAGCAGATGTCGATCTCAGCGGCATTACATTGCTTGGCCTTCTCGCGACCGATGCGGGCGATTGGATTGATTACGATCATGCCGACTGGTGTGATGCGAAACTCGAGGTGAAAGAATTAAAATCATTATCTGACCTCGTTGTAAAGACAACCGTCGAGCCGTACATCCTTACGCCGGAACCATCCGACATGCCTAAGATTAACGGCGCGAAGGTCTTTGGCGTCCGTCCGGGGAATCCATTCCTCTATAATATAGCCGCTACAGGTAAGAGGCCTATGACTTTTTCTGCTGAAAATCTTCCTGAAGGCTTCACGCTTGATGCTGCGACAGGCAGGATAACCGGTACTGTGCTGAGTAAGGGAGATCACAGGGTTCTCCTTAAAGCAAAAAATGAATTCGGCGAAGCTCAACGCGCACTTGATATCAAGGTGGGCAATCAGATATGCCTTACTCCACCGATGGGATGGAACAGCTGGAACTGCTGGGCATGCGCGGTCGATGATGCCAAGGTCCGCGCTTCTGCTGATGCGATGGTTAGTTCGGGACTCATAAATCATGGCTGGTCGTATATCAACATAGACGATTGCTGGGAGATCAAACCGGGTGCTAAGGAACCTGAACTGCTGGGTGATCCCCGTGATGCAAATGGCATGATAACGACGAATAAGAAATTCCCCGACATGAAGGCGCTCGGCGATTACGTTCACCGTAAAGGACTGAAACTCGGCATTTATTCGGGCCCCGGTCCCCTGACATGCGCCGGCTTTACGGCAAGTTATCAGTATGAAATGCAGGACGCGCAACAATATGCTGAATGGGGAATCGATTACCTGAAGTACGATTGGTGTTCCTACGGAAGGATCGCGAAAGATGAGAGCCTGGGTGAATTGATGAAACCATATCGGGTCATGCGTGAAGCGCTTGATAAAGTCCCTCGCGATATCGTTTACAGTCTGTGCCAGTATGGCATGGGCAACGTATGGGAATGGGGTGCCGATGTAGGCGGCAATTGCTGGCGCACGACAGGAGACATCACCGACACCTGGTCGAGTATGGCAGGCATCGGTTTCAATCAGGCTGGCCATGAGAAGTACGCGGGTCCCGGAAACTGGAATGATCCTGATATGCTCGTCGTCGGACTCGTTGGCTGGGGTCCACAGCTCCATCCTTCAAAGCTCACTCCTGATGAACAATACACTCACATCAGTTTGTGGTCACTTCTCGCTTCCCCGCTCCTTATTGGCTGTGACATGAGCAGACTGGATCAGTTCACATTGAGTCTGCTCACAAACGACGAAGTCATCGAAATTAATCAGGATCCTCTCGGCAAACAGGCTTCCCGCCTGTCTAATGATGATGGTATACAGATATGGGCAAAGGAGATGGAAGATGGGTCGATGGCTGTCGGATTGTTCTATACCGGTTCCGGTGAAAAGAATCCGTCCGAATATTTTCAATGGGAATTGCAGCCGAAGAAATCTACGATTGTCCTGAAAGGAAAGGATATTGGTATTAAGGGAAAATTCATGGTACGAGATGTGTGGCGTCAGAAAGATATCGGTACATTCGAGAATCAATTTGAAGCAGACGTGCCCTATCACGGTGTAATGCTTATAAAAGTTACTGAGGGAAAATAATTTATTAGCTTTATAATCGCAAAGTGGCAGTGTGCCCAGAGAGTTGTAAGTGTTTCTTTGCGTTTAATTCTTGTGAAAGGTTTTTTACAAGATTAAGTTAAAGCGTTCACGAGTGAATAATAATTAATCGAGGATTCACAATGAAAAGAACAATTGTACACTCTTTAATCTTTATATTACTGGCAACAACAGCCGTTCTCGGACAGGAATATTACTGGTATAAAGGGAACACGCATACACATACGACGAATTCAGACGGTAATGAATTGCCTCGCCGTGTTGTGCGGTGGTATCTTGACCATGAATACAATTTTCTCGTCATCTCCGACCATGATTATATCACCGATATCAAATACCTTGATACAGATAAAAATGATGATTTCATCCTCATCCCCGGTGAAGAAGTCACCGATCGGGCGGAGAACAAACCTGTTCACCTGAATGCTATCGGAATAAAACAGCTAGTAAAGCCGCAACATGGAAAGACGATCCTCGAAACGCTTCAGAATAACATCGATGCGATCAACACAGCCGGTGGTATCGCGCAGATCAATCATCCAAATTGGCATTACTCATTCAATGCTGAGGTGTTGTCGCGTGTAAAATATTGCCAGCTAGTCGAAATATACAATATCTGCAAGGAGTCTAATAATTACACGGCCGGCGGTGTCCCGGGCATGGAAGAAATATGGGATAAAATCCTGACGAACGGAAACCTACTCTACGGGATCATCTCGGATGATACGCATGATTACATCGGAGAGTTTTCGAACGATAAATCAATTCCCGGACGCGGATGGATAATGGTGCGTGCTGCCGAGTTGACACCGCAGGCGATTATTTCGTCACTGCAGAAGGGTGATTTCTATGCGACAATCGGAGTTGTTTTGAAGGATATCACCATCACAGGGACGGAATATTCCGTTGAGATTTTACCGAATGGCGATGCAAAGTACACAACCTTGTTCATCGGTAAAGGCGGAACAATACTTCATGAAGATTATTCACTAAAATCGACATACCAGTTTAAAGGCGATGAAGGGTACGTCCGTGCAAAGGTTATCAGCTCCACAGGTGATTTTGCCATCATGCAGCCGGTGCTTATACGGCGATAATAAAAAGTACAATAATATGTATATAACGAGGTAATCGATGCAGAAAATCGGATTCGATAACGAGAAATACCTGGCTGAGCAGACTTCAGCTATCCTCGATCGCGTAAAGAAATTTGATAATAAACTTTATTTAGAGTTTGGCGGGAAACTCCTCTATGACTACCATGCAGCGCGTGTACTTCCCGGTTTCGATCCAAATGTGAAGATACGATTGTTGCAGGAACTTGCCGATAAATCTGAAGTTGTTTTATGTATTTATGCAGGTGATATCGAGCGTCGTAAGGTTCGTGCCGATTTTGGTATCACGTACGATGCCGATGCCCTGAAGCTGATCGATGATCTGCGGGATCTGGGTATACACTTCGCGGCCATAGTCATAACACGCTTCAACGGCGAACCCTCGGCAACGGTCTTCAAGAACAAGCTCGAGCGAAGGGGCATTGCTGCCTACACCCACCGGTTCACCAAAGGATATCCGACTGACATCGATCTAATCGTTAGTGATGAAGGGTATGGAGCGAATCAATTCATTGAAACGAAAAAACCGATTGTTGTTGTAACCGGACCCGGACCAAATAGCGGGAAGCTCGCCACGTGTCTTTCACAGGTATACCATGAATATCGCCGTGGTGTTCATGCCGGTTATGCAAAGTTCGAAACATTTCCCATATGGAATCTTCCGCTAAAACATCCCATTAATATTGCGTACGAAGCGGCTACTACCGACATCCGGGATTACAATGTCATCGATCCGTTTCACCTTGAAGCATACAACGAAAAGACTATCAATTACAACCGCGACGTCGACGCATTCCCGCTCCTCCGTAGGATCATCGAAAAAATCACGACAACTGCGTCTTTTTATAAATCTCCAACAGATATGGGTGTCAACCGGGCGGGTTATGGAATTATTGACGACGCCGTTGTTCATGAAGCTGCTATACAGGAAATTATACGCCGTTACTTCCGCTACGCCTGTGAATATGCAATCGGTTTTGCCGAAATAGAAACCACCCAGCGTGTGGAACTGCTCCTCGAAGAGTTGAGTGCAAAACCGGAGGATAGAAAAGTCGTCATTCCTGCCCGACAGGCCGCCTGCAGTGCCGAGAAAAATGGCAAAGGGAGTGAAGGATTTTTTTGCGGCGCGGCTTTGGAGTTGCCTGACGGGTCGATCGTAACGGGGAAAAATTCACCTTTGATGCACGCTGCATCTGCCATGGTTTTGAATTCAATAAAAAGACTCGCAAATTTTCCTGATTCGATACATCTTCTTCCTCCGAACATCATGGAGTCGATCAGCCGCTTTAAAAAGGATGTACTCAAGGGTAAAGTCCTGAGTCTTGATCTCGAAGAAACGCTCATCGCTCTGAGTATCAGTGCGACAGTGAATCCCGCAGCACAGATTGCAGTCGAAAAATTGAAGGACCTTCGCGGATGCGATGCACATCTAACTCATATCCCGACACCAGGCGATGAAGCGGGATTGAGAAAATTAGGTATAAATTTAACAAGCGATCCGCATTTTGCCTCCAACAGACTTTTTGTTGATTAACAAGAAGCAAGAGACAAGAAGCAAGAACAGAGAACAAAGAACCAAGTACCAACAACAAATGACCAATGACGTCCTTTCTCCCAAATGACCACATCATGACCGGCACTATTTTTAATATTCAGCGTTTTTCCATCAACGACGGACCCGGCATCCGGACAACGGTGTTCCTTAAAGGGTGCCCGCTCCGTTGCCGATGGTGTCATAATCCCGAATCAATATCAGAGGAGAAAGAAATTGTTCTCCGCGGGGAACGCTGTATCCGCTGCGGTGCCTGCCTTGAGGTTTGTATGAACCGTGCAGTTCATTGGGAGGGTGATTCTATAGTCACGGAACGGGAACATTGCGTGAGGTGCGGAAAGTGCATAGAAGTTTGCCGTACTGAGGCACGTAGTTTTGCAGGCCGGGAGGTAACTACAGAATTTATACTGGATGAAGTTCTCAAGGATGTTGTCTTTTACGATCAGTCGGGGGGAGGCGTGACATTTTCTGGCGGTGAACCTTTCCTCCAGCATGAATTTCTTATCTCTATGCTACAAGGTTGCAAAGATCGAAACATCCATACAGTGGTTGATACATCTGGATTCACATCGCCTGATATCCTACAACGAGCAAATGACTTCATCGATCTGTTCCTGTTTGATGTAAAAATCCTTGATCATAAAGAACATCAAAAGTATACGGGGGTATCCCCTCAACTGATCCACAGTAACCTTCGGAAACTTGCTTGTTGGGGAAAAGAAATAATTGTACGTGTGCCTCTCATTCCATCTCTCAACGATTCCATGACTGCTATTCGTCGTATAGGGGAATTTGTTGTTTCTCTTAAAAAAATTAAAGAAATTCACATTTTGCCATATCATCAAACTGGAATTGGTAAATATCACTCGCTTGGTAAAAAATATTTATTTAAAGAAGATCATACTATCAATGATGAAACGATCGAAGAGATCCAGCGTGAGCTGCTCCGTTATGTTCCTACGGTGATCATCGGTGGTTGATCTACCGATTGCATGAAAGGACTTCATTTTGTAACTTCAAGTCAAATAAATATTATAATATAAAGGCATATCCATATGGTGAAAATACTAGCTGTTTTTCTACTTCTGTGCGGAGGGGTTCAATCATCTTTTTCGCAGACCGGGGAAAGTGACACGCTTGAATACACGTACCCGACAGAAGTACTGATAACTGCGCCACGTTTCTATGTTCCGCTCCGCGAAGTGCCTTTTTCAACGAGCATAATGGGCACGGAGGTATTACGTATGCTTCCTCGCGGTATCGCAATAGATGAACCAGTTAAACTGGTTCCCGGGCTGAAAGTCGACAACCAGGCAAATGGAAGCAGGGTACACGTTTCTATCCGAGGACAGGGAATTCTCACCGAACGGGGAATTCGAGGTATAAAGGTACTCTTGGATAAAATTTCTATCAACGATCCGACCGGTTTCGCACCAGATTTGTTTGATATTGATTATAACACACTGGAACGGATTGAGGTTCTTCGAGGACCCGCTGCATCGCTGTATGGCAGTAGTGCCTCAGGGGGCATTATTAATATTACCACAAAAAATGCGGATAATATTCCACTGACGGGGGAAGCATCTGCAACATTTGGTTCCAATAATTTCTGGAAAGCGTATGCACAATTTGGTGGTAATGTCGAAGATGTAAATTACCTCGTTTCTCTTTCACGAACCATGGGTAAAGGATATCGGGATCATACTCACTTCTGGGGAAACAAAGTTTACGGAAAGGCGACCTATACGCCGGCGAGTTCGTTTACACTCACCCCTATTTTCAGTTGGACCGACTTTTACCATGAAAATCCTGAGGGAATTAATCTTCAACAATATAAAGAGAATCCAAGACAGGCAAATCCAGACGCAATTCCGTTTAATGAATTCCTAGAAACCAACAGGGTGACAAACGGATTGGCGGGGCTATTCTCAATTGAGCAGCATGAGATTGAATTTAATTGTTATGTGAAACGTACACTGTTCACTGAAGCCAACAACAGAACTTTTAACCGGCGCACGATAGTCACACCTGGAGTATCTTTCCAGTATAGTTACCGGTTCGGCTCGGAAGAAGACTCGTATCGGAACACTCTTAGTGTCGGTACTGACCTACAATGGCAAACTATCAACGAACGCCGCACAGATAATCTGTATGCCATCGAAGTGGATACAGTACGTTCAAAGGAACGCATCCGCCAGAATGGCGTTGGCGTATACATATTCGACAAGCTCACGCTTGCTAAAGATTTGGGAGTCATGTTAAGTCTCCGTTATGATCGAATCCGGAATGAACTGAATGACCTTATGAAAACACCATACGATCTCTCAGGAGATGCTGAGTTCTCAAAGACGACGGGTCGTGTGGGTTTAACCTATTCGCCTATGCAGAGCCTCAATTTTTTCGCAAGCTGGGGGCAAGGTTTCCTTCCTCCTGCGACAGAAGAGCTTGCACAGAATCCGGATAACTTCGGCGGGTTCAACAAACACCTTATTTCTGCTACATCGAATTGTTTTGAACTCGGTGCGCGCGGGACTGCAACTGCGGATGTATATTATGATGTCACCGCATTCTCTATGATAACTGATAACGATTTTGACCGATACCGAATTACAGATCCCTTACGAACTCAGGAGACTTTTTATCGGAACGCTGGCTCAAGCCATCGTTATGGTTTGGAGGTGTATACCCGGGCAACACTTTCTAAGCTGCTGGTAGGCCAAATAGCATACACGTACTCGAATTTTAAGTACACGAATGAAAATCCCATCCGAATTATGATGGATGATCCAACAAATGAAAAATACATCATGAACGGAAACTGGCTTCCCAACTCACCAATGCACCAGCTCTACCTGGATATCGAGTATAGTTACATGACGAATTTCACAATCGGATTCGGCGTTGAGATGATCAGTAAAACCTACATCGATGGCAGCAATATCGAAAAAGAGGTTGCAGACGGTTACACACTTCTCCATGGACGAATCATATACGGGTTAAGCATCGTTGGCGTCAATGGTGAATTGATAGTTTCGGCCCGTAATCTCACTAATAAAACATACGTTGCATTCACTGAACCTGATCCCGGTGGGAATGCATATCAACCCGGTGCTGGGAGAGAATATTTCGGTGGAATCAGAATTTATCTGTAAGGATAATTTTATAAAAGAGGTATGCTTATGACAGAGCGAGTAAAAATACTTCGTGAGCAGAGCATCAATGCGGTCCCATATATCTCTGCCGAACGCGCTGCATTGGTGACAGATGCATACAAACAAACGGATTTCCTCTCCGCACCGATGAGACGTGCACTGGTATTTAAGACGATAATGGAAAACAAGGCAATCTGCATCAACGATGGAGAGCTGATTGTGGGGGAACGCGGTCCGGCGCCGAAAGCAACGTATACGTATCCGGAAATTTGCTGTCACAGTTTGAATGATTTGGAAATATTGCACAGTCGCGAAAGAACTTCGTTCAAGGTTAATGATGATACGCGAAAGCTCTATGAAAAGGATTTTATTCCTTTCTGGCAAGGAAGGACGATGCGTGATAAGGTTTTCAGCGAAATGACGGATGCATGGAAAGATACGTACGAAGCCGGGATTTTTACAGAGTTCATGGAACAACGGGCGCCCGGACATACGGTGCTCGATGGTAAGATTTATAAAAAAGGAATGCTAGATTTTAAAAAGGAAATTGAAACTGCGTTGGAATCCCTCGATTACTTCAACGATTCAAATGCACATGTGAAGCAAGAAGAGTTGAAAGCAATGAGCATATGCGTCGATGCCATTATAACATTAGGCCGTCGGTATGCTGAAACAGCTCATAAACTTGCAGAAATTGAAAAAGATCCGATAAGGAAAAAAGAGTTATCCCAAATTGAACAGATATGCAAGCGTGTACCTGCACATGCCCCCCAGACATTCTGGGAAGCTTTGCAGTATTACTGGTTCATACACCTTGGCGTCATCACAGAACTTAACCCGTGGGACGCATTCAATCCGGGACGGCTTGATCAGCACCTCGTGCCGTTTTATAAGCAGGGGTTGAACGAAGGTACACTCACGCGTGATCAGGCGCGAGAGCTGCTGCAGTGCTTCTGGATAAAATTTAATAACCAGCCCGCGCCGCCCAAGGTTGGCGTTACTGCAGCCGAAAGCTCGACATATACCGATTTCGCTACAATCAATACCGGGGGCTTGTGTGCCGATGGCAGTGACGGTGTTAATGAGGTCACCCACCTTATCCTCGATGTTATCGATGAAATGCGGCTCGTTCAGCCAAGTTCAAATATACAGCTGAGCCGTAAAAATCCTGATGAGTTTCTGAAGCATGCATGCAGGATTATCAGGGAGGGATGGGGTCAACCCTCGGTCTTCAACGCTGACGTCGTTGTGGAAGAATTGCTCAGGCAAGGGAAATCAGTTGAAGATGCACGCAACGGCGGGACGAGCGGTTGTGTTGAAACCGGTGCATTTGGTAAGGAAAGCTACATACTCACCGGATATTTTAACATGCCGAAGGTTTTTGAAATCACACTCAATAACGGTGTCGATCCGAGTACCGGGAAAACGATCGGCGTCAGGACCGGTGATCCGCGAGAGTTCAAAGTATTCGATGAAGTGTTGAATGCACTCAGGATTCAACTGAAGCATTTCATCGACATAAAGATGCGTGGAAATAACATTATTGAACGGCTCTATGCCGAATATATGCCCGTACCCTTCCTTTCTGTACTCATTGACGATTGCATTGCGAAAGGGAAGGATTACAACAACGGCGGTGCGAGGTACAACACGAACTACATTCAGGGTGTCGGACTGGGAACGATTACCGACTGTCTGACCGCGGTTAAGTACCAGGTATTCGACACGAAAGCTATCAGCATGGCGGATATGCTGACTGTGCTTAAAACAAACTTCGAAGGGCATGAAAATACCCGCATGCTTCTCCTCAATAAGACACCGAAGTATGGTAACGACGATCAGTATGCTGATACGATAATGCGGCAGGTTTTCGAGATTTACTACAACGCAGTGAACGGGCGGCCGAATACAAAAGGGGGAGTATACCGGATTAATCTGCTGCCGACCACGTGTCATGTTTACTTCGGTTCGGTCACAGGTGCTACGCCCGACGGACGGAAAGCATGGACGCCGCTCTCCGAGGGTATTTCACCTGTTCAGGGCGCTGATCGGAAAGGACCTACTGCCGTGCTGAAGTCTGCCGGAAAAATTGACCACGTGAGAACCGGCGGAACACTACTCAATCAAAAGTTTTCCCCCTCCTTGTTTAAGAGCGACAAAGGAATCGATACCC
The DNA here is from genome assembly GCA_964354485.1 of uncultured Chlorobiaceae bacterium. Lineage (GTDB taxonomy): Bacteria > Bacteroidota > Ignavibacteria > UBA10030 > SZUA-254 > CAYGXH01. Next base: position 20,294 of record CAYGZY010000169.1, on the reverse strand, counting down.
TCGCGCATCTCGTCCGATCGTACTTCACACTCGGCGGGCATCATATACAGTTTAATGTCGTCTCTGCAGAGACTCTCCGGAATGCTCAGGCTCATCCTGAACAGTACAGGGATCTAATAGTGCGGGTTGCAGGTTACAGCGATTATTTTTCGGATTTAAGTAAAACACTCCAGGATGAGATTATCTCAAGGACGGAACAGCAGGGATTCTGATATTTTGCTCAAAGCTCAGAAACAGACTGAAAAAACTCTTGGGGTTGACTAAAAAGTAAAAAAGGCCTATGTCATTCCCGAATGCTTCTATCGGCCCGCCCGGACGACCGATATGATGGCACGGGCCCATTCGGTCGCCTGCCCGCCACGTAGGGTCAAGACTCCGCAGGCGGGGGTGGGGAATCCAGAAATCTGGAATAATCTGAGCACTGGACTCCCTGCCTGCGTGCCACTGCAGCAGGCAGGCCGACAAGATCGTTCGGGAGTGACAGCATGGATCTTTTTAGACAACCCCAATGAGGGGAGAGGGTAAAACATGTAAGAATTAATTATTATATATCAGTAAGACTCTGCAGCCCGATATCAACGCACATACAGCATAACTATACTACTAATTCAGATATCGATTCATAACTGAGGAGAACAGAAAATGGATTACGCATTCATCACGACAATACAGGTAATCTTCGCGGTAGGCTGTGTGTTTGCCGGAGAGAAGAGAGACGGAAATCCGCTTTCATGGTTTATACTTGGTATTCTTTTTGGTCCGTTGGCTTTCATTGTTGCAATTACAGGTGGAATACGTTGCCAACATTGTCTTTCGATGATCCCTAAAGATGCGAAAGTATGTAGATATTGCAGCAAGGAATTATAGCCGATTTTAGCCACTGACAAACTAATTATCGTCGGTTATAATATTATAATCTTATTACCCTCATCCCACAATGACCAGAATAATTAAAATATCAATCATCAATCTTTTTCTTATCTCAAACGTCGTCCTTTGTATGGAAACAAAAATATCGATTATCCCCAAACCAATAAGTATAAAAACGGGCGAAGGCTCATACCTGCTCAACGACAGTACGAAAATCGTTATTGTGAATAATCCCCGCTTGCTAAAACCGATCGCTGAACACCTTGCAGATCGGTTAAGAACGGTCACCGTCTTTCCGTTTGAGATTGTAACCTCATCGAAAAGAAAAAGCAATTCAATCGTCTTGATGCTGGATGATAAACTGAAACGTCTCGGGAAGGAAGGTTACCAGATCCTAGTCGCTGAGAATAAGGTCACAATAAAAGCATTCTCACATAATGGGATTTTCTACGGTGTCCAGTCGCTCTATCAATTATTCCCGCCGGAAATTGGTGAAAATAAACAAGTTGCGGGAGTCGTCTGGTCTTTGCCGTTCGTAACAATCGAAGATAAACCGCGCTTTTCGTGGCGCGGAATGCACATCGATGTCGGCAGACACTTCTTCCCAGTTGATTTTATTAAGAAGTACATCGATCTCCTTGCATCATATAAGATGAATACTTTTCACTGGCACCTCACAGAAGACCAAGGCTGGCGGATTGAGATCAAGAAGTACCCGCGTCTGACGGAAATAGGATCGAATAGAAAAGAAACAGCGGGTGATAGCACTCCTCACGGCGGTTACTATACACAGGAGCAGATACGTGAGGTTGTTAAGTATGCGAAAGAGAAATTCGTTACAATCGTTCCGGAAATTGAGATGCCCGGGCATTCTCTCGCTGCACTTACGGCGTACCCTGAACTATCCTGCACAGGTGGACCGTTTGAAGTCGGCACGAGGTGGGGAGTCTTTGAGGATGTCTATTGCGCTGGAAACGAGAAAACATTTATTTTTTTAAAAAACGTACTTGGTGAAATACTTGCATTGTTCCCGGATAAATACATTCACATCGGCGGCGATGAGTGCCCGAAAACACGCTGGATAAATTGTCCGAAGTGTCAGAGGCGCATGAAGGTGAACCACCTCAAGAACGAGAACCAACTTCAAAGTTACTTCATCCGGAAGATCGATAAATTCCTGCGGTCGAAGGGTCGCCGGCTCGTCGGATGGGATGAAATATTGGAGGGCGGCTTGACAAGCGGCGCTACAGTCATGTCGTGGCGCGGTACCGAAGGTGGAATTGCAGCGGCAAAAGCAAGCCATGATGTTGTCATGACGCCAACTTCGCATTGCTACTTTGATTACTACCAGGGATCTGCCGAAAGTGAACCGAAAGCAATCGGCGGCTACCTCCCACTCGATACCGTTTACGCATATGAGCCAGTACCGTCTGAACTTCCGGCAAAGCGGGCAAAGTATATACTCGGAGCACAGGGAAATGTATGGACGGAATACATACCAAATGAAAAACATGTGGAGTATATGGCGCTTCCACGCCTGCTCGCGATGAGCGAAGTTGTTTGGTCGGATAAACGAGATCGAAATTATGAAGATTTCACTAAACGACTCGAGACGCACTACGACCGTCTTGCAAAGCGGGGTTATAATTACAGAAGACCTGACAAGAAAACCGATATTGAAAGTAAAACCAATTAAAGGATCACCAATGAAGAAGTGGATTGCATTAATTATTTTTACCTGGATTCAGGCGCCCGCTCAACCGGTTTCCGTACCCGCTATATCTTTCTCACCTTCGTCGTATGTATGCTACAAGACGAACGAGTTGATCTCTATTGATGGAAAAATCGATGAAGCAAGCTGGACACAGACAGAATGGACAGATGATTTCGTTGATATTGAAGGTCCATCGAAACCGGCCCCCCGTTTCAGAACGCGCGTGAAAATGCTATGGGATACTTTATATTTATATATTGCGGCCGAAATTGAGGAACCGGATGTATGGGCAACACTGACTGAGCATGACGCCGTCATATTCTATGATAATGATTTTGAAATGTTCATTGATCCCGATGGCGACACACACCAGTATTATGAAATTGAAATGAATGCCTTGAACACCGTGTGGGAATTACTCCTCATCCAACCGTATCGCGATGGTGGTCCCGCAGTGAACGGCTGGGATATCCCCGGATTGAAAAATGCTGTAAATGTCCGGGGAACTCTTAACAAACCGGGTGACCGGGATGAGGGATGGTCTGTGGAGCTTGCGATCCCATGGAGGACTCTTAGAGAATGTGCTCATCGGAATGCACCGCCGAAGGATGGAGATCAATGGCGTATCAACTTCTCACGAGTGGAGTGGAAAATTGAGATTGCGGATGGGATGTATCACAAGGTAAAAAATCCGGAAACGGGGAAGCCCTTCCCCGAAGATAACTGGGTTTGGTCGCCGCAAGGACTTATCAACATACACTATCCTGAGATGTGGGGCTTTGTACAGTTCTCGGATAATATCGTCGGGACAAGCAGCGAAACATTTTCCTTCCGTACTGAAGAAAATGTGAAGTGGCTGTTACGACAGATATATTATGCGGAAAAAAAATTTTACAGCGAGAACGGGAAATATACACATGATACCGGGATCTTAACAATTCCCAAAGTTTCGCTCGACGGATTTTTACCAGATCCGCGTATCGTTCATACACCAAATCTCTTTGAAGCAATCATCATGAGTCAGGATGGAAAAACGGCATGGCACATCAATCAGAGCGGCCGAACGTGGCATTAATATTAAAGCGGAACATTAACATTCATCAGCAGGATTTCATATGAAAATGACGCTGTACGACTGGCTTATCGTGTTTGCAAGTCTCAGCTTCCTCATACTCTTCGTTCGAATAAGCCGGAAGTATGTTCAGAGCGTTGCCGACTTCCTTTCAGCGGGTCGTACCGCCGGAAGGTACATGATCTGCGTCTCTCAGGGAATGGCAATGCTCGGTTCGGTGACCATTGCCGGATACTGGGAGATTAATTATGTCGCGGGATTTTCCTTACGCTGGTGGGAGTTCACCATGGGAGTCGTTCTTCTCCTCATAACAGTGTCAGGGTGGGTCATCTACCGCTTCCGCCAGACGCGCGCCATGACGATGGCACAGTTTTTTGAGATCAGGTACAGCCGCAGGTTCCGGATTTTCGCTGGTTTACTCGCCTTTATCTCCGGTATCCTCAATTTTGGCATATTCCCTGCAATTGGAGGCAGATTTTTCATCTACTTCTGCGGCCTCCCGGAAAGTTTTTCACTTTTCGGATTGGATATTTCAACATTTCCTGTTGTCATGCTTTCGTTTCTATCAATATCGCTGTACTTTGTCTTCGCCGGCGGACAAATCGCTGTCATCATCACTGAATTTCTCCAGGGGATATTCGTCAATGCGGTGTTCATTTTCCTCATCATTTTCCTTTTCATGATCGTGAGCTGGGACCAGATCCTTGAAGCTCTCTCTGCGGCGCCGGCAGATGCATCCCTCCTGAATCCGTACCATACGAGCAAGGTAAAAGATTTCAACCTGGAATATTTTCTAATCGGGATGGTGGGTGTGATCTACGGAAAGCTCTCGTGGCAAGGCACTCAAGCTTACAATTCCTCAGCGAAGAGCGCCCACGAAGCAAAAATGGGAGATGTGCTCAGTAATCTGCGTGATATTCCGAAGTGGCTTGTGTTTGTGGTGGTTCCAGTTGTGGCGTACACCATTATGCACCACCCTGACTTTTCGGGAGAAGCGAACAACCTCCGTAATATTCTTGACGGCATGCCATCGAAGGAGATACAGAGTCAGCTCACAGTTCCGATGGTGCTCAACCAGGTCCTACCCGTCGGTTTCATGGGTGCGCTCGCTGCGGTGATGCTCCTGGCAACGATCGGAACACACAACAGCTACATGCATTCGTGGGGAAGTATCTTTATACAGGATGTCATCATGCCATTCCGCCGGAAACCGTTTAGTCCCGAACAACATATGAAAGTCCTCCGGTATTCCATTGTCGGTGTTTGCATATTCATCTTTTTCTACAGTTTGATTTTCCCTCAAAGTGTTCCGATATTCCTTTACTTTGCGATAACGGCTGCAATCTTCGTCGGGGGATCCGGAGCCATCATCATTGGCGGACTTTACTGGAAGCGCGGTACCACACGGGCCGCATACAGCGCCTTGATTACAGGCGGACTTATATCAATCGCCGGTATCATCATCCGCCAAAACGATCCTGAGTTCTTCATCAACGAACAGGAATTCTGGGGTATCGCGATTGCTCTGTCGTCGTTAGTTTACATAGCTGTTTCTCTCCTCGGGAAGCGCAGTGTTTTTGATATGGACAAAATGCTGCATCGCGGCAAGTACGCAATTACCGGTGAGGTAAAGGTTGTCGAGGAGGTCCCGGTCAAGGGATGGAAAATGCTTGGCATGGGTAAAGAGTTCACCCGGGGAGATAAAGTAATATATTTAACAGCGTACGCATGGACGGCTGTCTGGTCAATCGCGTTCATAGTCGGGACATATTTCAATCTCACCGGTGAAGTATCGGATGCGTCGTGGATGAGTTTCTGGCGGATATTTATTATCGTGAACATCACTGCATCCGTAATTATTCTCGTCTGGTTTTCCATCGGCGGATTCAGGGATCTGAAGGAAATGCTCAAACGCCTCCGGACAATGAAACGGGATTTCCATGATGACGGATTTGTTGTAAAAAACATAAATAAGGAATTGAAATAATTTGCCTTTCGCTTCACATATCATAAAGTCGACGGTTAATTCGTATGAGTAATTCAACCGCGGATACACAATCCGGACACCCACTCGGGCGGAGGATTGCAGGCTGGACAGCTGTGATCATTCCCACAATTTTTTCGGGACTATGGGTGTTTTGGGGTGCTCTGGAAAATTTTCATGAGGGCTGGTACTTTACTTTGCTGTGGCAAAATCTTCTCCTTATGTTTTTCCAGTATATGATCTTCATGTTTAGTTTTGTTGTACTAACTGTCGTTGGAATACGGTGGCCGAAGACAGGAGGTATAATCACTACATGTATTGGTCTGTTTTTCATCTGGTTCTTCAGGGGAGCTTCAGCGCTCCCTCTGCTCGTTATTCCGATGCTTGTCCTCGCAGTTCTCTTTTTCTACGGCCGCCCGACACCAAAAAAGTGGGCATACCGTGTCGCCGTATTTATTCCGATCCTGGTATTCCTTGGTTTCAGTATAGAACCCGCAATCCGTGTCATAGGGTGTCACGATGATGGTGACCGGGGTGCGAGGATCGTTGAGGGGGAACGTAGTGAAACTCATGTGGGCGCCGCTCGGTCCGGGATGGCCGACGACCGGCACTTCCTACCAGCAGGCGCTGAAGAATTGTGAGTACCTGTCAGAAGATGGTACTGCACTCTCAGAAAATCCGCAGAATATCTGGCGGTTACCGACTGTCGACGAAGTTGTACGCTCTATGTGCCGGCAGGGAAAAAATTGCAGGGGTGTATGGAACTCTGTTACAGGTAGCCCGCAGTACCAGGTTACTCCGGATAAAGAGACACCGCTCTGGAATCCAAATTCTCAAATCATATACTGGTGGACCAAATCGGAAAAAAATGATAGTATGGTGTATGTGGCTGTCTATAACGGGATGATAAACACGGCAGACAAGAAGTTTTATCCCGGCAGCCGGGCGTTTCGGGCCATTAAAGAGGTGGCAGAGTAGTCAGAAAGGAATTTTTCCATGGAAAGGCATCCAAAAAATCCGATTCTTAGTCGCAGCAGTATCCCGAGTATCCCACCGCACCTGATAGATGTTACATCAGTCTTCAATCCGGGCGCGGTGAAGTTCAAAGGAAAGTACATTCTCATGCTGCGCGTCCAGAGCAGATCCCGTAAAACGTTTCTCATAACGGCCGAGAGTGCAAATGGAATTCAATTCAATGTTAGCAGAGAGATTGTCCGATTCGAGGGTATCGAGAGAGTAAAAGGAAGAATTTATCACCTCTACGATGCGCGCATTGTAGAGCTTGAGAATACTTTTTACATTATGTTCGCAATGGATATGGATGATGGCTGTAAGTTAGGTCTCGGGAGAACGGCGGATTTTAAAACTTTTGAATTTGTCGATATTGTTACCAACGAAGACATACGCAACGGGGTTCTCTTTCCGGAACGTGTACAGGGTCGGTACCTTCGGTTCGACCGTCCGAATACTTCACGCCGGGAGGGAGGTCCGACATCGGGGAGCACGATATGGCTGTCGGAATCTGATGATCTGATACGATGGAAACCTGCAGGTCCCGTCATCAACGGTCGTTTTCACTATTGGGATGAGCATATCGGTTCCGGCCCGCCACCCGTTAAGACACATGAAGGGTGGCTTCACATTTATCATGGTGTAGCAACGCACTTTAACAGCGTGAATATTTACCAGGCAGGAGTCATACTCGTGGATCTTCATGACCCGTTAAAAGTAATTGGCAGGTGCAGAGAGAATATTCTTGAACCCCGGGAAATGTATGAGTTGACCGGACAGGTACCGAATGTTGTATTCCCGAGCGGTATGATCGTCGAAAATATTGATGCGGAAGGTTTTGCAAACCTCGACAGCCCGGTTAAAGTTTATTACGGCGCTGCGGATACGGTGGTTGCTCTCGCCGTTACAACCGTGCGTCAACTCCTTGCTGCAGCGCATGGGGAACCGATTACGTAGTAACAAAACCAGACAATAAAATAAACATTTCAAGACAATATGAAAGCCAATCGGTATGAAACGTCGTAAATTTCTGAAAACTGCAGCGTTAGCCGGTGCATCGGCCGCATTCATGAGAGAAGCCCCCATCTTCGGAGAGAGGAGCAAACAAATTAATCCATCCCTTTCCGATGACGGGTATCCGGTCGTTTTATCGACGTGGGATTTCCAATTACCGGTAAATGAGAAAGCATATGAAATTCTGCAGGGGGGCGGAAACTTACTGGATGCGGTTGAAGAGAGCATATCGCTTGTTGAAGCCGATCCCAGGATTACGAGTGTAGGCCGCGGCGGCTACCCGGATCGTGACGGTCATGTCACGCTTGATGCATGCATCATGGATGAACGTGGTCGCGCAGGATCTGTTGTATTCCTCGAGCACATTTCGCACCCCATTTCTGTCGCACGATTGGTGATGGAAAAAACACCGCACGTGATTCTCGCCGGTGAGGGCGCCTTACAATTTGCCCTTGAACATGGGTTCAAGAAAGAAAATCTCCTCACTCAGGAGGCAAAAAATGCCTACGGGAAGTGGTTGCAGGAGAGTAAATATTCACCGGTCGTTAACGAAAGAAATCACGACACAATCGGACTCGTCGTCAGAGATCGGAAGGGAAATCTTGCCGGCGGATGTTCCACCAGCGGGATGGCGTGGAAACTCCATGGCAGGGTAGGTGATTCGCCCATCATCGGCGCAGGTTTGTACGTGGACAACGAAATTGGTGCCGCCACTGCCACCGGCATCGGGGAAGCCGTTATAAAAATTGCCGGAAGTTTTCTTATCGTAGAATTAATGCGTCAGGGGAAAACACCACAGGATGCATGCCGCCTGGCGCTCGAAAGAATGGTGCAAAAACAGTCTCAATATCACGATGCAGGCGGTTTCACCGTCGGATTCATCGCAATGAATAAAGCTGGTGAGGTTGGAGCCATGAGTTACCGAAAAGGGCTCCAGTATTCCCTTCACAAGGGAGGAGTCAACCGGATTATTGATGCCGACTGCCTTGTGCAGTAATTAAATTCTTTGAGTAATGTAAACAAAGTTTGGAGAGATATGAATTCCAGAATATATGATGCCGCTTCCAGTGTCGAAGAATACCAGATCAAACTTGGTAAACACAATTTTATCTACCCGCCGATGGAAAAGATTAAGGTCCTGGAAGTCGACAATTACCCGGCACTCGGCAAGGTAACTGCCATGAGGTTTATTGAGTGGGTAATAAAAAATCCGGGTGGACTCATCGCGCTCCCAACAGGGAAGACCCCCGAGTATTTTATTAAATGGACGAAAAAAATCATCAGCGAGCGGAATAGCCGGGAAATACAGAAACTTCTGAACGATTGCGGTATAAGCGGTTCTCCTGATTTTAAGAGCCTGAGATTCGTGCAAATCGACGAGTTTTACCCTATGGATTCACGCCAGCATAACAGTTTCAATTACTATGTCAATGAATTTTACATCAAAGGATTCGGTCTGTCACGCGATAATGCCCTTCTCATTGATGCGACCTCGCTCGGGATTCCGAAGGGGAAAACCATGGCAGAAGTGTTTCCGAACAACATCGTCGATCTGACGCTACGGGTTCGTAAGATGAACACAAACCTCGAGCGGCTTCAGCGCGATGTGATTAACCGTGTTGATGAGTTCTGCATGGAATACGAATCAAAAATTCGTGATATGGGAGGCATCGGATTTTTCCTCGGAGGTATCGGACCTGACGGCCACATTGCTTTCAACGTCCGTGGTTCAAGTGTTCACTCGGTGACCAGGTTGACGGCAACCAACTATGAAACACAGGCCGCCGCCGCGATCGATCTTGGCGGAATTGAAATATCTCGAAACAGACTTGTCATCACCATCGGTTTAGCGACAATAACGTACAATCCGACGGCCACTGCAATCATCATTGCAGCCGGTGAAGCAAAATCGAATATTATCGCGCACGCCATCCAGAAGAAAAAAAATCCGCAATTCCCTGCTACAGTCCTGCAGGAATTGCCGAATGCCCGATTTTACCTGACCCGGGGAGCGGCGCATCATCTTATAGAACGCCGGTTCGAAGATTTTCATACCGCCGCTACCATCAGCGAAGAAAATGCCGATCGCATTGTTATAAGCCTTGCTCTTGCGAAAGGTAAACCCCTTGAATATCTGACAAAGAAGGATTTTACCGGAGACAGATTCTCACAAACACTGCAGGAGAAATTGAGTCTGGAACATACGGCGATCGTCTCGGCTGCACGGCAGCGGATAGTGGAGAAAATCGACAATGGCTTGAAGCATGTATCAAAGACAACATTCCTTCATACTGAACCCCACCACGACGATATAATGCTCTCCTACCTGGCGCACATATACCATCTTGTTCGGGATGCGAGCAATATCCATTATTTTGCGAATCTGACGTCCGGCTTCACTTCGGTAACGAATGCCTACGTGCTGGCAATTCTCGGCCGGCTGGAGAAGCATCTTGAGAGCGGTTCATTTACATTATTACTTAACGAAATTTATTTCGATTCGAACAGTATCACCGGAAAAATGGCTGACGTCTACCTATTTCTCGACGGTGTTGCCGCGAACAGCGCTGAGATGAGGGAGTTGGCGGAATCATGCAGGCTACTCCGTAACATGTTCGAGGTGTACCGGACGACCGATCTGCTGAGTATCAAACTTCGCATCAGGGAACTTAACGAATACTTCCGATCGCAGTATCCGGGTGCAAAAGATCCGCCCGATATCCAGATGCTTAAGGGGACGATTCGGGAATGGGAGGTGGAACTTCTCTGGGCATACTTCGGCATAGAAGCTTCCTCTATTTTTCCGCTCCGGCTCGGTTTCTACACGGGTGATATCTTTCCCGAGGAACCGGAACTCGACCGTGATGTCTTGCCGCTGTTCAATCTGATTAAAAAATTAAAGCCGAATATCGTTACAGTTGCTTTTGATCCTGAGGGGAGCGGGCCTGATACGCACTACAAGGCGCTCCAAGCAGTGGCCGGTGCACTGAAGATGTACGAAGAAAAATCGGGAGGCGCGGGTGTGAAAGTGTGGGGATACCGGAATGTGTGGTACCGATTCAATCCGTCTGAAGCGAACCTTTATGTCCCCGTTTCGTTGAATTCTCTCTCCCTCCTTCACACTGCGTTTATGAACTGCTTCGGGTCGCAGCGTGCAGCATCATTCCCAAGCTACGATCATGACGGTCCTTTTTCTGAATTAGCGCAGAGTATCCAGGTTGAACAGTATGGGGTGATCAAGACCTGTCTGGGGAACGATTATTTTCTCAAAAATAACCATCCGAGACTCCGCGCCGCGCGAGGAATGATCTTTCTCAAGGAAATGACACTTGATGAGTTTTATACTAAAGTCCGGGAATTAAAAAGAGCAACTGTCGGAGAGAATGACTGACACGCTCTGGAATTTTTTCGTCGGAATGATTTGTTGCTCGAATTGAGAGGTACGCGTAACTACTGTCGCTTAATTTTTACGCTACCCAACCCTGCTTCAATGTACATGTTGATTTTTCCGCGGGCAGTTTCGTAGTTTTCGCTGAAATAAATATCGTCATCCTCTTCGGTGAAATCCTTCGGGACATCGATTGAACTGATAAAACTCTTTTCATGAGTGATCTTGGCGCCGATTTCTTCCGGTATCCAGATCACGATAGAACCCAAACCGATCTGAATATCAACGTCGACCTCTTTTGTGAGTTTACCGCTGAAGTCTAACACGTAACTTCCCACTCCCCCCTCAAACTTCATGCGGTCGAAATTTGCGTTACAGAGACCGTACCCCTTAAATTTGCTCAGACCTGTTTCGATCGTCATGTTCTCGATTGTCTCTGTATTGGGATTATCGAACCGTAAAACAACAGAACTTGCTCCGCTGGATAGGTTAAGATCTTTTACGATGAGTCCCGTAAGGTCCAGCTCGCCTTTTCCCGCACCCAGTTCGATGTCAAATGATATCGGTAGTTTATCCGTGAACTGCATGAGCCAGTCATTCTTCTCCAGTTCCCCAAGACTGATGTTTTTGCTGTGCCGGTCTTTATTAAAACCCTCGGTCGTATTGATATTCAAGTAACCTAAATTGTCGCGCTTTGTGTAATCGATGTATTCAGCTAAATCTCTCTTCAGGTCTGCTTCGATATCTGCCTTCATGATATAGGTGGAGATCCCACGTTCAATCCGTATCTTGCCGAATGCCGCGTCAACTGTGACCTTCAGTTCACGTTCGCCGGTCTGCTTGATGTCCCAGCGGTATTTTTCTGTGCGCGGGGGGATAAATCCTGCAGAGCCAAGGATCACCGCCAGTCCCATGAGGAGCGGTAAAAAGGTCGGTATGATTCGTCTCTTCTTCATTCTATAATATCATTACGGAATAGCTGGGGATATGTTTCAGTAATGGGCAATTCTGTGACGTAGGTACTTATTGAGAAGTTCGCGTGCCCGGAAAATGTGCGCTTTTACCGTTCCGATGGGAAGATTGAGAATTTTCGCTATTTCGCTGTAATCTCGCTCCTCCGTATGGCGGAGAATGATGACTCGCTTATACTTTTCGGGCAGCATCTCAATTGCTTCTTGAAGCAGTATCGCTCTTTGCTTTTGTATTATGTGCTTATCCGGTTCGTAACGCGTATCAGGCAGCTCATACGTTGCCTCGCCGTCCTCCATTTCTATCGGTTTATTGATGGAAAATGTGCTGAGCTTCTTTTTTCGTAAATAATCTATGCTGCTGTTCGTCGCTATTTTATAAAGCCACGTAGAGAATGCGTATGTATCATCGAAATGTTTGAGGGATCCGAATGCCTTGATGAAAACTTCCTGGGTCAGATCTTCCACTTGCAGCCGCTGATGAATAATTCTCAAGATCAGGTTGGCGATTTGATCATGATACTTCTTCATCAGTCGTTCATACGCCGTCTGGTTCCCTTTCAGAGCCGAGGCGATTAGGTGCATATCGTTGCGGCGCGAGTCGAATTGTCTCTTAGACAGCAATTCACCCGCTCGCCGGGGTGATGAATGTTGCTGACGTTTTTTTGATTTCTTTTTTCTCTTCACCTTATTCCTGCGGTTCCCTAAAGTACCGATAACATAATGAAAAAACGAGAGAGAGGCAAGGGAGGGATTTGAAATAAAGGGGATTTTAGTTACTTTTAAGTTAAACCAACAACATGTATAAACGATTATGTTCATTTCTTTTGAAGGCCTGGATTACTCCGGTAAAACGACACAGGCAGCAATCCTTACGGATGCTCTGAAGCGCGATGGGAGAGAGGTTCTCCTGCTGAGGGAACCGGGTGGAACTGCGATTTCAGAAAAGGTACGCTCAATTCTCCTTGACGGGGAACACGGCGAACTGACTTCTGTCGCTGAATTGTTACTTTTCTCCGCTGCACGGAATCAACTGGTTCAGCAAGTGATTCGACCCGCACTCGAAAAAAAGAAAATAGTGATCTGCGACAGGTTTGTCGATTCGACAACGGTTTATCAGGGCTTCGGACGGGGACTTAACCTCGAAGATGTGAAGGCCGTCAATAGAATTTCGACGGGTGGAATAATGCCCGAGTTCACCTTTTTCCTTGATATAGAAGTCGAGGAGATGCTCCGCCGACGGGAAGTTGTGCGCGGCACGGCCGATCGCATGGAGTCTTTGGGTATTGAATTTTTCCGGAGGGTGCGCGATGGATTCTGGAGCCTTGCCCAGGAATCTCCCATAAGGTTCATAGTCATTAACGGTACAAGGTCCATCGATCTCATACATAGCGAAATCCGGGACTTTGTTTACAAAAAGGCGGCTTTATGATGAAGTGTGGAAAAAATGAATACTGGAACAGCAAACGCTCCCGAGTCCAGAAAATACTGCTCATCCTTACCGGTGTAATTATCGGTGCCGTTCTCGTTGGTTTTACCGACTCCGATCCAGATTACTTTTTTAAAATCAATAAAAGCATAGATATCTTCGGAGTTGTGTACCGCGAAGTTGCGGCAAATTACGTCGAGGAGGTCGATCCTGAAAAATTCATGGAAGCCGGAATTGACGGCATGCTCGGGACTCTGGATCCGTATACAAATTTCATTGCAGAAAGAGAAGCAGACGAAGTTCAGCTCATCACCAGCGGCACTTACGGCGGTATCGGTGTCACTATCGGTTTACGTGATGGATTTATTACAATTCTCGGACTTATGGACGGATACTCCGCGCAACGGCAGGGTGTGCAACCCGGTGATCGTGTTATTGAAGTCGACGGAAAAGCGGTCAAGGGAATGAATCCTCAAGATATACGGTCTCTAACCCGCGGAGAACCCGGTACGGAGGTTCATCTGAGGATAGAACGCGTGGATGAGCTGCAATCTCTCGAATTCATTCTCGTCCGTGAGAAAATACAACTGAAAAACATTACATATGCAGATTACATTAGCAACGGCATTGCCTACATACGTCTGGAACGGTTCACGATGAGCGCAGGTGATGAACTGCGGCTTGCTCTGAAGGAATTGAAGCTCAGAGGAACAATGAAGGGTATCATTCTGGATCTTCGCGGCAATCCGGGCGGTTTGCTCGAAGCTGCCGTCGATATTGTTGAAAAATTCGTTGCAAAGGGAAACCTCGTTGTAAGCACGAAAGGACGGTCGCCGGAATCTGAAAAGAAGTATTTTGTCGTAGAGGATCCGCTCGTCCCTGAGATCCCGCTCGTGGTACTCATCAACGGACAAAGTGCAAGCGCCAGCGAAGTTGTAGCCGGTGCAATCCAGGATCTGGACCGCGGTTTGATTGTGGGAACCAGATCGTTCGGAAAAGGACTGGTGCAGACCGTACTGCCTCTCGTTTATAATACCCAGCTGAAAATAACAACCGCAAATTATTATACTCCAAGCGGAAGATGCATCCAGGAGATTGACTATCGGAACAGAACGGCAAAAGGCGTCTTTGCCACAACGCCCGACAGCCTGAAGCGGAAATTTAAAACGCTAAAGGGAAGATTAGAACTTGAAGCCGGGGGCATAGAACCCGACAGCATGGTACAGGAACCTGAGCGGAGCGCTCTCTATCAGGAACTCCTCCGACGGTCAATGTTCTTTAGATTCGCCTCGTCATATGCATCGCTGTATCCTGACACATCGAAAGTCTTCAATGAAGCTGCTCTTATAGCCGAATTCAGAAAGTTTCTCGATAGTCTGAAGTTTACATACCGCGATGAAGTGGAGGTGAAACTTGGTGAATTGTGTGATATAGCGGAGAAATGTAAATACAGCGATGAAGTAAAAAATTATGTCACTGAGTTGAAGTCGAAAATTCTTACGGAGAAAAACATTGCTCTGGATCGCTACAGCGGAGAACTTCTGACCGCTCTTAAACCGGAGATAATGAGTCGGTACAAAGGACAGAAGGGAAACATCGAGGAGGCGTTGAAGGATGATGTTCAGGTCAAAACGGCACTCAATTTACTGATGGATGCGAAAGAGTATAACCAACAGCTTGATCCGAATTAAATATTTAAAAAATAGAACATCCGCCATAAAGATCGGCGGGTAAACAGATAACATAGATCCGACAGATTGTCACTGATAAAACCGACTTACCCGCTACGCTTCTTGGTGGATTTTGCCGCTGTTCCTCGAGTGAATCACCTCCTCCCCCAAAATACTATACCTTTGCTATTGAAAGGATGATACAATTCTCCAACAGCTACTATTATAGATCCCCTTTTTGGGCAACTGCATACAATGCGATATCTTGTGTACGTAACTCGCGAAAATATTTACATCTGATCTTACCTGATTACGGCGTTTCCATATTCTTTAACTTCTCTATGGCTGTCGGATTTCCAAGATCAGCCGCTCTTATGTAATGACGCATTGCAGCCCTTCGGTTTTTCATGTCATCGTACACCGTGCCAAGATTGTAATATGCCTCCGCGTAATTGGAATCGATGGAAATCGCCTTCTCAAAGAGTACCTTGGCTGTATCAAATTTTCCCTCCTGTGCATAAACACTAACGAGGTTATTAAATCCCCGCGCGTATTGCTGGTCGAAATAGATCGCCCTAGTATAAAACATGCGCGCATTTTCAAGCTGACCTTCGTTAAAGCTGAAATTTCCGAGGTCGAGTGAGAAACGGGAATAACTGATTACTGCAGTGCTGTCGTCAGGATTTGCCGTGAGCCAGCGGCGAAATGTTCCTTCGATTCTGTCGACGCTGTCGGTACCGAAATTCTTCAGATTTGTAATAATATTGCTGTATCCCCGTCCGTCTGCTGGGTAGTGAGCAGTGTATCGTTCCCAAACCCTGATGACCTCGGATTCGTTTTTCATCTGGTGGTGGTAGAGAGCAAGTCCCAGAGAAGAGCTGTAAAATCCGAAGTTAGATAATGTCTTTGTATTGAAAAATGCTTCGTACCGCTTTACACTCGGTTGGACGGAAGCATTTAGGGCAAAAAATGTAAGAGAGTGCAGAAGAGTTACCATCGCTACAATAAGGAAAGCCCTCTTCTTTTCATCGGTTTCTGAGGGGAAAAATACAACCAGCGCCAGACAACCGAGTAATAGTGTATAAGGTGCGAATACGTCCCAGTCCTTCGCTGCGCCGATGTCAAACTTTACAACGAGGAGGAAAAGTAAAACAGGTACAACTGCGATCAACATCAATCTCCCTTCCGTCGACGTGAATCCTCTCCGCTCTCCTTTGAAGAAAACGAACGAGATCAGCAGGATAGAGGGAGCGCAGATGAGGATGAAAAAGTTCAGGAGGTCGATCCCGTGATAGAAGGAAAATAACGTATAAGCTTCCGAATGAGCTTCAATCGGATCAACGCTCAAGCTCAGCGGCAGAAAATGACTGTACGGCACGCTTTCATTAAATTGGCTCAGATTAAAACCTGTAATAATAAGAAGAAGGAAGAATGTAAACACGAGTAGACCGTAGCCCTTGAGAATCGGTTTGCTACCTTCGTTCTTCCAGACGAACCACGTGAGGTAGATCAGCGCGGGAACAAGGAGAAGGGCGAGGTAGTGCGTCAGTACCATGATGAGTGCCGTGACCGTCACGAGCATGAAGGGAACTTTTCGTTTGATGCAGAGGACGGAGACGAGTGTGAAAAGAGCGAGCATGGTAAGAATCGCGGCATATGTTTCGACGTAACCGAAAAAGAGCTGCATGTACGGCAATGTTGACAGGAAGAAAAATGCAAGAAATCGGTCGAGAGAATCTGTTAGCAGTGCTCTGACGGTATAGAAGACACACGTGATGAAAACGATACCCAGGAGCAAATCTGCAATGAGAAACGCATTCATGAAATCCTGGAATGTGACAACCTTGAGAACGGTCATGAATGAGAAGTAATAAAAGGTGGCCAGCGGCTCGTTGCGTGGATAAATAGAATCGGCGCCGCGGAGCGTTTCTGCGAAATTTTTTACCAGGAAGAATCCGTCGCCAAGAAGAGGCGTCGCTGCCCGCAGAAGCATAGCCGCAATTACAAATGTTCCGAGGGAAGCGATGAGAAAATATATCGGCCTCGAGGACATGTAATCCGCAGCTTTGTATATAAATTGCGGAATACCCCGTTTACCGATATGGAGGACGGTTGTGACCGTAATAATGATAAACGCGATGAAAACGATAGGGAGTAAAAATCCGCTAAAATGAAAGCCCCATGTCGAATGGGTAGGGTAAAAAAAGCCGAGAGTGTTAAGGAGAAGAATTATGACTGCATACACCAGTGCGACGACTGTTAACCGTTGATTCGCCATGATAGATTCAGATGTTGAAATTGATTTTTTAATGGAACACAGAAAATACAGATTAACACAGATAACAATCTGTGTTAATCATGTGCTTTTTCTGTGTAATCTGTGTTCTATTGCTCCGATCTAAATATTGTATAAAATAGAAAAAAAAATCCGTAAGTTCAATTTTCCCATTGTTTTAAAGAAAAAAAATGAAAATGTGAGCGCCGACACAGCAATGCGGGGAAGATTTTTGTTAATTGGTGCTGTAAGTTGAAACCTCCGCAACTTACGTTAGTGTTCTGGGGATAGCCCGGCACGTGAAAGTGCCGGGCTCGATTTTTTTATAGGGGTGAATATACTTCCTTAATATACCGACTGGCGCTTGCTTCCCAGTCGAACCGGACTCTCCTGGCTTCTGTACAAATCTTTTGCCATTGGTCCTTATCCGATAAGTAAACCTTCAATGCCCTTTTTGTCGCTGCGAGGAGATCGTCGACCTGTTCCTTGATTGTTCCGCCCTTAAATTGGAAACCGTTCACACCGTCAATTACAGTATCCTTCAGGCCGCCGGTTGCATGTACAATACACGGTTGTCCGTCACGCATGGCTATCATCTGAGTGATGCCGCACGGTTCGAACGAGCTGGGCATCAGGAATAGTGTTCCGTTTGCGTAGAGTGCCTGTGCGATGAAGTCGGAATAGAGTTTCAGGTAGAGAAACCTGTTATTCGCAGCTGCACATTGTTCAAGCAGTCGTTCGTACTTTGGATCGCCGTTACCGATGAGTATGAAAAATCCGTTATATCGGTTGAGTGTTTCGAGGATCATATCGATCGCGGTTTTTCCCGCGGATCCCCGCTCAAAGAGAAGTCGGATTTTCTGTTCGCTGACCCGTGTGACGCTTGTGAGAAGGAGACCGGCTGATCGGGATCTCATATGTAATATCCGCTCAATGATACTCTCGGGAGGCGGCGGTGCAAGAGTTTCATTCCATGCAAGAACTTCTGCATGAATGATGTCAAAGAGTTTGCTGAATGGCACTCTATGATCAATCCGGTCGCCCGGATATTCAATTCCGTTGAGTATGCCTGTGAGTCGGCGCTCTCGCTTAGCTTCCTGTAGAAGCTTTTCCAGTCCCTCGCCGCCGTGAAAACCGGTTTTAGGATCGCTCGGCAACAGAATTTCTTCAGCATACGAAGGAGATACAGTATTGAGCATATCGGCATGTGTAATTCCGGCCGCCATGGGTGTGAATGTCGGTGCCTTGTATCTTTCATCTGCCCATTTATCCATCCAGGCTGTGTCGGTGAAGAGTTCAGGAAACCATTCTTCTACGGTCGCGTGTTTGCCGCGCAGAGGTCTGCTCCCCTGATACGAGAGATTATGGATTGTGAAGACAATTCGGTAGTTCTTAAGTCTGGAAAATGAGGGATGACGTTCTCTCAGAAGAAAGAGAGTTGCTGTATGCCAGTCGTGAAGGTGAATGACGGATGCATCATCACAGGACAGTACGAACTGGCCGACTGCCGAGCAGAAGAGAGCGTATTTTGTTGCATCGCTCGCGAACGGCTGATCGGGTGGATCGGCAGAGTAAATGGGATTTCCACGGATCTGCGGGTGCTCAAATACAAGATGTCTGACATTTTCTTGTGGTTTCATTGCTTGTACTTCAAGAAAGAGACCGCGATGATCGGTTCCTGCAAAAGGGAATGTAACCGTACAGACCGGTTTAGAGGGATTGACAGTGTGGAGAAATCCGTACGATGGTGTGATAACTGTAACACTCCAGCTTGCTCTGCCAAGGGCATTGGGCAGATCGCGGATAACGTCAGCGAGTCCGCCGACTTTGCCGTTTTTGAGGGCGCCATTCTCGGCGCTGATCATGATGATCTGTCTTGATTCTCTGACCACGCGGATTTTCCCGATACTATATTACAGTGTTGTCGGGAATGACGGCATTCTTGATGATGATGACGATTCCGTTGCGGATACAATATCCTTCCTTCTCACGGTCCCTCTTTTCCACTTTTTTCTTGTTGATGATCTGAACATTTTTACCTATACGCGTATTCTTGTCGACGATTGCATTACGGATAATTGTGTTTTCTCCGACTCCAATCGGCGGTACGTGCGCCTGTTGATCCTCTGAACGCTCCGGGTCCGATTGAAAAAAATCGGCACCCATGAACAGTACATTCTCAAGGCGACTGTTTTCGCATAACCTTGCGCGGACACCCACGATGGAATTTGTAATATGGGAACTTCGAATAATACATCCGTCGGAGATCATCGACTTATCGATCTTACTGTCTATGATCTTGCTCGGCGGCAGAAAGCGAGGCCGCGTGTAGATCGGAAATCGTTCATCGAAAAAGCTGAAAGATGGATTCGGGTGTTGTACGAGAGCAAGGTTTGCCCTGTAAAAAGATTCAATCGTTCCAATGTCTTCCCAATACCCACGGAAAATGTAAGAATGAACTTTCATGTGCCGTATTGCTTCAGGAATGAGATCCTTGCCGAAGTCGGTATGCTTTGGAAACCGTTCTAACAGCTCTTCCATGATGCTTCTCTTGAAGAGGTAAATCCCCATTGAAGCGAGATACGAAGTACCCCAGGAAGTCGCATCGACGAATCCTATGGTTTTAACATCAACTTTCATCTCATCCAGTGCTGCACCCGTCGGTTTTTCTTTGAAACCAATAATCCTTCCGGTGCTGTCGATCTTCATGAGACCAAAATTTGAAGCATGTGACTCTGCCACTGGGATCGTCGCAATGGTAATGTCTGCGTCTGTGTCCTTGTGGGCTTTAACGAAATGTGAATAATCCATGCGATAAAGATGGTCGCCTGAAAGAATAAGAAGGTTTTGCTCCGTATGCGGAGCGATAACCCATAGTACCTTCCTCACTGCATCGGCT
>CAYGZY010000168.1:0-19135 GCA_964354485.1 uncultured Chlorobiaceae bacterium | reverse complement strand
TTAGCTGCCAGGAGAAGAAATTGTACGAGCTTACCTCTCCGCCGCACTGCGGATGTTGCCGCGAGCAAGTGAAAAAAAGATGCCGATGAAGCAGACAACTGAAAAAACGATAAATGCATTCCTCATCGTACCCAGAAAGTCTGATGCATTTCCAAACGTAATGTTCGAAGAGCCGATGCTCAGAGATAACATCACCAACACAATACCCATGCTGAGCATCTGACCGCTTAAGCGCATAGTGCCGACAGTTGCTGACGCTACTCCGTATACCTCCCTTGGGACCGAACTCATTATGGCATTGGTGTTCGGCGAAGAAAACAATCCAAATCCAACACCAAGCAGGACAAGATTCAACGATATGTGGACGAGTGATGTATCGCGTCCGATGAAGATGAAAAAGCAAAGCCCTATTACGGTCAGCGCCATACCGAGCGACGCAATGTACCTTGGTTCAATTTTATCCGACAGCCGGCCGGCAAGAGGGGAAACAAGCGTCATGCAAATCGGTTGTGATACCAGAACAATTCCCGCACCCGAAGGACTCAGACCCTTTACGTTCTGCAGGTACAGACTAAGGAGAAACGTGACTGCAGCTGTTGCGCTGTAATTGATAAGCGCTGCGAGGTTGGATGATGCGAACGCCCTGTTCTCTGAAAATAATTTTATATCAATAATCGGATGAACCACCTTTTTCTCCCACAAAACGAAGAAGATCCCCGAAACAACGCCACCGATAACCATCCACAGCCCGGCGGGTAAATGGAGCCGGGAAGAGCCGATCATAATCAGGGTGAGAGACGAACACAGAAGGACAGAACCGATACCATCAAAACTGCCCCTGCGTTCATCAGCCCATTCTCCCTTCAGTTTCCAAAAAGTGAGTCCAAGTATGATTAATCCAAAAAATCCATTAATGAAAAAAATGCTCCGCCATGTGAAGCTCTGGGTCAGCAGTCCGCCAAAGAACGGTCCCAGCGATAAACCGAGATAAACTGAAGCGACATTAATACCCAGAGCTTTTCCTCTCGATGATGCAGGAGTGGCCGAAATGAGAATGGCGATACTCGTGCAGAAAATCATGGCGGCGCCCACTCCCTGACATACGCGCAAAACAATGAGCATCGTACCAGAGGATGAAGCCGGCAATAAAAACGAAAACAGCGAATAGAGTAAAATTCCCGTAATGAAAACCTTTTTTCTCCCGTATGTATCCGCAAGCCTGCCGAACGGTATCAGAAGTACGGCGGCTGAAAGCAGATAGGCAGTTGCAATCCAGCCGAGAGCAATAGCATCGAGCGAAAATTCTTTTCCTAAAACAGGGAGTGCGATATTTAGAGAAGATGCCATGAACGGAGTTATGAATGATGCAAACGTTGATACGATCAGAGCGGTCTTTTCTTCATTCATTGCCAAGAGTAGTTACCGGAA
Source organism: uncultured Chlorobiaceae bacterium (assembly GCA_964354485.1). Lineage (GTDB taxonomy): Bacteria > Bacteroidota > Ignavibacteria > UBA10030 > SZUA-254 > CAYGXH01. Next base: position 17,707 of record CAYGZY010000168.1, on the reverse strand, counting down.
ACTTGTATATGCCGAATAGTGGATTAAAAATTGTAACAAGAAAGTACGAAATTTATGCCATACGACCTAGGGAAACCTCCGACATTTTACCTGTTTAATCTTAGATAAATGTCGGAGGTTTTACTTGTTTAACTCTGGTTGGGAACCTGCATGGAATAGCAGGCTGAGTACGTATCAATATTGGTAAAATGAGGGGAATTACCCACATGACCTAAATATATATATTTTACTCAATTTTTTTGACTCTTCTTCAAATATTGCGTAAATTTACAGGAATTTTAAATGCCGGAATTCTTAAATATTGGCATATTTGCGTCGGGAAGAGGATCCAACTTCCGTGCGATTCTTGAATCTATCAAAGCTGGAAAAACCCAGAACGCCCGGATTACTCTCGTCATCAGCAACAACTCCGGAGCGGGCGCACTTCAGACCGCACGGGAAAACAGCATTCCTGCCCTTCATATCAGTCGAATGCAATTCACTTCCGACGATGATTACACAAAGGCGCTCTTCAATGCACTGGAAGATCATGAGGTCAATTTTATTGTACTCGCCGGATATATGAAAAAAATCGATCCGCGTATTGTACGAAAATTCAAAAACCGGATACTTAACATTCATCCCGCGCTTCTTCCGAAGTACGGCGGTGACGGTATGTTCGGAAGGCACGTCCATGAGGCGGTCATTGCGTCTCATGATCCGGTAAGCGGCGCAACGGTTCACATCGTCAACGAAGAGTACGACCACGGATCGATCATTTTACAGAAAAAAGTGCCTGTCGGACCCGCCGATACGGCTGAATCGCTCGCTGAAAAAGTTCTGGCAATCGAACATCAGCTTTACCCTGAAGCTATCCGTCTATTCGCAGAAGGAAAAGTTACTTTTAGGAACGGAAAGACGGAGATATCGCGATGAACCTCCTCAAAATACGACGCGCCCTCATCAGCGTGTCCGACAAAACCGGCATTGCTGAATTTGCCGGAAAACTCAGGCGCTGGGATATCGAAATAATCTCCACAGGCGGAACACTGTCAGCTCTGAAAAAAGCAGGAATACCCGCAATCTCGATAACCGACGTGACCGGCTTTCCAGAAATTCTCGACGGGAGAGTGAAAACACTGCATCCGAACATCCATGCGGGTCTCCTTGCGAAGAATGACAATCCGGATCACTGCCGACAGCTCGAGGGCCTCAATATTACACCGATCGACATGGTTGTGATCAACCTCTATCCGTTTGAATCGACTATCGCCAAAAAGGATGCGACGCTCGATGATGCGATTGAGCAGATCGATATCGGGGGACCTGCTATGCTGAGAGCCTCGGCGAAAAACTTTTTATATAAAGCGGTGATTTCTCAACCGGATCAGTATGAGCCGATTATCGCCGAGCTGGAAAAAAATAACGGCTCAATTCCCGGAGAGACAAGATTTCGCCTCGCTCTGGCAGTTTTTCAACGTACGACACAGTACGATTCTGCGATATCGAACTACCTCGTATCACAGCACGAAACGGTAAAGAAGACTCTGCCTTCTTCATACAGTATTTCGTTCACGAAATCAGAGGATCTGCGCTACGGAGAGAATCCTCACCAGCAGGCCGCGATTTACGGTAACTTTAATTCGTTCGTTGAAAAACTGCACGGCAAGGAAATCTCCTACAACAACATCGTCGATATACAGGCGGCCATTGAATTAGTGGAAGAATTTTCTGAACCGACAGCAGCCATAATTAAACACACGAATCCGTGCGGCGTCGGATCTTCTTCATCCCTTGCGGACGCATACCAAAAAGCTTTTGCTACCGATTCGAAGTCGGCCTTCGGAGGTATCATCGCGCTGAACCGTCCGATTGACATGAATACGGCTCTGCTCATCGATAAAATATTCACCGAAGTTGTCATAGCGCCGGATTTCCCGCCCGATATATTGGCTATGATGATGAAGAAAAAAGATCGTCGGTTAATGAAGCAGTGCCGGCAGTTCAGAGGTTCTCATCATACATCAGCAAAGCCTGTAGCGGGCGGTCTTCTTGTACAAACGATTGACGACATCCTGACGATCCCCGACCGCATGAAAGTTGTAACGAAGCGGATGCCGTCGGAAGAGGAACGGGCAGCGATGATGTTCGGATGGCGCGTGGCAAAGCACGTAAAATCGAATGCTATTGTATATTCCCTACCGGATTGTACGATCGGCATTGGCGCCGGACAGATGTCGCGGTTCGATTCTGCCCGTATAGCCGTCATGAAAGCGCATGAAGCCGGTCTTGATCTGCACGGAACGGCCGCCGCATCCGATGCATTTTTCCCGTTTGCAGACGGTCTTCTCGAAGTTGTGCGGGCCGGCGCAACGGCTGTCATACAACCCGGCGGCTCCATCAGGGATGAAGAAGTGATACGCGCGGCGGATGAGCACAACATCGCTATGATTTTTACAGGTATTCGGCACTTTAAACATTAAATACGGTATGTCTGTCACTTTATACTCAACTAACTTGTAACTCCCATGGGCTTATTTTCTTTCTTCTCTGCAGACTTAGCAATCGATCTTGGTACGGCGAACACCCTCATACATATGAGGGGAAAAGGGATCGTCCTCAATGAACCTTCCATTGTTGCGTTCGACCGCAACACGAAACGGATCGTTGCCATCGGAAACGAAGCCCGTGAAATGCTCGGCCGGACACACCGCGACATCCGCACCATCCGTCCGATGAGGGATGGAGTGATCGCCGACTTTGAAATCGCTGAAGGCATGTTACGTGAATTCATCAAGAAAGTTCATTCGAACTGGCTGCCTAGCAGACGCATCGTCATATCCATACCGAGCGGAGTAACGGAAGTGGAAAAACGCGCCGTTCGTGATGCAGCAGAGCATGCGGGCGCCAAAGAAGTGCATCTCATCGCAGAGCCGATGGCAGCCGCTATCGGTATCGGTCTGGACGTCGATGCCCCGGCAGGCAATATGGTCGTCGATATCGGCGGCGGGACAACTGAAATTGCAGTTATCGCACTCTCCGGCATCGTGAACGAGGAATCAGTCCGCATTGCCGGCGACGAAATGAATAATGCAATCATCCAATTCTTCAAGAAAAATCATAACATCCTCATCGGCGAACGCACGGCGGAAGCCATAAAATGCGAGGTCGGATCCGCCATGCCGCTTAAGGAAGAGGTAACTATTCAGGTAAAAGGACGCGACCTCGTAAACGGAATTCCCAAGACCACCGAAGCGAGCTCGGTGGAAATTCGTGAATGCCTGAACGAACCAGTCCAGCAGATTGTCGATGCGATAAAGCTGACGCTGGAACGAACCCCTCCCGAGCTTTCTGCCGACATACTGGACCGCGGAATAATGCTTTCTGGCGGCGGAGCCCTTCTCAAAGGTCTCGACGAGCGCGTTCGTCTTGAAACCAGCTTGGCCGTTCACATAGCGGAAGATCCTCTCACCGCTGTCGTGCGCGGAACCGGACGGGTACTTGAGCACCTAGGACACTACTACAAAGTCCTGTCCAAAAGCAAGCGGTACTGAACGAATGACGGTTCATTCTGATAGTCACTGTACGACTGATACAGCTTCACCTGCGGCAGGCCGATTATGCAGCGATTGATTAACATCATCTTACTGTTTAAAGAATACTTCATCCTCGCCGGTTTCGTTATTGCTTCATTCATTCTCCTGTATTCCAACAACAATTCCCAGATTCACGCAATACGTTCTTATACCGTTGGCCTGATCGGATTTGTTCAGAACACGCTTTCCATAGTTCCGAACGTATTTGGATTGAAACGCGACAACGAAGTCCTGCGCAAGCTGGCTGTCAATCTTTCCGACGAGGTAAACCGCCTGCGGGAAGCACGTCTGGAAAATCTTAAGCTGAGGTCGATGATCGGTCTGAAGGAACACACCTCTTTCACGCTCGCCGCCGGTGATATCATCGGAAAGAACATGCATCTCCTGCGGAATACTATAACGCTCAATGTTGGTGAAAGCGACGGTGTTCGTCCGGATATGCCGATAATTTGTGAGACGGGACTAGTTGGAAAAATTATTGCTACCAGCAGAAATTATTCGGTCGGACTGATTCTATTCAACAAAGATTTTCGTGCCAGTGCCAAGATTCAGAGAACTCGCATCGACGGAATCATCGCGTGGGACGGCGGAACAAGCCTTCTCATGACAAACATCCCCAAAACTCAGGATGTGAAAGAAGGGGATATTGCTATAACGTCGGAGTACAGCAAAATTTTTCCACCAGAAGTGAAAATCGGGATAGTCGTGAAAGTCAGTGAGAAGCCGGGCAATCTTTTCAAGGAAATCGAAGTAGCTCCCAGTGTGGATTTTTCTTCTCTTGAGCAGGTCTTTGTCGTTACCACGATTGCCGATTCAGAAAAAACCGCCCTTGAAGATGCTGTATTGAAGAGCAAGTAATGTGGAAGCACGTAAAATATCTCTTTATCTCACTTATTTTCATTGTAATCCAGATCGAGACTGCATCTCTTCTCTCCCTCGAGGGAATCACGCCTGACATCCTGACGATCTGGATTGTTTACATCGCGCTTCAGAAAGGCCAGATTCCTGCAACGATATGGGGATTCTGCATCGGGTTGATCTTCGACTTCGCCGTCGGTAATTTCATCGGATTGTCGGCGTTATCGAAGACAGTCGTTGGATTCGCCGCCGGTTACTTCTATGGAGAGAATAAAGCGCTCATTTCTCTCGGCAGTTACCGCTTTGTGCTCGTCGTTCTTATTGTTTCCTTCATACATAACACAGTTTACTTCACGGTATTCACCTTAGGGAGCGAGGTTACGGTACTGAAAGCCATATTTCAGATTGGCTTAGCAACCACGTTCTACACTGCCGCCCTTACATTATTGCCCATGTTTGTTTTTTCCAGAAAACTGTCTCTCTAGTATGGCTGAATACTCCGAACTGTCGTCCCGCAAGTCTGTTTTCTTCGCCGGTATCATCATTATATTCAGCATCTTCCTTGGCCGATTAATTCAGCTTCAATTTCTTTACTCCGACCTCTACGGAAAGAGGTCGGAAGAGAACAGCATTCGTAAGATCCCGCGCGACCCGATCCGCGGACTGATATTTGACAGAAACGGTCAGCTTATCGTCGATAACCGTCCGTCTTACAGCATCACGGTTCTTCCTGCAGAATTCCGGGCTGAGAGAATACCACTTCTTTCGGCAATTCTTAACCTTGATACAGCAATAATTAAAGAAAAAATCGCAAGGGGGATACAATACAACAGGTTTGTTCCGGTAAAAATTAAAAGAGACATCGATTTCCGGACACTTTCCATTCTTCAGGAAAATATCGAAAAACTCCACGGGGTAGATTATCAGGTAGAATCAAAACGATTTTACCCGACGGCAGCAAGGGCAACTCACCTGCTCGGATACACAACAGAAATATCGGATCAGCAGCTTCTCGAAATGAGAAACGAGTACAAACCGGGCGACGACATCGGCGCAGCCGGGCTTGAGGCTGCCTACGAACGCTACCTCCGCGGTGAGAAGGGATACGAGCTGATCACGGTAAATGCTCTCGGGCAAATGCTCGGGAAGTACCTTGGAGGAGAAAAGGACATCGCGGTCCGTGAGGGAGACGACCTTTACCTCGCACTTGATGGAGGTTTACAGTCGTTCGCGGAATCTCTCATGGCGGATAAACGCGGAGCGGTTGTTGCGCTCGACCCCGCCGACGGCAGTGTGCTTGCGATGGTCAGCAAGCCGGATTACGATCTCTCGCATTTCAGCAGTGTGACCCCTCCGGAAATATGGAAGGCTCTGAACACCGATGAGAACAAACCCCTGTTCAATCGGGCAACTCTCACCCGCTATCCTCCCGGTTCAACTTTCAAGATGGTACTCGCCGCTGCCGCCATCGAGGAGGGAATCATTGGCACGCAGTGGAGAGTACAGTGTGCCGGAGTATACCGTTTCGGGAGCAGACAATTCCATGATCTTCATGTTCACGGGTCAACGAACGTCGTCGAAGCAATCCAGAAATCGTGCAACGTTTTTTTCTATCAACTGATGCTTAAAACCGGATTCGATTTCTGGACACGATACGGGAGGGAATTTGGATTCGGCACGGTGACGGGAATAGACATACTGGAGGAAAATTCCGGTCTGTTGCCATCTGAGGAATATTTCGACCGGAAATACGGAAAGGGAAAATGGACCCAGGGTTACCTTCTGAATCTCAGCATCGGTCAGGGGGAACTTGGCGTTTCTCCCGTTCAAATGGCAAATTATGCGGCAATTATCGCCAACAAAGGTTATTTTCACAATCTGCACACAGTCCGGAAAATAAAAAATAAAAAAGACGGAGAGATGACTCCGGTTCCAGTTGAAACCCGGAAGCTCAACATTTCCGACCGCGTATGGGACATTATCCGCGAAGGAATGTACCGATGCGTTAATGAAACCGGAGGAACGGGTGGTGCGGCACGAGTGCAGAAAATTTCCGTTTGCGGCAAGACCGGAACCGCACAGACGCCCCAGCGAAAAGACCATGCCTGGTTTATTGGCTTCGCGCCGGTGGAAAATCCGAAGATCGCGATTTGTGTTCTCATCGAGAATGTCGGATACGGCGGTTCTTTCGCGGCGCCGATCGCCGGATTATGCATCGAGCGGTACCTCTACGGTAAAATCATCCGCGACAGCAGGTTCGTGAGTGTACAGGCGGAAGACGACACAACGGCGCAGGAGGAAAGGAATGATTGATTCCTGGTTCAAGGATAACCTCGACTACAAGACAATTGTGCCGGTTATATTTCTTGTTGCCGTGGGTGTTGCATCGGTATACAGTGCAACGTACGACGCTGCGGCTTCGCTGTACTTCAACCGGCAACTGATGTGGGTAGGCATCGGTACTCTCCTTATGACTATCCTGATTTTTATTCCGTTCCGATCGCTGCAGCTTCTATCTTATCCACTCTACGGGATTTCCATTCTTCTCCTCATCGGCGTACTCGGCGCAGGGAAAATGGTTGCAGGATCACGCAGCTGGTTCGGCATAGCCGGACTGGGTCTCCAGCCTTCAGAGCTGGTGAAAGTGACGACTATCCTCGCGCTTGCGACATACCTGTCGGATCCGCAGGTGCATCTCCGCAAGCTGAAGAATCTCGCAGTAACATTCGGTTTTGTCCTACTCCCAGTTTTTCTGATCGCCCTCCAGCCCGACGTTGGTACTGCGATTATCTACCTCGGAATGCTGGCAATAATACTTTACTGGGCAGGCGCATCAAATTTTCTCATGCTCACCCTCATCGCTCCGGCTGCAGCAGTTGTAGCGACACTGTTCGGAACCACGCCGTTTGTCATCGTCGTCGGAGCAACTCTCCTATTACTTTTTCTGCTCCGTGAGAATCGACTTCTGTCTGCATTAGTGTTTTCAGGTACAGTCCTTCTTGGCGTATCTGTTCAGTTCATCTTCAGCACTCTCGCCTTACACCAGCAGAACAGAATCCTCAGTTTTCTCAATCCCGAGGCGGATCCTCGCGGTGCCGGATACAACGTCATCCAGTCACAGATAGCGATCGGATCGGGCGGAGTATTCGGGAAAGGATTTCTCCGTGGATCTCAGACCCAGCTGAACTTCATACCTGCGCAGTGGACCGATTTCATTTACTGTGTTCCAGGAGAAGAGTTCGGATTCATGGGCGCTTTCGCCATTCTCCTGCTTATGACACTGCTTCTGGTCCGCGGTGTGCAGATTGCAGCTATGGTGAAAAACCGATATGCAAGTCTTGTAGCCATAGGGATCGTTGCGGTACTGAGCACGCACATGGTGATCAACATAGGAATGTCGATGGGTATCCTGCCCGTCATCGGTGTGCCTCTGCCGTTCATCAGCTATGGCGGTTCACACCTGATGACAAACATGATCATGGCAGGTTTACTGCTCAATATGTACGCGAACAGGAAAGAGTACTGATTCCATTTGCCATTTCCCTTTATCGTTCTTATCTTCTGTAGGATCTGTTCATTATTACACTATTATAAAAAGTATATTTATGAAAAAAAGACGTCCACCAAGAGAAGTTCCCTACACCAAGCTTCGCTGGCATTGTGAGCCGGACTGCCTGAAAGTAAAGACCACCGATGAAGTTCAGCGATCAAAAGAAATAATAGGTCAGGATCGCGCTCTGCGCGCCTTGCGTCTTGGTCTCAATATGAAACATACCGGCTACAATGTTTTTGTCACCGGATTCTCCGGTACCGGGCGTATGACTACTATCAAGCGGCTCCTCGACGAATTTCAGGACAGACCGGTCCAGCTCGAAGATAAGTGCTACGTTCACAGCTTCCGGAACAGCGATCAACCTTTGTTAATTTCCTTGCCGGCCGGCGAGGGTGTGAAGTTCCAGGAAGACATGGACAACTTTGTCGAAGAACTTCTCAGAGATATTCCAGCTGTCTTCGATAGCAAGCGGTTTAAGGAAGAACGCAAGAGAGTGATGGAATTTTTCCAGGAGCGCCAACACAGTGTACTGAAAGATTTCGAGCATAAAGTAAAAGAGCGCGGTTTTGAAGTAGTGCAGGTACAGGTGGGTCCCGTAATGCGGCCCGATATCGCTCCTCTTTACGAAGGACAGCCGATAACATTCGAGCAGTTCGACACACTCGTGAAGGAAGGCAAGGTCTCGAAAGAACAGGTGGAACAGTTGATGAAGGAACGCACGCAACTCGAGGGACAGATGGAACTCATGATGCGTCAACTGCGCAACATTGAAAAAAAAGCCAAGGAATCGCTCCAGGAGCTTTCAGACCGCTTCATACTTCCTCTTGTGAAGGATAATCTCAATGAGATACGGAAGAAGTACAATAATCCGAAACTTCATCAGTACCTCGACGATGTTCAGGAAAGCGTTATGGGCGACCTCAACCGTTTCCGCTCACGCGACGAATCACAACAGCAGATTCCCGGACTCGGAGCTCCTGTACAACAGGAGCAGGATTACTTCACGGAATACATGGTGAATGTTGTCGTTGATAACTCCGAAACAAAAGGCGTGCCCATTGTTATCGAAACAAATCCGCGTTTCAAGAATATTTTTGGAACCATCGAACGCGAAGTCGACAAAAACGGCGTCTGGAGAACAGATTTTACACTCATCAAAGCCGGTTCGCTTCTCCGCGCCAACGGCGGTTTCCTCGTCATCAATGCGATCGATGCACTCGTCGAACCGGGTGTCTGGCACACGCTGAAACGAACGCTTCGCAACGGACTCCTTGAAATACAGCCGATGGAGTCGGGAATTTTCGGAACAAGCTCCGCTTTTAAACCCGAGCCGATCGAAATCGACGTGAAAATCGTCATGCTCGGCGATGCGTTCATATACTTTTTCTTGTACGACCAGGATGATGATTTCAAAAAAATCTTCAAGGTCCGTGCGGATTTTGACACGGAGATGCCGAAGCACCGGGAGTCGGTGGAAAAGTACGTTCAATTCATCAAGATGATATGTGATGATGAAAAGCTCCGGCCGTTCGATAAAACCGGCCTCTCGGCAGTCATAGAACACGGCGTACGACTCGCCGGACGACAGAATAAACTCTCTACACGCTTCAACATCATTGCAGATATTGTGCGGGAAGCGAATTACTGGGCAGCCGCCGATAAAAACGGCCGCGTTACCGGTGCGCATGTTCAGAAGGCTATCGACGAAAAAATCGAACGCATCAAACTGGTCGAAGAGAAAACGAAGGAACTGATCCACGACGGGACTATTATGATCGATACCGAAAAAACCGTTGTCGGACAGATCAACGGCCTATCCGTTCTCGACATGCGGGAGTACGCTTTCGGCATTCCCTCCCGAATTACTGCGCAAACTTCAATCGGGCGCCAGGGGATCATCAACATCGAACGTGAAGCAGAAATGAGCGGCCCCCTGCACAATAAAGGAGTCCTCATTATCAGCGGGTACTTACACGGACTCTATGCCCATAATAAACCTCTCGCAATGAATGCGAGCATAACATTTGAACAAAACTACGGAGGCGTCGACGGCGACAGCGCTTCATCGACCGAGATCTATGCAATTCTCTCAAGCCTGTCAAAAATACCGCTCAAACAGTCGATCGCAGTCACCGGCTCCGTCAACCAGAAGGGTGAAATTCAACCGATCGGCGGCATTAATCAGAAAATTGAGGGATTCTTCGACATCTGCTCACGCCGCGGGCTGACAGGATCTCAGGGCGCCCTCATTCCCCATCAGAATGTGAACGATCTCATGCTCCGCAAGGATGTCGTCGAAGCCGTGAAGAATAAAATGTTTCACGTTTATGCCATCAGGACTATCGACGAGGGACTCGAAATTCTCACCGATATGAAAGCAGGAAAAAAACTGACCGACGGATCATTCGAAAAAGGTACCCTCCACGAAAAAGTCAATGAAACACTGACGCAGTACGCCAGGCACTGGAGAGAGCTTATGGTTTCATAAGCAAATATCTGCCACACATCAACTGCGGATTCCATGAAGCATATCTGGCTTGTTCTAAAACTCATACTCCTCGCTTATCTTTCCTACCTTGTCTATTTTCTGGCAGTTAAATATGATCCGACGTCGCCGGCGTTCCGTCCCGCCGTCATCATCTGGATTCTCGACATTATCAATCTTTACATCCACGAAGCAGGTCATTTCTTTTTCAATATCTTCGGCCGATGGATGCATTTCCTTGGCGGATCTCTCTTCCAATGCCTCGTGCCGCTTGCATTGTTGATTGTTACATGGCGTCAGAACCGCTCACATGCATACTACGGCGGATTCTGGCTTGGTGAAAGTTTAATCAATGTCAGCATCTACATCAGGGATGCACCCTACCGTCGACTTCATCTTATCGGGAAGGGACTGATTCATGACTGGAACTGGCTCCTGTCCGGAAATCTTGAGAGCGCGGAACCGATTGCGGATATTGTGTTTATTCTTGGGATGATGATTTGTATCGCTGCGGTTATTGCCGGATTTTTCTTTGCTTTTTACGATTTCCGCTGGTATCAGGAAAAACCTCTCCCCGAATAAACGGTTCATATAATTTAAGGGATTCAGTTAATCAATAGCCCCCGGCTTAAGCCGGGGGCTATTGATGGCCAAGGGCTTTGTTTAACCGTTTCAACGGTTTATGAAATCCTGAAATAGTAAAAAATAATCTTAGTACCATCCTACCATGACAATGGCAATGCAGATGCAAGCTGTCCAGCAGGACTTTGAGAAAGCTAATGGATTTGATAGTTTGTTAGAATCATAAATAAACTCACAGGGTGGGTGCCTGCAAGGCATAAATTAAAATGGAACCCCATGATTTTTAGGGGCTCCAATATTTAAAAAATAAAATAGACTAATCCTTGAGGCAGCGCACACTAAATCCGTTCCCCATTTGGAAGTAGTGCACACCGACGTAGCTATCCCAATTCTCCAAGTACATACTGAGTGCGTACCTCAAAAAGCCCTCCGTGGAACTCCAAAAGTATGCGTAGATGTTCAAATAATAGAAGCCACCACCGCTGCCACAGTAGCCCGCAAGCAACGCGGAGAATCCGCTTGTATTTGTCCCTGTTCCACCACCGTTTCCTTGTCCTAAGGCTTTTAATGCATTACCATCATCACCTACAGTATTCTTAAGTGTTTGAAGTTCTGCATGTGTTGGTATATGCCAACCGGGTGGACATATACCTTGAGCGCCTTCGTCGATAGTATACTGCATAGCTTCATCCCACTCATATAGTCCACCGTATTTATTACAGTTTTCGTAACTATTATCGTAACAATATTTCTCAATTATACTGTTATCTTTTGCAGTGTCACTTCCCTGAATCATTGTCCCAACATCAAGATTCTCTTTCAACCAGCATTGATGACCAATTTGTATAACACTGTAGATTTTGCCAAAATAATTCACAATAGTTATACCATCACAATAATCAGTTGCTGTGAAAAAGGTAAATGGAGTTGACCAATTTGATATTTCATAGCTATTTACAGCATTAATCCGCCAATAATATTTAGTAAAAAAAAGTAAACCATTTACCTTGTGACTTGTATTAGTAATTCCACTTGTATCATAAACAATGGTATTAAATAGACTGTCAGTGGAAACTTGCAAAGAGTAGCTCCTTGCACCTCTACATATGCTCCAACTAAATATCAATGATGGAGCGACCTCAGTTTCATTGTTTGGTGGATACAATAATCTTGGTGCTTGCAGTGAATTATCTGTATCTGGTATGATAATGTTATCCTGACATCCCTGAAGGAATAGAAAAGCAGGAATGAGAAGGAAAGTAAATGCTATTTTATTTCTGCACATTATTTTATTCTATATTGAGTCACGATTGCATCACTTTTATTTTGGTGGTCCATCCCACTTAATAAAATCATCTCGGTTTTTGAGGGCATCAACTAACCAGATGGGTTGGGGGTCATGCCCATCATATGAGCCCACGTAGTAGGGTTTTCCTTGCTCGTACCTGAAATACCAAATTGGTACGAAACTCCATTCCGATGTAAAAAGATATGACCAATTTTTCCCGTCAAATCTCGGATATATTGGGAAGATTTCAAAATCCGGGAAAATTAACCATTCGGCTTCTGCATATATAACACCTGGGAGTGTTCTATAGAGTTCTGCGAGCCTCACCGGGTGAAGATAACCATCAAATTGTAACATAGTCCAATCATAGACTACCTCATAATGTTTTGGACGTAGATAAATATCAAACTCATTCCATGCATTATATGTTCCTTGATTTATTTTTACTATTGTTGAATCATCAAACATGATGCCCAGTTCCGATATCACCCAGGGTGGTATAAAACGCCAGGCTCGCAGAACGCTGAGTGAATCATGGTGAGGAACTTTATTATCAAACAAATAGCGTATATAATTTAGAGAAAATAAAACTTCAGAAATCAAACTATCTGATGCACGCATCTTACCAGAATACCAAACAGCAATCTTGGCTGCCTCGGCAGAATCTTCATGTGAATAATGCAAATTAATATGGGTCGAACCCCTTGATACGACATTTCTTGTCTTAAGGGGACAGTCTGATGAGATATAGTCATTGCATGAAAATGAAAGGATTACAAAAATTATGATGAGAAAATATTTTACCATTCGCATAATGGACCCCTTGATTTCAATAGGTACCTTAAATATAAAGGTGATTCGGTTGAGTGAACCATATACTCACCGAACAACCACCATCTTCTTTGTCTCAATAAAATCACCAGCAACTATTCTATAAAAGTAAACTCCGCTTGGTACACCTTCAGCATTCCAAGTAACATTATATTCTCCAGCTTGTTTTCTTTCATTTACCAGCACAGCAACTTCTCTTCCAAGTATATCATAAACTTTAAGCGTTACATCTGTTGCTTTTAGCACAGAGAAAGTAATTTGAGTTGAGGGATTGAAGGGGTTGGGGTAGTTATGCATGAGGGAAAATTGTAATGGTATTTTTAGCACATCATCTAATACATCTGTGGTTAAATCTAACTTATATAAACCGCTTGGTGATTGTCCAAAAGAGCTGAATACACCAGCATAAAGGGTATTCTCATCCGAAGATAATTCTACACTCTCGATATATAGAGAATCTAAACCTTTATGTTCCCAATTATACCCCCCATCAGAACTGTAAAATATTCCCCATACTTTATCTGTTTTAGGATTGTATTCATTCTGATTATATAAAAACCCACTTACATAAATACCATTGGGGATTTCTTTCCTTCTTAAAGCTAAACTCATAATTTTGGCATGGTTCCTAATAAATCCATTTCCTAAGTTTTCCCAATGGGAACCGTTGTCAGTTGATTTATAGAATCCTTTTGGATACTGCTCTGAAATATCAGACGAAATATATATCACATATCTGTCTTCACCGAACTCCATATCGGTTGCATAGGCAAGTTGCTCCTTAGTAATATTCCATGATTCACCGTAATCGGTCGACTTGATTAAATCTCCATAATAAGAGTTAATTGCAAACAAATATTGTAAGCTATCTGAATCTAGGATAATCTTTGCAACATTTGAACCTAATCCAGCCATAGTAGTATCGATGCATGGATACCAATTTTTTCCCCCATTTATAGTTTTATATACCCATCCACCCATAGGGCCACCTGTTGCAAGGAAAATAACATTTGAATCTATTGGAGACATGGCAATACGACGGGCTCCAACTTCACTACTAAAGTATATTCCGCTATCACATCGGCTCCAGTTTTGACCTCCGTTTGTGCTGTTAATAATTCCTGGTTGTAATGATTGTGTTCCCGATGTTGTTACATAAATCGTATTTGAATTGAAGGGACTAACTAGGATGTCGGTAACCCTGACACCACTTAATAATGTGTCCCATGTTGTTCCACTATTAATACTTCTAAATACTTTTCCTACTGTTCCTTGAACAAAATCACCTATACTACCAGCAAAAATAATATCATTGTTATTTGGGTCGGGACATACCGTTGTTATGATTTCATTGTTTAATCCAAGATAAATCCATTGTGAAATTAAGGTATTAGCTGATATTAATGATATGGCAAGTATAACTCCAACCTGTATCAAGTTCCTCAACTTCATACACCTCCAAGTGCCTGAAAGTTCTTTCAAAATGAATGCCTCTTGGGAATAATTTATCAAGTATTTTTGTGAATGTCAATTTGGTTGATTAAAAAGGCTGGATTTTCTCAATTTCCTGACACACCCCCTGATTTACTCCCCTTTTTGCTTTGAAATGAAACTGCTGAATCTATTGAATCTGTTGCTCTTTGCTTTACTGATTTCAGTTATTGGATTGTAATCCCAGCATTGGTAACTTTTCCACCGCATTCCTTTTTTCAGATTCCAATACCTGTGCATAGATTAGAGTTGTTCCAATCTTTCTATGACCCATCAATTTACTGATGGTCAGAATATCAATTCCATTAGCAGCAGCTATTGTTCCAAATGTATGCCTAGACCAATGGTAAGATATTCTCTTCTTTATCTCAGATATTGTTTTAATATGACTTGATGCGATTGGTAGAAAGGATTAGCGAGGAATGGTTGTACAAATTTAACTATTTTGCAACCTAAAAGCGAACACGGATTACACAGATACAACAGATAAACACTGATAAGGAATCAGTGTAAATCTCGTGCTTTTTCTGCCTGTCCACCGAAATCCCGCAAGGCAGGGTGGGGGCGGATGTCATCTGTTTACCCGTCGAAGTCTCAAAGAGACGTAGGCGGGTGTTCTCTTTTTACTAACATCCCCCCTCAAATTGGAAATCCCCCAAGATTCCGTTATCTTATATAGTATAGTAGCAGACGTATTCCACTATCCCTCATGTATATTAGATTTAAAGTAATAATTTCTCTTACTGCTCTTTTTCTCCTTCCATCCTGCCGTGAAGAGGAGAAAGTTCTGGTTACTTCAAAAAATGAACTCTACGTTTTTCTCGATACGCTGGAAAAGCGCTATGAAAACGCATATTCATCGGTACAACGTGCACTCATGTATCAATCCGGTCTGACTGATTCGAGCGTAACAGACAGCGGCTGGTCCGAAGCGGCAAGATTATTTCTCGATACATCCGTCTACCACACCATAACGGAGTGGCACAATCGGTCGGGTTCACTTGCAGATGAGGAGCTGGAACGCCGGCTCGAGTTGTGGTATCGTGTTTGTTTGGGAGGTAAGATATTCTTCGATCCCGAGATTAATTCTCTACGGTATAAACTTTACAAGAGTTATAACGAAAATCTGAGCAAGGGACGACTCCCTTTGCCATCCCTGCTTTCGGCCCGCTTACGGAAGGAGAAGAGTCCGGTACGGCGAAAAGAGATTTACAACCGCTTTTGTCTTCAACAAGCGAATCTCATCCCCGATTACATTCATCTTGTGAAACTTCATAATGAGAAAGTGAGAGAGTTAGGGTTCCCGAATTACTATTCCTTTATGTTATACCTTGAGGCGATCGATGAGCTGTGGCTTTTACAGACAATAAAGAATCTGGAAAAGCATTCACGTGCAACTTACTATGCGATGCTTGATATTGTAAAAAAGAAATACCGGACTGCCAAACCGGCGCCGTGGGATATTGATCCTGTGTACGGCATACGGCCGGAACTCTCTCATAGATACTTCCCTGCGGATTCACTCCTTGCAAATCTCAGGCAGTTTACAGCCAGCATCGGTGCGCCTATCGATTCTCTTCCCATACGCCTCATCGATAAGAGAGGATCTGCAGCGAGCAGATGTTTTGTCATTTCCTCGCCGGACGATATTCGCCTCGTTGTAGGAAACAGGAGCGGTATAGAAGCATATCGGGAATGCCTGCACGCTTTTGGCGAGGCTTTTCGCGCCGTGACGATCGAGGCACAATATCCGATTCTGAAAGGATATCTTTTCATTCCGGGCGCCGTATCCGCTTCTTTTCATGACGGAGTAACGCGGACCTTCCAGGAGTTCCTTGATGATTCACTCCGGCTCGCTGACATCCACGGCATCAGAGAAACGGATCTTCAGGATTACATCAGCAGGCGATCGATGGCAGACCTGTATAGCATTCGCTCGCTCATACAGGAATTTTTTATGGAATATGAGTTGTACAAAGATCCTGATCAGAATTTAGACACTCTCGCATCGGTTACGTACAGAGAGTATCTGTCAGATTCATCACTCGGGAATGTACAGCTCCGTTTTACACCTTCACTTCAGCATATCAATTTCAAAGGCAGTTTTCACATAGCAATAATGCGCGATATAATTTCGGCGCAGTTGTATGAAGCGCTCATGAATAAATTTGGAGCCGACAGCGCTTACATGCCGGAAGTGGCTGCATGGCTGATCAATTCTCTCCACCGCGGCGGAGAGTTGCAGGAATGGGACGAGCGCATAAAGGTCGCTACTGGAAAGTCGGTGGAACCGGGAGCATTTTTGCGAAAACTTCGGATTGAGCATACTAACATCCTCAAACAATAAGGAATCATCTCACATGAAAGTTATAATCGCTTGTCTGACCACTTTACTGCTGTGCTGTTTTTCTCCCATGAGCGCACAAGAGGATATCATCAACTTTTATCCTGTCGCAGATACTCTCTGTCTCTACCCGGAGATACAACAGCCGATCGACACCATCTGTCAGAAGCAAATA
Organism: uncultured Chlorobiaceae bacterium; assembly: GCA_964354485.1. Lineage (GTDB taxonomy): Bacteria > Bacteroidota > Ignavibacteria > UBA10030 > SZUA-254 > CAYGXH01. The sequence continues at coordinate 525 of CAYGZY010000168.1, read as the reverse complement.
CCCCAGTACACAACGAAAAAAGTAGGCAAAAAATTCGTCAAAGATACGACAAAGTTCTATGTTTCATTTCTGGGTTACAAGGGACAGAAGAAAGTTTTCATAGCAGCTTTAACAACGAAACCGATAGAAAATCCAAACTCCGATATCATGAGGATAGTCGATTTCGACGACACATCTCCAAAACTTGGGAGGGTAACAACATGGGGATATGTTTTCGACCGGAACAATGACGGAAAAATAGATTATATGGCGCTCGTAGACGGCGCGGCAGCGTTTAAAGACGACAGAATCCCTCCCGATTTCCCCGTAAGGGGTCAGAACCTCACTCTACCACAGCTTGAAATTTACATGAGTCACTGTAAAATAATCTTCAATCACTGGGCTGATGACAACTTCGACGGAAAAATAGATGCCGTCGTTCACACCGACATGGATCCCGTCCGGGATTGGGTTGAGCGGAGATTGGTTATACGCAGTACAAAATTCGACGGCACTTTTGATAACGTATGGTCATTCCAGAAATAT
>CAYGZY010000167.1:0-3052 GCA_964354485.1 uncultured Chlorobiaceae bacterium | reverse complement strand
CTGCACATGACCGGAAATCCGATTTCACGGGCAGCGCTCACTGCCTCATCAACGGAAGCGACGGTCTTACTTACCGGAACCTTAAGACCTATCTCCGTAACTTTACTTTTGAAGAGTTCCCTATCTTCGGTATTGATGATTGATTCGACCGGAGTGCCGAGAACGCGGACACCGTTTCGTTCGAGGATACCTTTTTTGTACAGCTCCACGCCGACATTAAGTGCCGTTTGGCCGCCGAAACCGAGGAGCATCGCATCGGGCTTATCCTTTTCGATAACCTTTTCTACAAATTCAACATTAACGGGAAGGAAGTAAACTTTGTCAGCAAGGTGATCCGATGTCTGGATGGTGGCGATGTTTGGATTGATAAGAATTGTAAAGATAGAATTTTCCTTAAGCGCTTTTATTGCCTGACTTCCCGAATAGTCGAATTCTCCCGCCTGTCCGATCTGTAAGGCGCCGGAGCCGAGTATCAGAACTTTTTTCGGTTTTTCTCTCTTTATCATTTCAACGCCCGCACAAACATATCGAATATGAATTCAGTGTCGTCAGGTCCCGGCGATGCTTCCGGGTGGAACTGAGCTCCGAAGAATGGTTTTGAGATGTGAATGATACCCTCATTAGTTCCATCATTATCGTTGCGGAACCACTCCCGCCAGTCTTCGGGGAGTTTCTCCGCGTCAACCGCATAACCATGGTTCTGTGATGTAATGTAGCACCTTTTCGTTCCCGATTCGTCGCATGGCTGGTTTTGTCCGCGATGCCCGTACTTCAGCTTATATGTATCCGCACCGGCGGCAAGAGCAAGTATCTGACAACCCAGACATATTCCGAGAATCGGTATATTCTCATTCATCGCTCTCTGCACGTTTCTAATGGTTTCAATGCACATTTTCGGATCGCCCGGTCCGTTGGAGAGAACAATTCCTTCAACATCTTCCAGCAGAAAATCATAATTATAGGGAACACGTACGACCGAGATATTGCGTCGGAGGAATGCTTGGATAATACTGTTTTTTACACCGCAATCGACGAGCACGATTCTCTTCCCCGGTTTATTGTAACGAACAGGAGATGGAATAGTCACGCCCGACACCACGTCAACTTGATTTGGATCTTCAAAAGAAATATCGGGTAATTCACCAATGATGATTTTGCCGGGCATCGTTCCTTTTTCCCGCAATTTCTTCGTGAGTGCTCTTGTATCAATACCACACAGACCGGGGATAGAGTGTTCCATCATCCATTCGGGGAGTGATTTTTTGGCATTCCAATGTGAATACCGATCGGAATAATCAGAAACGATCAATGCACGGATGTGGATTTTCTCCGACTCGAAGTACTTGAGCAGATTATTTTCTCTGTCGTTATTCGGGACACCGTAATTACCGATGAGCGGGTAGGTACAAACCAAAATCTGTCCGAAGTACGAAGGGTCGGTCATAGTTTCGGGATAACCGACCATGCCTGTATTAAACACAACCTCGCCGCTCACATTCGACTCGGTACCGAATGAATACCCCTGGTACCGTGTACCATCTGCGAGTATCAGATCTGCTTTTTTATTGTAGAGCATCTAAGCCAATAAATGGTCAATGGGAAAATGAAACAACTCACCAAGAGGAATAAATTATAAAGCGAATCGGGGCAGATAAAAAAGTAAAATTCACCTGTTATTAATAATCAGGTCCCCCGTATCGTCAGAACATCGGATAATAAGTTAGTCTTATTTTACTAATATACAACTTTTTTCCAGCGGTTACATCTTAGCAATGCGATGGTTTTTATAAGTAAGACAATGTTTAAACTATGTGTAAATACCGGACGAATCACGTAAAAATCTGGTTCAGGCGGGATTTTTTATAGTGTGATATCCGTTACCTCGCTGTTTCCTTTATTTTTCCGAATGCTTATATTTCGCACGAATGGAGAAATCTAGATAAAATGGCTGAAAAACAACAAATTCTCATAGTCGAAGACGACACGGAAATCAGAGAGACTCTCTTCCATCATCTGTTGAACGAAGGTTATGAGGTAAGAACCGCAGCGAACGGAAATGAAGCGATCCCGCTCATTCACGGTCGTTCATACCAAGCAATTATTCTTGATCTCAAGATGCCGTACATTGACGGTTTTGGCGTGCTCCAGTTTGTTAAGGCGACATATCCGCAGACGAAGGTCATAATACTGACCGCTTACGGCGATATGACGAACACTGAGAAATGCAGGGCTATGGGAGCTGATGAGATAATCGACAAGCCATACGATCTGGAGTATCTTTTTTATACGATTAAGAATCTGGTAGAGGCGTAAGGCCGTTTTTAAGGCCTCCTCCCCTCTTAGGGGAGGACTGAGGTGGGGTCTCAGCAGTGCAGTCTGGTATGCTTTAGACCTCTCCTGTAATCCTCTCCTAAAAGGAGAGGATGTTCAAAGCCTCCTCCCCTCTTAGAGGAGGACTGAGGTGGGATCTCAGATTCTAATCTCTGTTGTATTTTTTCAAAAATTGCATCAAGCACTCCAACAGTATTTTTTAGCACTTCATAATCCGTGAATCGAAGAACTTCTATACCTTCTGAATTTAAATATTTATCTCGTATTTCGTCTTTCCTTAAACCCTCTTCTGCATAGTGCTGACTCCCATCGATCTCTATACATAGTCTAGCTTTTACACAATAAAAGTCTAAAATATATTTACCGATAGGAACTTGTCTTCTAACTTTTGCTCCCAACAGATTATTCCGAAGTCTGGACCAAATCTTAGCCTCGGCTATTGTCATTTCTTTTCTTAGCCTTCGAGCGTGTTTTATTAATGAATTCCGATATAATGGTAGATGTTTATGCATATTACATCCCAGATAATCTTTAATAATGGATTATATCAGTAGACTGTACTGATTTAAGGGCAAGGGCCTCCTCCCCTTTTAGGGGAGAAGTGTGGTGGGGTCTCAGATTTCTAAGTCTGCTTTTAAGACCTCTCCTGTAATCCTCTCCTAAAAGGAGAGGATGTTTCTTCACTCTACCTTATCAGCACGAACTTCCCGGTTTGCTGTCC
>CAYGZY010000166.1:0-3333 GCA_964354485.1 uncultured Chlorobiaceae bacterium | reverse complement strand
TAAATAGATTGTTAGTATATGATTTTCAATTAATGCTCGTGTTCAGAGTCAGTATCCTCTGCGTGCGCCGCCTCCATACCCAGACCCATGAAAAGGGATGTCAGCATTGTGAATATATATGCCTGGAGGAAAGCTACGAAGAGTTCAAGAAGATTAATACCAAGAACGAACAAAACCGGGATTGGAGCGATGAACCACGACTGAAAAATAAAAATCAGACCAAATAATGAAACGATGACGATGTGCCCTCCCATCATGTTGGCGAACAAACGAATCATGAGAGCGAACGGTTTAGTGAAAAGCCCTAATATTTCTATCGGTATCATAATCGGCCAGAGGAGCCAGTGAACGCCCCCCGTCAGGTGTTTGAGATAGCTGACCAATCCCTGTGCGCGGATAGCTGAAATTTGAATCATGATGAACGCGATTAATGCAAGTCCGCCTGTCACGCTCACATTTCCTGTTGCTGTTGATCCGTACGGCACCAGTCCTGCCAGATTCATAATGAGGATGAAAAAAAATGTCGTAAGGAGGTATGGCATGTACTTCACACCGCCCGGCCCCATATTGGGCAGAACGATATCGTCCCTGATGAAAACGATGGATATTTCGACCAGATTACCTAATCCGCGGGGAAAACGCTGCCTGCGGTTGCTCCGGACAGCAATTACAGCGACTGCGATGAGAAAGACAGCGGCAATCCAGAGGAATACAAGGTGTTTCGTTGGAGAAAGATCTACGTGCAATCCAACTATATTGACCGGTTCAAATTGCGGAAGGTGTACCTGACCGATAAAAGGAACCTCGATTTCATGGGAATCATAGATATGATGCAGCAAGCCGGTAAAGAGGTTATCGCTTTTACCTCCGTGCTCAACTGTCATCGCTGCACTCTGGAGAGTATCAGCACCTTGTATGGTGGCTGACGCAGTATCTAACGGTCCGGAAAACATTCTAAGACGACTGGTGTTTGCTGTTTACTTTCTTTTGAATATACAAGATCTCAAGTATTAAATAGATGGCGTAAAAAACTCCCATCCCCCCCACGAGAGCGACTACGTTCAGTTCGAAAACCTTAATGGCAACAACAAGAGCGATCGCCAGCAGGAGGAGCCGGATACCCATCCCCCCGACAACTACCTTGAAAAATGTGGTCGTTGATTTATCAAAAGCATATGCGATGGCCGCGTACCCCAGGAGAACATTGATCGTAGCGAGAAGCGCCCCTGCAATCGCACTTTCGATCATCTCTCGTGTTCCATACCGCAAAAAGGGAACGGACGCAATGCCTCCTACGATGAGGAGAGTGAGAAGAATCTGAATTGGAAATGACCAATGGATTTTCATAACGCCGTTATACTTAAACTTCAGTCTTTTTCTTGTCGACTCGCTGAACAATCTTCACAAAATTATACAACCCGGCTCCAAGACCGAAGAATATACCGACAAGCATGAGCCACGGCTCAGTTCCGAATTGACGATCGAGCCATCGTCCGATGAAAAACATCAAGACGACGGTCGCCGCGAGCTGAATTCCGGATCCAAATATTGGTCCGGCTGAACGCAGAGCATTTCCATAAATCGAGAATCCCGAATACTCTCTGTCATCCTTCGGGTTCTCCATCAAAACGCTACCGCTCCTGTGCTCCGCGCGCTTCCGGTTTCAGTTCGACGAGGTTTGGCATCGGCTTCGTTTCAGCCATCGAACACTTACCGTCGAAGACGGCACCTTCGTCGATTACCAGCTTCGCAGCACGGATATCACCTCTGACGAGCGCCTTGGTCTCCAGCACCAGTTTCTCCTGAGCGATAACCATCCCCTTGATTTTTCCGCCGATCGTGATATTTTTCGCGGAGATATTTCCCTCAAGCTCGCCGGAATTGCCAACAGAGACATTCTGTGTCGCGGTCACCTCACCTACAATCTTTCCATCAACACGAATACTTCCGGGCGTTTTGATTTTTCCCTCAAAAATAGTTCCCGTAGCAATCAGATTTATTTCACCGCTTGTTTCAGGTTTTATTGCCATGGAGAACCTCCTAATTTGTACTTAATAGATAGTGTTTAGGGTTTTGTATAATTCCATCTTTCCAAACTTCAAAATGCAGATGCGGCCCGTAACTTTTAATACCAGTGTTACCGAGAAGCGCTACAGGTTCACCCCGTTTCACGCTTTCCCCGCCGCGTTTGAGGAGCGCCTGATTGTGCTTGTAAACCGTCATAAATCCGAGCGTATGGGCTATCATCAACGTGTACCCGTCATCGTACGTCCAGTCGGAAAATACGACAATCCCCTCCGCGGCTGCCATCACAGGTGATCCCGGCTTTCCCGCATAATCTATACCGTAATGGAAATCCTCGGGCGAATAACTGCGGGACTCATAACCGCTCAAAGGTATGATGAGAGGAACACTCGGAACGTGAGAGACCTGCATCACTCCGACAGGTTCCTGATCACCGGTTCCGACTACAGGATTTCTTGTATTGAATTCAACATCATCCTCCGGAAGCATCTCTATAGAACTATCCGCTGTCGCCAGTAACATGGCTATTTCATCAGCTGAGGTCGACGTGTCGGAGCTGTCTCGGCTTGCGGTGAATTTATTTTCCACCCGCTCTCCGAGTACATTCCGTAAGTGAACATTGTATGCTTTGAGATTATCTACTTCACGGATGAGCGATCGAAGCTGCTTCTGAAGATCAACGATCCGCTTTCCGTACATCTGTGACAATTCTGTGTGCGATATAGGCAGCTGGGCTCCGATCGGAGTGTACACTATTATCGCGACAACGAATGCTGCTATTATTACGATAGTTGAAACAAGAGTACTAAAAAAACCCCAGCGCGGCATCGAAATTGTTCGTGTACCGCCGGATTTCGCATCGGAAACTACGATAAACGTGTACCGGTTCTTCCGTTTATGTTCACGGACATTTTCTGGAGGCATTGATATCGCCGCTTATTTCAAATAAATGCCTGAAAATATAACGAAAAATTCGTAAAATGTCAATGAATTTGGATAAGCTTTCAGTAGAGAAGATATTTCGACCTGATTTTCTCAAATTCAATAATCTGATTTTTATAGGGGTCCAGACTTCCTTGACTAAATTTACCACTCTCCAACCGATCGGTAACCGATTCGTCGCCTACCAGATGATTGAATAATCCCCTTCGGAGCTGAAACTTCTTCGGATAGAGTTCCCGTATTACTTTCACCATCATGATTCCGGTGAGGACTGGCTGGTACTTGTTTCTGTCGGTGACCTGAATGTAAACCCCTTTACAATGTTTCCCCTCATATTTTGGCGCCTTCTCCTTTTTCGGATCAGCC
>CAYGZY010000165.1:0-21672 GCA_964354485.1 uncultured Chlorobiaceae bacterium | reverse complement strand
AGAGCTTCTCGATGTTCTTCAGGCCCGTTGGGTCGGGGGCGGTTCTGATACGGGTTGGGACCTCACCGTAGAACCTCCTGTGTTCAAAGGATACGTACCGACGGCACACCGGTACGACTACGCCACGCAGAATGCCGCAATCTATAAAGGTATCGGCGCTGCAATCGACTTCCTCCATCACATCGGCATTGAGAATGTCATCCGCAGGGGATATGTGCTTGCCGGACACTTACAGCAGGAGTTGTTGAAGTTAGGCGATAAGGTCGAAATGCTCACTCCAACGGAGGATCGTTCCCGCGGAAACCTCATAGGTTTCCGTCTGAAAAATATTGCCTATGACAAGTTTGGGGAGCACGCAGCGAAAAAGGGTTTTCGCATCCGGCTCGTCGGAGAGGGAAAACTCAATTCAATACGTGTTTCCACCCATCTCTATAATAATTTCGAAGAGGTAGACAAATTTGTTGAGGCTGTGAAAGAAGTGGCATGATGTCTGAACCGCTGGATCGTCTGAACCGCAGATGGATGTGATAAAATGATTGTTATGATATTCTTTTACATGTTTTTTTTATCACATCCATCATTTCTATCATATTTATCAGCGGTCATCAGCGGTTCAGACAGCTCAGGCAGTAACTTCAATTCCCATAGTACGTAAAGATATAAATAGCTCTACACTAAATACTTCATCCCCATTAACGTGCAGGATTCGCCATGCAGCCGCGTATAAAGCATATTCTTATTTTCCTTTCGTCATTAATTGTTGCAACATGCCTTTCTTCCGCACAGTCGAAGTACCACACCTACGACGAAATGACGAAAGAGCTCGCATCTCTTACCGCGTCACGGCGAAACATAGCCAGCATGACGTCACTTGCGCAGACAAATGAGAAGCGCGATATCTGGGCTGTCACGGTCGGAGGTCCGGATGCCAACAAACATCACGCTGTTATCATAGTCGGCGGAGTCGAGGCAGATCGGATCATCGGGAGCGAGCTGACGATTCATTTTTTACAGTCTCTTCTCCGTCAGTACGGTACCGTGGACAGTATCACCGCGCTGGTCAACTCCACGACGTTCTATATCATCCCCCGCGTGAATCCGGATGCAAGCGAGGCATTCTTCCACACGCCTCAGGAAGCGAGAAAATTCAACGCACGACCGATCGACGACGATCACGACGGATCAGTTGATGAAGACGGTTGCGACGACCTGAACGGCGATGGTGTTATTACAATGATGCGTATACTCGACAGCCGAGGGGAATGGTTTCCTCATCCTGAGGATTCCCGTATAATGAAGAAAGCCGACCGATCGAAAGGAGAGGTCGGTATATACAGAGTTCTGACCGAAGGATTCGACAACGATAAGGATGATCAGTGGAATGAGGACGAACCGGGCGGCGTCGAGTTCAACCGCAATTTTCCCCACAACTACCACTTCTTCAGTCGCGGAGGAGGACCTTACCAGATCTCGGAAGAGGAAACCCGCGCCGTAATTGAATTTTGCGACTCTCACCCCAATATCGCTCTCGTCATGACCTTTTCCACCGACGACAACCTCAACAACCCGTGGAAGAAAGAGCCAAGGCAGGGCGCTTCTCCGACCGATCAACGCTCACGGCGCCGTATGATGATGGAGGGAGAGGAAGATTATTCGCCTCGCTTGATCACTTCTGTATTGGAGGAGGATGAACAGTATTTCGGTTATATCAGCGAGCAGTTCAAGGAAATTACGAAATACAAGGGAGCACCGCCAAGTACAAAAGGCGAGGGTGCATTCGGCGAATGGGCATACTATCACTTCGGCAGGTGGTCGTTCACCGCCGTGCCCTGGTGGATTCCGGAAACGGAAGAAAAAAGTGCCGATACGACGAAGAGGAAAATAATCGATATGAGGAAGGAAAAAGGATCGGAGGACAAACCGGATGAATACGCCGAAGAAATACGGGCACTCAAGTGGTGCGATGCGCAGGGACGTAAGGACGCATTCGTAAACTGGCAGACGGTAAAACATCGCGATTTCCCCGATAAGAAAGTTGAAGTCGGCGGCTTTCGACCCTTTATCCTCACGAATCCGCCCGCCGAGAGTATCGAGACAATCGCGCAAAGATATAATACTTTCATCACATGGTTGGCGACTAAATTACCAAATATTGGTATCAGTAACGTGAAGATTGAACCGATTGAAGGAAAAATCTTCCGCATCACGGCAGATATTGTGAATACGGGTTACTTCCCGACAAACAGCTCTATGGGAAACAGGGTACGCTGGCCCCGGAATGTAAAAGTTATTATCGGGCTATCAAAAAATCAGAAACTGACGAGCGGCAATCCGGTAACAGTGCTGGATCCGATCAGCGGCAGCGGCGGAAGACAGGAACTGACATGGCTTATCATCGGAAATACCGGAGATACGATCACCATCACCGCCGAAAGTCCGACAGCAGGTATCGCAACCGAGACAGTACGATTGAAGCAAGGAGAATGACTGTGAAGAATATCACTCGATGGATATGGAAGCCCGCACTACTAATACTGTTTACCGCAGCGGCGTTCGGAGGATCAGAAAAAGAGTTTACAAAAAGCTCTCTGAAAGCCCTCGGCGCACCGAACAATCCGAAAGTCGAAGTTGCCTGGAACAGGTATTACGATCACAAGGAAATCGGTGAAATTTGCAGCCGAATAGCAAAAGCTCATCCAACACTTGCAAAAGTCAGCAGCATCGGGAAGTCGTATGAAGGTAGAGACATCTGGCTGTTGACGGTTTCAAATGCCGCGCAAGGTGATCCCGACAGCAAACCTGCCATGTATATCGACGGGAACATTCATGGAAATGAAATTCAGGGCGGCGAGGTTGCGCTCTACACCGGCTGGTATGTAACCGAGATGTACGGTCAGGTTGATTGGATCACAACCCTCCTCGACGAAAAAACCCTTTACATCGTTCCTACCATCAATCCTGACGGGCGCGATCATTTTATTCATTCGCCTAACAGTCCGCATTCGCCGCGATCGGGATTCGTCCCGCGCGATGATGACGGCGACGGTCTCTTTGACGAAGACGACGAAGACGATCTCGATGGCGACGGAAATATCACTCAGATGCGTGTAAAGGATCCGAACGGTCGGTGGATCGCCGATCCCGATGATCCGAGAATTATGGTTCTTGCTAAACCGGATCAGCCCGGGGAATACGAATACATCGGATCCGAAGGTATCGACAACGACGGCGACGGCATGCTCAATGAGGATGGACCTGGCTCGTATGATCCAAACCGGAACTGGCCCTGGAAATGGGCGCCGCAGAACGTTCAGTGGGGCGCCGACCGATATCCTGCTTCTTTGCCCGAGACGCGCGCGGTTGTCAATTTCACACACCAGCATGATAACATTGCGGCATTTCAAACATACCACAATTCCGGAGGAATGATACTACGCGGACCCGGCAATAAAGACGAAATCCCGACATACCAATGGGAAGACATTCAGGTGTATAACTTCCTGGGAAAGCTTGGCGAAGAAATACTTCCCGGCTACCGGTATCTCATTATTTATAAAGACCTGTACCCTGTGTATGGGGGCGAGATCGATTACTTCTACGGAGTCCGCGGCGCTATCACATTTTCGAACGAGCTGTGGACATCCTTCGATTATTTCAGAAAAAAACAGGAAGGCGAGCAAAGTTGGTTCGGTGAAGAGAAGGAAACGTACAGATTTGACGAGATCCTCCTCTTCGGGGAAGGCGTTGTACCCTGGAAACCATATAACCATCCGCAATTCGGACAGATAGAAATCGGAGGTATCAAAAAAGCGTGGACACGAACCGCGCCGTCATTCCTGCTTGAGGAAATGTGTCACCGCAATATGGCGTTTACACTTTACCATCTTTACCACACACCCAAGGTTATTGTTGATTCAATATCAACGAAGAAACTACCCGGCGGACTCACGGAAGTGACTGCAACGATAAAAAATGTGCGTGTGATTCCGACCCATACCGCCCATGATATCCAGAATAAAATTACGAGGCCGGATTGGGTGACCATCAAAGGCGGTAAAGTCCTGACCGGCGCTATTGCCGAAGAAAGGTTCAGTGAAGTTATTCGAGAACAGAAAAGAAATCCTGAGCGGATCAACGTACCTAACATCCCCGGCATGGGAACGGTAATTATACGCTGGATTGTTGACGGGAACGGGCCGTTTGAAATCACGGTCGATGCTGCCAAAGGTGGAAAGCATTCCAAACAACTGAAGTAAGGAACCGAGAGAGTAAATATCCATTCCCTGGCCAACGATAATCCTTTACCGGGATTCTAACAAGTGTAAAGGAATGGATTGATTCATTGATCTATAAAACGCCGACTGCTCTCTTAACCTTAACAACTATCAACGTGAAGAATGTCAGCAGTACGTTGCACAACTCGGGGCTCCGGAAGGCGATGCAGATCATCGCAGGTTGTGCTCCGGTTACCCGGGCAATCGCGGATGAAATTAATGACCTTTGTCACAGCCATTATAGAGTTGATGTCTTCTTTCCCACAACCGATATTTTTAATTTTGATAGAAAAACGATGAGGATTATGTAAATGTTGCTCAGAATGATGATCATTACCGCTCTTTCAGTCGTTTATACAACTGTATATTACCCTCCGGTTTTTGGACAGTCTAATCGTTCCGGCGAAAGTATGCTTCACGATTTTGTCAAGTACCAAATCGAGCTCGGCAGTAAAGCTGATCGCTGGCTGGAAGGCTATACCAAGACGATTACCGGTGAACCGATTGTGTACCGCTCTTCTTCTCCCGGCGTGAACGAGGCGCTTCTCTGCAGAGCTACCGACGGAACAATGGCCGTCGCATGGGAAACAGAGTCTCTCCCCTACGGCTCTACGGACAGTATTATAACATACATTTGGCTCTGCGGCCTCGGAGTTAACATGGGAGAAAAAGAATTTACCCTCACGACGAATAGTGCGCATCCCTTGACATTCCGAAGCTCAAACAAAGTTGAGTGGACCAGCCTGAGTACGGACGGCGTGCGTCTCGATTTTCGTGCCGTGACTGCTGATGTTCACAACGATCTGTTCGGATATATGTTTCTGCATGTCCCACGGAAAATGCTCAAGCCCGGCGAACCACTTCGCCTTCATATAACTGGCGAAAATGGAAATAGTCGGGCCTGGTTTATGGTTTTCAAATCCGACAGAGTTATCGAAACTCTTAGGAATATCGCACACAATGGATTCTGGTACAAACTCGAATGGGAATATGAATCGACAAAGATGTTAACCTGGTTCCCAGCCGTCTGGAGAGGCAAAACAATCACTATCAGCAATAACAGGGGTATGAAATCTTCTGCTGTGCTACAATCTTATGATGCCATGAGCCAGGCATCATTTTTAATTGACAAGACCTTTTATGATTCGACAAATTTTACCCTTGAAATTTCTATTGGAGAAACGACTCTTGACCGGCTCGAATTCCCCATGGAAAAACTAACACGGAGTGAAATTCGGGGAAATCGACTTCTTGTTCTCCACACAATACACCGACAAGATAGACGCACCGCGCTTGAGGGGAGCGGGCATCCAATAGTACAGTATGATTCTATCATGAGGATTGCCGATTCATACTTCCGCGACGGGGCACTTCATCTTATAACCTCCAGTCATCAGGATATTGCTTGGATGGACGATCCATTTACATGTATCGCCGACCGAGATTCCATCGTCATCACACCGGCTCTCAGAATAGTAGAGCGGAATCCAGATTACAAGTATTCCGTTGAAGATGCTTTAATGCTCAAGGAATACATTACGCGCCATCCCGAGAGAATACCTGATATCAATAAATATACAACGGAGGGAAGACTCGAGTGGGGTGCAACCTACAATCAGCCATACGAAGGATTAAACTCAGGCGAGGCATTAATACGCCAACTGTACTTTGGACGAAGGTGGCTAAAGAAGATACTTCCCGGCTGTGATGCTCGGGTTGCATGGAATCTTGATGTCCCAGGCAGAACCCTTCAGATGCCTCAGATTCTAAAAAAGAGTGGCGTAGATTACCTTCTCCTAAGCCGTCACGAACGAGGTTTTTTTCACTGGCAGAGCCCTGACGGTTCTTCTGTCGGAGCATACTCACCCGGCCATTATCACATTGCCACCGATTTCCTGCGTTACAACGACTATGAATCATTCTTTCTCCTGCCACAGTCAATATCACTATGGGAACCGTTCTACAAAACGTACTCGCTTCCTCCACATGTTCCGTTTCTCTTTACCAGTGATATGAGTTCTCCGAAAGATTTCTCCGGTTTGATGAACCTGTGGAATTTTCTGCGCTTCCCACAACCGGATATCGGGAGATCGTCAGACCGACCACTGCCACGGTTGCAATATGATATCGCTCAGACAGTATTGGATGCTGTTTTTGCAAAAGGATCACAGCTTCCAACGATTCAGGGAGAACGTCCAAATGTCTGGTTATACATACATGGTCCGACACATCATTGGGCGATATCCGCTGCTCGAGAGGGGGCAATTCTTCTCACTGCGGCAGAAAAATTTTCTGCTATCAACGCCCTCCTTGAAAAAAGTATGATCGGGTACCCGCAGGTTGCGCTGAGTGATGCATGGGAGGCCCATATCTATCCAGATCACGGCTGGGGAGGTAAAGACGGAAATATTACTGATAGTCTCTTCCGTTCTAAATACGAGTTCGCAATGAACGAAGGCAAACGCATGCTGGAAAAAGCGCTTGATGGAATAACGTCCGAGATACGGACAGATGTGTCGCTTGGTATCCCGCTAACTGTGTTCAACGAACTCTCGTGGGAACGCACGGATCCCGTCAGGGCAGAATTGCAGTTCGAGGAAGGAACGGCATTTGAAATACGCGTAATAGGTAATGATCAGAAAGAAATACCATCCGAGATCCACAACATTGTTTTGCACAACGACGGTAGTCTGAAGAAAGCCGAGGTACTTTTCATTGCTGAGGAAATTCCATCCGTCGGATATCGGACCTACTACGTACAATCACTGATGGGGCCTCCCAGTACGCCGGTGATTAACCGATCGCTTCCCGGAACGATAGAGAACAGATTTTACACTATTACCTTGGTACCGGGAGGTATCACCAGAATATTCGATAACGAATTAGGGATTGAACTCTTCAACACCGAGAAATTCCTCGCAGGTGAATTGTTTACCATGCAATCGGTTGGAACCGGTGCCGGAGAATTTTCGGAGGTTCAGCAGCCGACTATGGAAGGATTTGACAAACTGAGTAATTACACTCCCCGGTGGGAACTACTCAGCGACGGTGCGGTCTCTACCTGTGCTCGTCTGGAGCAAAAGATACAGCACTGCCTCTATCGCCAGCAAATTACTGTCTATAAAAACATCAAGCGCATTGATTTCGACATCGAAATCCTAGGCTGGGATGGAACGGAGTATCGCGAGTTCAGGCTTGCATTACCGCTGAACATGAAAAAAGGAACTGTAACCTATGAAGTTCCTTTCGGAACGGTAACAGTGGGAAAAGATGAAATTCCCGGAGCGGCAGGTGAACGGTACGTTCAGAAAGCTTCAGAAGTTCACCCGCGGGAAGTACAAGACTGGATAAGCGCCTCTGATGAGCATTTTGGCATAACACTCAGTTCGAGCGTCGCAGTCTGCGATTACCTCGACCCGACCGATGATCCAATCCCATTCACAGTACTTCAGCCTGTACTTCTTGCTTCGAGAAGAAGCTGTCATGGTGAAGGAAACTGGTATCTGCAGGCGGGTGACCACCGCTATCACTTCTCGCTCTTCTCGCACCGCTCCGGATGGAACCTTGGATACCGGCACGCCAAACAGGCGAATGCCCCTCTACGCGTTTGTATCAATAGATCACTTCATCGGAATCCGATCCTTCCTCCCGCATACAGCTTCTGCTCAACCTCAGCGGATAATGTCATCATTTCAACAATAAAAAAATGCGAGGATGACAGCAGTCTGATTATCCGCTGTTACGAAATGGAAGGTGAAGATACGGAGTGCTCGATTCAATTATTCACGCCTCAATCAAAAATTGAAAAAGTAAATCTCATCGAAGAAGAAGCCAGACCTCTGCCTGCCGCGGGAAAAAATATCGATATAAGCATTATGCACCACGCGATAGAAACATATAAAATCCGGCCATGGAATTAACAGAAATGTCTGAGGCCTGCAATGCTTCTTCCACAGGTACGCTGATTTTTAAGTTTCTTGTATGAAGCCGAAATACCGTAGAATTCTACTTGCCGTTTCTTCAGTAATTATTCTGCTCTACATTATCCTCCTTATTCCTGAGGAGGAGCCGCCGGCATCGGCATATCAGAGTGTACCATCCAATCAGACTCCATTTGTATGGGACCAGAATGAATACTGGCAATATCTTGAGGGACGGTTTGTCTCTGCCCGCAGTACAGGCCGTGAAAAATTGTTCCCTCAATTTGACTCCCTCTATAATAGAGCAATGAACCTCCTTCACACAATAGAAACTTCCCAACTTGAACCAGGTGCCCATGAATTCCGCAAACTTGAGACACTGATTTTTGAACTCGCACCAATTGTGGCAGTTTGCTCCGATCACTATTATGACTTTGCACAACTCATATCACAGACTAGAACAGCGGTAAAGAGACGATCTGAGTATTGGGACATGGACTCACAAGATTCACGCACAACCCTCTACCGGTTACTGTATGGCGGGCGGATGGCCCTGGAAGAAATCATGCTCCAGATGCCTCCGACTTTTCAGATTCCGAACATAATGCTCGGAATCGATGAACCTTCCCAAACTCCGGAAGGAGTTATACTCGGAATACGAATACACAGCGGCGACATATTACTTTCCCGAGGTACTGTTCCTACATCCGCGCTCATCGCGCGCGGAAACGATTTCCCCGGAAATTTTTCACATGCGGCGCTTGTCCATGTGCATCCCCGGACACATACTTTGAGTTTTATCGAATCGCATATCGAACGCGGCGTGACGGTATCCACAGTTGAAGAATACCTGAACGATGTGAAGTTCCGGGTCATGGTGCTCCGCGTCCGCTCCGACCTTCCGCAAATCCGCGCAGAGCCAATGCTTCCCCACAATGCAGCTCAGTACGCCCTCTCGAGAGCGGAAGGAGGACACATCCCATATGATTTTGCCATGGACTTCCACGATACAACCAAGTGGTTTTGCTCAGAGGTTGTCTCCGAAGCATACCGCAATCAGGGGATTCATTTATGGATGGGATTATCGCATCTATCCTCACAGGGATTACAGCGCTGGCTTGCGGGATTCGGAGCGCGCAACTTTGTCACACAGGAACCCTCGGACCTCGAATACGATCCCCAGCTTCTGGTGATTGCAGAATGGCGCAATCTGGAAACACTGCGTAAAGATCACTACGATAACGCAGTCACCGAAGCTATGCTCGATGGTGCAAATGCCGGCGAACCGCTCCGCTATTCTTACTTCCTCCTCCCATTTGCGAGGGTACTTAAGGGTTATAGCGTTCTTCTAAATATGATAGGATGCGTCGGACCAGTTCCCGAGGGCATGCCTGCCGTTTCAGCGCTTCGTCATCGATGGTATACACAGCGACATAATGAAATCACAAAATCACTCAGCGAAGAGGCGGTACGGTTCCAGCTTGAAAAGGGTTATCCGCCCCCCTATTGGCAGTTAGTGACGATTGCCGAATCGATAAAAACGCATACGGAGTAGATCGAGAATAAGTGGGTATCCATAAAGAGTGGGTGGTGGGTATTTAATACTTGGTACTTTGTTCTTGGTGCTTGGTCATTGGTCATGATTAGTCACTGGTTATTTGTTCTTGCTTCTTGCGTCCTGTTTCTTGTTTTCCCTCCTCCATTTTCATACATTACCTGCCGATGTTCAGATACGATGTTGTTGATCCAAGAATATTGTTGATTCGATACGATGACAATAGAACCTATCATCGCACTCTACAAGGATCAGCACAATGCAGAGAAGTTTTCGGACATATACGCTCGTTATTCTCATTACCGCATTCGGTATACCCTCCGTAGTTTTCGGCCGTGCACCTCAGGATCACAGAACGGATATACAGCTCAGTTACTCCCAGCGGATGCGTATCGAGACGTGGGACAATACCATCGGACTATCGAAGTCATCCGGTTCCGGTTCAAGCTATTTCCGCAACCGTTCAAGCTTTGCTCTCACATACACACCTTCAATAGACGTTGCACTGTCGGTAAAGCTCACCAACGAACTCCGGTATTACGCGGTACCGGAGTCGCGCGGCTTTGAATTCGATGAACTCTTCATTGATCTCCTATTTTTTAAATGGAATAACGTTCTGCGATTTCCGGTCTCGGTTACCCTCGGGCGGCAGAACATGAGTTTCGGGGAGGGCTTTGTCGTGATGGACGGCGGACCGCTAGACGGTTCACGATCGGCGTATTTCAACGCGGCCCGGCTCGACTGGAACCTCTCATCCAAAAGTCGGATGTCAGTTTTTTATTTCTTCCAGCCGGAAAGAGACCAGTATTTACCCATCCTTAACAATCTTAAAAAAAAGTTGATTGAGCACCATGAGGAGGGTTTCGGCATTTATTACAGCGCCTCTTTGGGATCAGGAGAGGTTCAGGGATACCTTATCCGTAAAAGCGCCAGATCCTCAGATTTACAGAATCGCTCTGCGCGGATGCTTACTTCCGGTATCCGAGTTAATTATACCATCCTGCCTGCACTGAGCCTGTCGGCAGAGGCAGCGTATCAACTTGGTGAGTGGAATACCGATCCCATGCGGGCATATGGCGGATATATTTACGGCGAGTATTCTCCGGGAATGAAGCCATACCTTCCTAAGAAAGTAACACTCGGCGGGATTTACCTTAGTGGAGACGATCAGGAAACCGAAGCACATGAAGGATGGGATCCGCTGTTCAGTCGATGGCCTAAGTGGAGCGAATCGTACATCTACGCACTCGCCCCTGAGCAGGGTCCTGCCTACTGGTCGAATTTCGCTTCTGTTTATGCCAGATTTGCATTCGACATCACGTCCGATGTTATGGTGGCGGTCGATTACCATCACCTCATGGCGCCGGAGCGCGCTCCTTCCGGAGCGCCTTTCCCGGGCGGAACAGGAAGGACCCGCGGCGAACTTGTCATCGGTAAATTATCGTACAAATTATACGACTATCTCACCGGTCATGTAATCGTAGAGCA
Organism: uncultured Chlorobiaceae bacterium; assembly: GCA_964354485.1. Taxonomy (GTDB): domain Bacteria; phylum Bacteroidota; class Ignavibacteria; order UBA10030; family SZUA-254; genus CAYGXH01. The sequence continues at coordinate 10,435 of CAYGZY010000165.1, read as the reverse complement.
TTTTACTCCGGGCAATTACTACTTTGATGGTGCAGATAGTTATACCTGGATGAGAATGGAGACGCTTTTATTTTTTTAGGGAATCCCTATACCAAACTTCAACAGGTGTCTTAAGGAAGGAGAAATCGTGATAATTAAAATTCTTGTCATCTCGGCTTTCGCACTCATGATCATCATTGTCGGGATTGTGGGACTTCGCAGGACCAAATCCTTCTCCGATTTCTTTCTCGGCGGAGGAAAAATCGGGCCATGGATGACGGCGTTCACCTACGGTGCAGCGTACTTTTCGGCAGTTCTGTTTATCGGATTTGCCGGTAAAATCGGGTGGGATTTCGGATTATCCGGTCTCTGGATTGCTGTTGGAAATTCTCTTATCGGTGTTCTCGGCGTTTGGTGGATTGTGGGAAACAGGATAAAGAATATGTCTGTTGAGTACCAGGTACATACGATGCCGGAATATTTTGAGAAGCGTTACGACAGCCGCGGAGTCCGTCTTTATTCATCTATAACAATTTTTATTTTCTTCATCCCCTACTCTGCTGCGGTATTTATAGGGCTTTCTTACCTCTTTCAGATCACTTTCGGCATTGATTATACCCTGGCGCTATTATTTATGGGGCTGTTCACTGCTACCTATATCGTCCTCGGCGGATACAAATCGATGACCATGATAGATGTCATCTTCGGAATAATTATGGCGGTTGGCGCATCGGTTCTTTTTACTGATACGCTGCAATCTGCCGGCGGTTGGAACACGGTCGTTGAAAAACTATCAGCAATTAAACCTCAGCTGGTTGAATGGATCGGTCCTCCGGGTCTCTGGCCTCTGTTTTGTCTGGTGTTTCTGACAAGTGTTGCGCCTTTTGCAATGCCTCAGCTTGTTCAAAAATTTTATGCAATAAGAGACAAGAAGGCGATCCGGCTAGGAATGATTGCGTCAACTCTCTTTTCGGTCCTTATCTCCGGGACCGCGTACTTTACTGGAGCCACTGCACGTCTCTTCCTTAGGCCCGATAATGCACCTTCCGCATTCGAAAACGGGAAACCAATTTTCGACGCGCTCATGCCTGAGCTTCTCACAAATATCGTACCTCCATCGCTGTCTGTATTAATGCTCCTCCTTATCCTATCAGCATCGATGTCTACACTTGCAGCTCTTGTTCTGATATCCAGCTCATCGGTAGCAAAAGATATCTACGCAGGTTTCATCAGGAAAGATGTGAGTGATAAACATCTTACCATGCTTATGAGGGTGAGCAGTGCATTTTTTGTATTTCTCTCAACCTTACTTGCGTACTTGAAACCCGCCACGATCGTTGCCATACTCGGCATATCGTGGGGAGCGATTGGTTCTGCATTTCTCGGCCCATTTTTTTGGGGTTTACTCTCAAAACGCATGAACAGAGTAGGTGCGGTTGTATCATCGGTTGGAGGACTTGGATTGTGCCTGTTTCTGTATGCGACAGGTACGCCGTCTCCTCAGGCGGGTACAATCGGGATGATCGCCTCATTAGTACTTAATCCGGTAGTGAGTAATATCTTCCGCGGGGGGAAAACGGGTGATTGAACACAGATAACACTGAAAAAGCACAAGATTTACACAGATATATTATTAACTTTCGGAGCTGCTGAGACAAAGATTTATTATGTTTTAAGGAGTCCCGTAGGTTTACCCGCCTGATTGAATGTGTGGACTGATTGGCGGGGACGAAATGTTTGTAGATGAAAGAAAAGAAAGATAACAGCTCCGTCAGGAACGAAACTTCAACCAGCTTAAACCTCACTCCCTCACCCCGCCCGAACGACCGACACTAGGATCAAGCATCGTTTAGTCCAAAGGGCCACTGTCCCCCTCTCCGCTGCCTGTCCTGAGCGAGGTCGAAGGATGCGGAGAGGGGGATTCAGGGGAAGAGGTCAACATTCGACTCACACCGATGAATCGGTGTGTTAATATGACTTCGATGTTCTTCGACAGTACAACTGTCGAAGAACCAAGAAAACTAATGTTGTTCGATAGTTGCACTATAAAATACATTTCATTGCAGAGTTATACTTTGGTTTTTTAAATTGCGTATTTCATTTTTTAACAACTCCTGTACCTCTCCCGGTCGTAAACTCCCTATAGATAACGGACCGATTGTCATTCTAATCAACCGCAGAGTCGGGTGACCGATCGCTGCGGTCATTCTGCGAACCTGGCGGTTTTTCCCTTCGTGGAGTATCAGCTTCAGCCACGCTGTCGGGATATTCCTCCTGTAGCGGATCGGTACATTTCTCGATGGAATTTCCGGTTGCCTTTTTAACAACCTAACATCTGCAGAAAGTGTTCTGTACCCTTTCAGATCAATACCCGCGCGCAGTCTGTTTAACTTTTCTTCATCGGGCACTTTTTCAACCTGGGCAAGATATGTACGTGAGTGTTTGTTTTCCGGATCGAGCAAAATATTTTTTAACTTTCCATCGTTTGTGAGGAGGACAAGTCCTTCACTGTCAAAGTCCAGACGCCCGACAGGATAGACATCGCGTGGAAATTGACCTATATCTGCAAGCGTCTTTCTACCCGTACTATCAGTAAACTGACAAAGTACGCCATAAGGTTTGTAAAGGATGAAATAGCGATATCCCTTACGGTTGGAATTGTACTTCCGCTGTGATCTGATTTTTCTCTTTTGCATCCCCCGATATCTCTTCCTTTTATAAATGGCTAATTCTTTTAAAATCCTCAAATATTATTCATTTTTCGAAAGTATACACACGACAGAAATCACGTTTTTTTAGTGACAGGAGCCACCCTTGGTGACAATAGCCACAGTCAGATTCGCAAATATTCTTTTATTTATGTCAGAATTTTGCGAAGACTGTAGACATGAAGATAAAATATCAATGGCACACCAAAACTCATGAACAGCGGATAACGAACGAGTACCTCCTCCTGACCGGGATCGAAAAGCAGAGGTGGAACTCGGTTCTTTACCTACAGTTATGGAAATCAGTCGGTTTAATTTGCATTCAATAAATCTCGGAGGTTATATGAAATTCTGGGTAGTTACAGGTTTCGTTGCTGGCTTCGTAATTTTATCATTCCTTTCACGTCGATGCAAGACAGAGAATTACTTTCTGCACAATCCTGAATCGTGCTATGACATAGAAGATTTACTCACAGATCAGGAATTATAATCCCTGGATCCAAGTGTAAGTCAACCGGCGGATACACCAGCACAGTTCTGCTCTACTTTGTATCCAGTATAATCGGCAATCCGTCTTTACCGCTTCCGATGATCACTACTTTTGCATTCTGAGATTCGGCAATTTTCATCGTTGCCTCTATTCCTTTCCACCTCAGCAACTGTTCGCTGATTCCCGTCGCAACAATCGCAACTGCACCGCTCATGAGCATACATGTCATGGATGTTACAATATCCGACCGAATCCCTCCTTTTTTTAAGGAAGGTAAGAAAGATATACTCTATTTGCAATTCTACCGCAACTTCCTGATATTTCATTAGTACATTGACATCGATGATAATGAGATGCACTATATAAAACCTAAACGATTGAAGAAGGGGGAAGTCATCGGCATATGTGCACCGGCGAGTCCTCCCGAATCGGCCGACAAACTGGAAAGAGGGATACGGAATCTCGAACAGAGCGGATACAGAATCGAAGTGGGTAAAAATGTCCACCGCATACACGGATACCTTGCCGGCACCGACAAAGAACGGGCAGATGATATCAACAGACTGTTTGCAAACAAGCATGTAAAGGCAATCTTTACAGTACGGGGCGGTTACGGCTCGCACCGGATTTTACCACTTATCGATTATCACCTGATTCAACTGAATCCCAAAATATTTGTCGGCTACAGCGACATAACCGCAATCCACTTTGCAATTCTGTCGCGAACAGGATTGCTGACATTCTCCGGACCGATGGTAGCAGTTGAGTTTGCCGACGGTCTGAGCGGTCTGCACGAAGGACGCTTCTGGCAAATGCTGACATCCGATAAAATTCTTCCTGTGATTACCGCAAGGAAAAGCAGGGGAAAGATTAGGATCCCCGGCAGCGCCAAGGGCCGACTCCTTGCGGGTAACCTCTCCATCGTTACCGGACTGATCGGTACGCCTTACTTCCCTTCCGTCAGCCGTCCGATTTACATGATGGAGGAAATTGACGAGCGGCCGTACAAAATAGACCGGATGTTTCAAAATCTGAAACTCGCCGGACTGTTGGAACGGGCAGGGGGATTTATCCTGGGAGATTTTTCATGCTGTACTCCCGATCCTAAAAAACAATCACTCCGGATCGCACAAGTCCTTGATGAAACATTTTCCGGGGTCTCCTACCCTGTGCTCTCCGGCATTCGATACGGACACATCAGAAAATCGATTGCATTTCCAATCGGAGCGTATGTCAGAGTCAGTGGAAACACCAATACGCTTGAATTCCTGGAAGCCGGAGTCCGATGAATGAAACTGCATCGTTCTGCTCCTGCTCGATTCAGAGATCACCGGCCCGCATACGTAACAGATACATTCCGACCATCAAAATGAGAAAGGATAGCTGATAAATGAACATTCTCATCATAGCAGAAGATCCGTCGTTCCGCCTGATGGCCCGTCATTACCTCATCGACGAGGGATACAGTGTCATCCTCGCGACCAACTCTCAGGAAGGCTTGAAAAAGATCAAAGAAGAAAAAATCGATCTGGTCATTGCGGAGCTGTATATGCCTATCATCGACGGACTCCAACTTTGTAAGAGGACAAGAGAACTTCCCGATTACAGGGACACACCTTTCATCTTCCTCTCATCATACGGAGATGAGAGTACAGAAGCGATCAAGATGTCTTTCGTCAATACCGGTTTTTTCCGCAAGGGGTATTCTATCAGCGAGCTTCTCACTTCCATCAAGTACATGACAACCCCGAAGGAAAAGGGCGGAGGGATGGTTCTATCAGGAGCACCCCCTGCGGGTGAAACCACACCCGCGGCTGATTCCATACAACCGTCTGCGAAAGGAAAGGAAACCCAGAAATCACATATTCTTCTCGTAGACGACGATGATGGAATCAGAAAAGTACTCAGCCTTCTTCTCACCGATGAAGGCTACGAGGTCTCAACGGCTTGCGATGGTCAGGAAGCGATCGACCTTCTAGGTAAAAATACGTATAACCTCGTTCTCCTTGATATCATCATGCCCAACGTATCTGGCTTCGGAGTACTCAAATATATCAAGGAAAATATTCCCTCCACAAAAGTTATTATGCTGACTGCATACTCAGAACTAAAACTTGCAATGGAAACGAAACAAATGGGAGCGGCTGACTTCATCGCAAAACCATTCATGCGCCAGGATCTGCTTAACACAATCAAGAACGTGCTTAGTTCTTAGAGTAGGTATCTGAAGATTTAACTCTGGTTCCCAAAGTCCTCTTTGGGAATCTACCAAGACTCGCACAATATGGTTTCACTAGATAACCTTGCGAAGGTTTGCCCGGAAGGGAGAACACATCGAGCAGATAAACTACTTCTCACTATCCGACGCAACCGACGCCGGCTCTTCCGAAGTAATCACCTCATCAGCGCTTGTACTATCAGTTCCCGTCGCACGTGAACCATGAAATTCTCTGGAGAAGTACGAATATATCGCGGGGATGACATAAAGGGTCAATGTACCGGAGAAAATCATTCCTCCGACTACGGCAATACCCATGGATATGCGGCTTTCAGATCCGGAACCGATTCCCAGCGCGATCGGAAGAATCCCGAAAATCGTCGATAGACTTGTCATCAGTATCGGGCGGAACCGCGCAGAAGCCGCACTCCTCACCGCATCCACGACACTGAGCCCCTTTGCTTTCCGCTGGTTGGCAAACTCCACGATCAGAATGCCATTTTTCGTAACAAGACCGATCAGCATGATCATTCCGATCTGACTGAAAATGTTGAACGTCTGATTGAAATACCAGAGCGACAGGAATGCTCCCGTAACCGCGAGCGGTACAGTGAACATGATGATGAACGGATCGCGGAAGCTTTCAAACTGTGCCGCGAGGATAAGGTATGTTAGTACGAGCGCGAGGATAAAGACAAAGAGTAAACTCGACGAACTTTCGGCAAAATCCCTCGCGGATCCCGATAGCGATGTAACGAACGTCTCATCGAGCACCTTATCCGCAATCTCGTCCATCGCTGCAATCCCGTCGCCAAGCGTGTATCCGGGCGCCAAACCGGCGGATACCGTCGCAGAAATATATCTGTTATATCGGTAGAGCTGGGGCGGATTCGCCTGTTCCTTAACAGAAACAACATTATCGAGCTGAATTAGCTGACCATTAAGGCTGCGGACAAAGATCGACTTCAAATCGAGAGGTTCATCACGGTTCTCGCGCGTCAGTTGTCCTATCACCTGGTACTGCTTGTCATTCCTGATAAAGTATCCATACCGCTGTCCACTCAGTGTAAGCTGGAGCGTCTGGGCTATATCGCTAACCGAGACGCCGAGCGTGCGAGCCCTATCTCGATCGATGACAATGGCAAGTTCAGGTTTATTAAACTTCAGGTTAACTTCAAAGGCATTGAACGCCGGGTGATCATTCACCTCATCGAGGAATTTCGGTAGAATTTCTCTTAATTTTTCCAAATTCGGCGCCTGAATTATGTACTGTACAGGGAGGCCGAATCTGCCTGAACCGCCAACACTTATGGTTTGCTCCTGTACTACTATCGTCCGTGCATCGCTCAGTTTCCTAGCCTCTCTCGACAGATCTTCGGCAATCTCAGCCTGTGTTCGATCACGCTCTCCGGGTGGTTTTAGTGTAATGGTCATTGACCCAGAGTTTGTACCGCCGGAGGATCCAGATGTATTTGCCATCACAGCATCAACCTCCGGCACCCGTTCCCTCACAACACTGATGAGTGTATTCATGTAGTTGTCCATGCGCTCAAATGAAGTACCTTCCGGCGCTGTGGATGATAACCTCAAACGACTTCTGTCTTCCAGGGGTGCCAGTTCCTGAGGAATAAATGCCATGAAAAGTAAAAACAATCCGGCAGAAACAATCATGATAACGAATCCAATCCAACGGTGCCGGAGGAATGTCTGGAGCGACTTCTCATATCCACCCATCAATTTAGTGAAGAAAGGTTCTGTTCGTTTATAGAACAAGTTGTGTGACGGATGCGATTTGATTAGCCGGGAGCTGAGCATCGGTGTAAGCGTCAATGCGACAAATGCGGATATCGCAACTGCTCCCCCGATCACGACGCCAAATTCCTTAAAGAGGCGGCCTGTAAATCCCTGTAAGAAAACTATCGGCATAAACACAACGATGAGCGCAACCGTTGTAGAAATAATCGCAAAGAATACCTCCCGGGATCCTTTGAATCCGGCTTCAATCGGGTCCATCCCTCTCTCGATTTTCGCATAAATGTTCTCGAGCACCACGATCGCATCATCCACCACTATTCCTATCGCCAGAACCAGTCCGAGCAGAGTGAGCACATTGATGGAAAATCCTGCAAGGTACATCATGAAAAACGTTCCAATGAGCGATATCGGAATTGCAACTACCGGGATCATTGTTGTCCGCCAATCCCGCAGAAAAAGGAAGATGATGAGCACAACGAGGCAGAAAGCGACGAGGATTGTTTCCTGTACCTCCGTAATGGAGGTTCGAATGTACTTCGTCGCGTCATAACCGATACTTAGTTCAATATCTTCGGGGATGTCTGCTTTGATTCGTTCAATGCGGCGCAGGAATTCATCAGCAATCGCAATGTGATTCGACCCCGGTTGGGGCACAACCGCAACCGTGACACGCGGACCGGTAAGTCCTTTTGAAATTGATCTCTCGTCTTCCGGACCCAGCTCTGCGCTGCCGATATCTCTGAGGCGTACGACACGACCGTTCTGCTCTCTTATGATGAGGTTGTTGAATTCTTCTGGCGTTTCTAATCTGCTCAGCGTGCGGACTGTCACTTCGACGTCGTTCCCTTCTATCCGACCTGCCGGTAGTTCAATATTGTCGGCATTGAGGGCATCTCTCACTTCTATTGGAGTCACCTGATACGCAGCCAGTTTTGCCTGGTCCAGCCAGAGACGCATCGAGTAACGCTTTTCGCCGAAAATGCGGATCTCCGAAACCCCTGGAATAGTTTGCAAACGTTCCTTAAATATCCGATCAGAAATATCGCTCAGCTGTAACAGATCACGCGTATTGCTACTGACATTAATCATGATGCTGGGAAATGCATCTGCATCCGCCTTCGAGACGACCGGTGGATCGGTATCGGGCGGCAGCATGCGTACAGCACCGGCAACTTTGTCACGCACATCGTTTGCGGCTGTTTCCAGATTAACTTCCAATTCGAATTCGATTGTTATGGAACTGCGGCCGTCGCGGCTGGTCGAGTTAATCGTGCGGATACCCGGGACACTGCTGATTGCATCTTCAAGACGCTGGGTTATTTGCGTCTCGATCACGGAAGCACTGGCGCCCACATATGATGTGTTCACGCTTATAACGGCAGGATCAATGTTCGGATACTCCCTCACGCCGAGGTAAGTGAATCCGATTACACCGAAAATAATTATGCCCGTCGCCATCACGAGCGTAAGAACGGGTCGCTTTATGCAAACAGCCGATAGACTCAATTCGTTATACTTTCTTGCTTATTATTTATTAAGTGTACGGACAGCCATGCCGGCTCTTATCTGTAGGATTGCGGAAGTAATGACTGTATCGCCCTTTACTAATCCGGATGCAACTTCAACGCGATCATACATTCTTGTACCAAGTTCAATAACACTTTCCTCTGCCCGGCCGTTTCGTACGACAAACACTTTGTGTCGCTTAAGCTCAGGGATAATAGTATACGATGGTATTGTAATTCCTATTCGTTCATGCATTCTAACTTCAACCTGAGCAAACGAACCTGCACGGACAGCTTCACCGACATTCCTATGGCGGGCTCTGACTCGCAGCGTACGGGTTTCGGGATCTATATTCGGCGCCTTCGCGTAAACGAAACCCCTGAACACTCGTGACGATCCCTGAATCGTGAATGTGATTTCATTTCCTACCTTAAGGTCTCCGGCGTACTTTTCGGGCAAAGTGAAATCAATCTTCACCGTACTGTTATCCTGAAGCGTCGTGATAAGCGTTGACGGCGACAGGTAGCTTCCTTCGCTCACAAACCGCATACCGATCACACCGTCAAATGGTGCACGGATCTCTGTTTTGGCTATCTGCACTGTTATAAGCTGGATTTCCGCTTTGATAACATTCAGAGCGTTCACCGCTGTCTCATATTCCCGCTCGCTCACCAATTTCTTATCAAACAGCTGACGCTGGCGCTCCACCTCTCTCTCGGCTAATTCCTGCCGGTACTTTCCCGACAGGAGTCTCGCCTGCAGCTCTTCGTCGTTTACTTTGAGTAGGGGATCGTTTTTAGTGATCCGGCTTCCTTCTGCAAAATAAATTTTTTCAACTTTACCCGATATTTCGCTTCTTACCTCAATTTCTTCATTAGAGAGCACTGTTCCGACTGCCGTTGCTATACTCCTCAGCGTTTCCGGTTCGACGACGAGATATCTTACCGGCATAACCTGGCTTCGTGCACTTTCGCCCCTCGCGGGATTGGTTGCTTTAGTCCCGTTGAAAAATAAGATCTTCATTAGTATGAAAATGACAATAATGCCAATGACAGAAGTTATGACGGTCGTTCTTTTCTTTTTAGCGCTCATATATCATCGTTTGCAGTGAATTGCTATCAAACAGGTTATGTATAATATTTATTTCATACGACTTTTGCAAAAATTGAAAGCGCACACAGATGACATCAGCCTACACTAAGTTTCGGCGGACAGGCAGAAAAAGCACATAGTCCTCACAGATTGCTTTATCTGTGGAAATCTGTGTTATCAGCCCGCCCGACCCTCTGTAGCGGGACTGCCCGCCGGAACACCGCCTTGGCGAGCGGGCGTTCCATTAGCTGTGTGGGGAAGAAATTGAACCAGATTACCTCTCCGCCGCACTGCGGATGTTACCGCGAGCAAGTGAAAAAAAGATGCCGATGAAGCAGACAACTGAAAAAACGATAAATGCATTCCTCATCGTGCCCAGAAAGTCTGCCGCATTTCCAATCGTAATGTTCGAAGAGCCGATGCTCAGAGATAACATCACCAGCACAATACCCATGCTGAGCATCTGGCCGCTTAAGCGCATAGTGCCGACAGTCGCTGACGCTACCCCGTATACCTCCCTCGGGACCGAACTCATTATAGCGTTGGTGTTCGGTGAAGAAAACAATCCGAATCCGACACCGAGCAGTACGAGATTCAACGATATGTGAACGAGTGATGTATCGCGTCCGATGAAGATGAAAAAGCAAAGCCCTATTACGGTCAGCGCCATACCGAGCGACGCAATGT
>CAYGZY010000164.1:0-8657 GCA_964354485.1 uncultured Chlorobiaceae bacterium | reverse complement strand
GTTTAGTCCCGAGAATTATCGACGCCAAGTCGCTTGACTAGTGAGCTATTACGCACTCTTTCAAGGAATGGCTGCTTCTAAGCCAACCTCCTAGTTGTCATTGCAACTCAACATCCTTTGTCTGTTAACCTCGACTTGGGGACCTTAGCTGGTGATCTGGATTGTTCTCCTCTCGGCATCGGCGCTTATCCGTCGTTGCCTGACTCCCGGGAAACATGTTATCGGAATTCGGAGTTTGTCTGGGTTTGGTATCGTTGTGACGACCCTAGCCCAATCAGTGCTCTACCTCCGAAACATTCTTACCCGAGGCTAGCCGTAAAGCTATTTCGGGGAGTACGAGCTATCACCCAGTTCGATTAGCTTTTCACTCCGATCCTCGGCTCATCCAAGTAGTTTTCAACCCACACTGGTTCGGACCTTCATGAGGTTTTACCCCCACTTCATCCTGGCCAAGGATAGATCACCGGGTTTCGCGTCTACCGCACGTAACTTGATCGCCCTATTCAGACTTGCTTTCGCTACGGCTGCTGAACTTAGTTCATTAGCCTTGCTACGTACGAGTAAGTCGTAGGCTCATTAAGCAAAAGGCACGCCGTCACTTTTCCGCTCCATTGCTGGAACGAAATTGCTCCGACCGTTTGCAAGCATACGGTTTTAGGTACTATTTCACCCTCCTGTTAGGAGTGCTTTTCACCTTTCCCTCACGGTACTTGTACACTATCGGTCACTAGAGAGTATTTAGCCTTGCGAGATGGTTCTCGCGGTTTCCCACAGACTTCCACTTATTCCGTGGTACTTGGGATTGCTCACCAGAGAGCCGTTACGATTTCGCTTACAGGATTTTCACCTTCTATGATTCGTTGTTCCAAACGATTCAGCTATCGCAGCGGTTTTTTACTCTCCGTCCTATATGCAATTCGGACTGCGAGCGTCCCACAACACCCCTGATACAACGGTTGCATCCTTTAATATATCAGAAGGTTTAGGCTGTTCCGCGTTCGCTCGTCACTACTGACGGAATCGTTATTACCTTTTCTTCCTAGGGGTACTGAGATATTTCACTTCCCCCCGTTTGCTCTATCCTGCCTATGAATTCAGCAGGAAGTTCTCAGACATTACTCTGAGAGGGTTGCCCCATTCGGAGATCGCCGGGTTACAGGTTGTTTCCACCTATCCGACGCTTATCGCAGGTTACCACGTCCTTCATCGCCTTCTAGTGCCAAGGCATCCACCGTATGCCCTTTGTAACTTAACCAAAAATCTTTATCGATTCACATTAAGACGACACCCGTTCCCAAAGTTCCGAAAATAAACCTTCGGATATAATTTGTTGAACAGGTTCTCTAAAATGCATCATTTATATTTTGGAAAGAACATTATTTTGGATTGTTAGTAGTCTAAATTCAATACGCTTGTTCATCTAGCGGTCCACAACTTTTATGATGGACATCGACAACTACTAGCATTTACTAATAGACTGACTCTTCTAATATGTCAAAGAACATTTGGTTATCAGATTAATTTATGAATTAATTACTTACCAATTAACCGATTACCAAAGTTGTGGAGCTGATCGGGATCGAACCGACAACCTCGTGGTTGCAAACCACGCGCTCTCCCAGTTGAGCTACAGCCCCATAGCACGGTGATAATTTTATGAACCCACGCCTATCGTGTGGGCCTGAGTGGAGTTGAACCACTGACCTCACGCTTATCAGGCGTGCGCTCTAACCACCTGAGCTACAGGCCCGGTATAGAGACTATTTTTTAAAAGAACAAAAATGAAAATATAGTGCATAGATAAATCAGCAGTTTAGGAACTTATAATCTCGAAGCGCTTCACCGAGTGTGAGTTTCGATGAAAGCTCCTTAGAAAGGAGGTGATCCAGCCGCACCTTCCGGTACGGCTACCTTGTTACGACTTAGCCCCAGTCGCTGGTTTTACCTTAGACGCCTGCATCCTTGCGGTTAGCACAGCGTTTTCGGGTACCCCCAGTTTCCATGGCTTGACGGGCGGTGTGTACAAGGCCCGGGAACGTATTCACCGCGGCGTGCTGATCCGCGATTACTAGCAATTCCAGCTTCATGGGGTCGAGTTGCAGACCCCAATCCGAACTGAGGATGGTTTTTTGGGATTGGCTCCACCTTGCGGTTTAGCGACCCTTTGTACCATCCATTGTAGCACGTGTGTGGCCCTGGGTGTAAGGGCCATGAGGACTTGACGTCATCCCCACCTTCCTCGCTACTTGCGTAGGCAGTCCACTTAGAGTGCCCAGCATTACCTGATGGCAACTAAGTGCAGGGGTTGCGCTCGTTGCAGGACTTAACCTAACACCTCACGGCACGAGCTGACGACAGCCATGCAGCACCTGTACTCCGCGCGTATTGCTACGCTAGCCGGCTTTCACCGGTTTACAGAGCTTTTCAAACCCAGGTAAGGTTCTTCGCGTTGCATCGAATTGAACCACATGCTCCACTGCTTGTGCGGGCCCCCGTCAATTCCTTTGAGTTTCAACCTTGCGATCGTACTCCCCAGGTGGGATGTTTAACGCGTTAGCTCAGGCACCGATCCCGCTGAATACTTAAATATAAGTACTCAGCGGGACCGACACCGAACATCCATCGTTTAAGGCGTGGACTACCAGGGTATCTAATCCTGTTTGCTCCCCACGCTTTCGTCCATGAGCGTCAGTATCGAGCCAGATGACCGCCTTCGCAACCGGTGTTCTTCATGATATCTACGCATTTCACCGCTACACCATGAATTCCATCATCCTCTCTCGAACTCAAGATAAACAGTATCGAAGGCAGTTCTGTGGTTAAGCCACAGGATTTCACCACCGACTTGCTTACCCGCCTGCGGACCCTTTACACCCAGTAATTCCGGACAACGCTTGCACCCTACGTATTACCGCGGCTGCTGGCACGTAGTTGGCCGGTGCTTATTCTCGGGGTACCGTCAATGGCGCTAAAGCGCCACATTCTTCCCCCGTAAAAGAAGTTTACATTCTAAAAGAATTTCATCCTTCACGCGGCGTCGCTGCTTCAGGCTTTCGCCCATTGAGCAATATTCCTCACTGCTGCCTTCCGTAGAAGTCTGGACCGTGTCTCAGTTCCAGTGTGACTGATCGTCCTCTCAGACCAGCTACCCATCGTAGACTTGGTGGGCTGTTATCCCGCCAACTATCTAATGGGACGCAGGCCCATCTTGTGACATCCTTTTGGGACCTTTCATCCAGCTGCAATGCTGCAACTGGACATCATCGGGTATTAGCCCCGGTTTCCCGGAGTTATCCCCGTTCACAAGGTAGGTTGCCTACGCGTTACTCACCCGTTCGCCGGTTTACTAGGGATATTGCTACCCCGTTCTCCCGGACTTGCATGTGTTAGGCACGCCGCCAGCGTTCGTCCTGAGCCAGGATCAAACTCTCCGTTGTATGTTTTTAACACTCAACTTCGAGCTTGATGTTAATCCTACCAAGAATATTTCAAGGTAAGATTGGTTGATATTCTCTAAAGCTGACTTAGAGCTATGCACTATGTTTTCAAAGAACAATTAGGAAAAAAATCCCGATCCCGCAGTTTTTTCGTGGGATCGGAATTACCACATTTTGTGGGGATTATAATATACTAAATTTTATTCAATATGTCAAACTATTTTTGAAAAAAATCCCATCCTCCCGTTTTTCTCCCCAAAGCCCTCATTTTTCTTAAATTTTCGCCACTCTGCAGGAAACTGGCTTAAGAAAATTCCGCCACCAGACGACGGTATATTTCCTGAAGAGGATGACCCGTCTCCTTAGCGATACGCCGGCATTCTTCAAATTCAGGTATGAGCTTTTCACTCCCACCATTTTGCGTCACCTTCATTCTTACACGCCCGAAAACAGAGTCCACCTCGCGTTCTTCACGCACAAGCTTCCGACGCTCTACTCTCTGCATCCGGATTCCTAGCGTAGTCGTCTCACGAAAGAGGATCGACGCAACTGCGTCCACCATCGACCGGTCAACTAGCACGGATAATAAAACACCCGGCCTCCCTTTCTTCATAACGATCGGAACTAAAAAAGCGTCCTTTGCACCTGCGGCGAGCAGCTGTTCAATCACATAAGGGAAAATCTCGGGATTCATGTCGTCAATATTTGTCTCCACAAGAACACACTCATCCCTCTCATCTTCCGAGGAAACTTCTCCAATTATGATCCGAAGGAGATTCGGTACGCCCGGTATGTCGCGCGATCCGGCACCGTAACCGATCTGTCCGACTTTCAGCTCTTCAGACGTCAGGACGCCGCGCGAGAGGGCTTTTACGATCGCAGCTCCCGTCGGCGTGGTCAGCTCGTATGGAATATCCGTCATGATAGTTGGATACCCGCGGAGAATTTCCACAGTCGCGGGCGCAGGAACGGGAAGCATTCCATGCTCTGACTCAACAAAGCCGCCACTGCCAAGTTTGATCGCGGATGAAAAAACAGATTCAATGCCGAGAAAATCTATGCAGATTGCAGTGCCGACGATGTCAACAATCGAATCGAGAGCGCCGACTTCATGGAAATGAACTTTCTCCACCGGGATGCCGTGCACAAACGCTTCTGCCAGGGCGACTTCCATGAAAATCTTCTTTGCATCCTCCTTTATACGAATTCCCAATGAACTCCGGTCAATAAGGTCGATGATGTCTTTCAGATGCCGATGGCGGACTTTTGTTTCCGAAACAACAACATTGAGCTTCACCGCTGTAATACCATTCCTCTGAATATGAGATGCCTCAAGCTCGATTCCCTGTACACCCAACTGCTGTACACCGTCGCGCAAGATTTCAAGCGGAACGCCGGCGCTGACGAAAGCCCCGAGAGCCATGTCGCCGCTTATTCCGGCTATTGTATCAAAGTATGCAATTTTCATTCGATGTGTTTAAAAGAGTATTATTAAAGGAAAATTTACAAAACTTTTTCGAGATACGAAAGGAATCGCGTTGTAGCGCCAATATTCTGCTTTACAATATTGAGGGCAGAGGCACCGCATCGGAGACGGGTTTCTTCATCGGTCAGCAACCGCACACAGTGGTTGAACATGTCCTCTGAAAAAAGTACTTCGAAAAGAGCTCCCTGTTTCCGGAGCAAAAGCGCTTCCCGCGAATTTGTAATCCGCGGACCGCAAAGGATCGGTAAACCGTAAACAGCGGGTTCCAAGACGTTATGAATTCCCGCTCCGAAACCTCCTCCGATATATACAAGATGTCCGTACTGATAGAGAGATATCAAGATACCGACACTGTCGACAAGGATAACCTGTTCACCGGCGTACTGATGGAGATGGGAGAAGCGAATCGACGAAAATTTGCCGTTAAGCTCTTTTTCGATGGCTTCAAGATTGTCTTCCTTCGGTTCGTGTGGTACGAGGATAACCAGTAATTCTCTCATCTCCGCAAAGAGGTGATACAGAGCGGGGAACAGTACTTTTTCGTCTTCCTTCCATGAACTGCCGACAACAATGACCTTACGCCCTTGCGTAACGTGAGGATCAATCAGACTGCGGCGGACAATTTCCGTTTTTCTCTTCCATACCTGGTCGTAGCGTGTGTCGCCAATAACCTCGATGACCGGAAGATGAACCCGTAGCGCACTGTAGGAACGCTTATCATCCTCGGAAACCGTTAATATGTAATCGAAAGAGTTATATATTGAGCGCAGAAATGCTCCTACAACGGGGAGTGTATGATGACGACGCTTATGGACAGTGGCGCTTACAATAAAGGTAGGGATCCCCTTCTCCTTGAGAATCCATAAATGATTGGGCCAGATATCGTACCTGACGAATATGGCAACGGATGGCGACATAATACGAATGAATTTTTTCGCATTCCACGAGGAATCAAAAGGAATGTATGTTATCACGTCGGCAAATGCGTACTTGAGGGAGTTCTCATACCCTGACGGGGAAAAGAAGGAGATGACGATCTGAATATCAGGTCTGGTCCTCTTTAACTCCGCAATAATCGGCTTGGCCTGCTCAAACTCTCCGAGCGACGATGAATGAAACCAGATTCTCGGCTGGTTCGGATCGAGGCGCGTTACCCTCCTTTCCAATTCTCTAAATTGCCCTCTGCGTCCCTCCCACGCCCGGCGAGCTTTCTCATTCAGTAGAGAGTATACGCGGAAGCCGCACCACAAGAGGGGTACAACAAAACAGTTATAAAAAAATTTCCACATCATCTACCCAGCGCCTCCTCCAGAGCGTTCATGACGTCGGCCACCGCGATTTCCTTCATGCACCGGAAATGTTTTTTCGGACAGTGGTCAAGACCGATGTGTGAACATGGCCTGCACCTGACATCGTTCCTCTCTACGACGATGTGGCGCGTACGATACGGGAAAAATCCGAATTCCTTTACCGTTGATCCGAAGATCGCCACAATACTCCTCTTCCGTGCAGCCGCAATGTGCATCAGCGCGCTGTCGTTCGATACGACGACATTGCAGTAATCCAGTGCCGCTGCGGTTTCGAAAAGGGTGAGTTTACCTGCGAAATTTTCAGCGATACCATGTCCCGTATGAGCATTAATCATCTGCGCTATATCCCCGCAAAAATCATTTTCTTCATTGCTCCCGAAGAGAAAAATCCGGCAGTGATGATGCTTCGCCAGAGCAACGCCAAGCTCTACGAAGCGCTCCGGCAGCCAGCGCTTCGTACTGTGCCGCGCAGTCGGTCCCACTCCGACAATTATATCGTACTTCTCCGGTTTGAACCGTTCCATGACAGATGCGATAGCGGAACGGGTTTCTTCGGGGAAAAATATTTCGAGCCCTTCACCATCATCGCTCACCCCGTACTTGCGAACCGTCTCACAATAGCGATCGGCGACCAATACGTTTTTACGGTAAAAGTTCCATCCGAGAGATACGAAAAAAAACCGTTTAACCACACGTTTTTTCACAACAGACGTGTGTACGGCACCGGCACCCCACCTGAGGTAACGGCTCCGCAGACTGTTATGGATGTCAATAATGAGATCGTATCCCGTCTGACGGATATATTTTTTCAACGACCGCAGTTCCTGCCGATCCGATGTTTTCAGTGTTATGACAGAACTTATGTGCGGATTGAAGCGGACGGCATCAGCGTACTCCGCTTTAACAAGAAAATCGATCTGGGCGGATGGATGAGCAGTTCTCAGTATACGGATAAGCGGCGACGCGAGTATGATATCACCGAGAGAGCTGAAACGGATGATGAGAATTTTTTCTAAGCCAGGCATTGGAGACGAGGAAAATTACAACTTTTTACGTGGAATTGCAACCCGCGCAACATCCCAGGTCAGCTTCGGAGGAAAGAATTATCTCAGTGACGTTTGGAAGAAAACTGGAGCTTCAATTCTTCTTCAAAAGCATCGAAAGTGCTTTTATCGAAGAGAACTATGCGTATCAAATGGAGTGAATGTGAATTCATTAGGAAATCGACCCCCGCGGTTATCATTACTTTCGCACAGTGAAAAACCGAAAAACCACCAACTCCGGTTCCCAGCGCCGGAAAGCTGATGGTCTGTATGTTTTTCCGCTCAGCCAGCTCAAGAGCATTCCGCGTCGCTTTCGCAACAGTATCTGCATCGGTGTGGAGATCCTGCCCCATGACTGCCGCATGGATCACATGGTGCGCGGCGAGTTTACCCGCTGAGGTCAGGACAGCGTCGCCGATGTTGACCGGTCCCTGTGCGACTGCCTCGCGCTCGATGGTTTCTCCCCCTTTCCGTTTTATCGACCCTGCTACACCTGCCCCCATCCAGAGGTGATTGTTGGCGGCGTTAACGATGGCCTCAGTCTGCTCATCGGTAATATCGCCCTGGACAATCTCAATGGCGTTGTGGTTAATGGGAACTCGCATGCCTCGGTGTCCGCTTCAGACGAAAATGTTCGTCATCGGGCCTGCTCCTCGATTGGAAGAAAGAATTTCACTGTTGTTCCTTCTCCGATGCGGCTCTCAACTTCAATTCTCCCCTTATGGTCGTCGATGATTTTCTTCACTATTGCCATCCCGAGGCCCGTACCGTACCTCTTCTTGTAAGTGAAAAAGGGTTCAAAGATCCGGGCTTTGACATCATCAGGCATGCCGCACCCATTATCGCTGAACTCCACGACAACCGTGCCGTTCACGCGCTGAGAAGTGATCCGCAGAGTACCTCCTTTCCCCATGGCATCTGCAGCATTAACGGCTACGTTGTAGAATGCCCGCAGTAATTTATCGGGATCGATTTTCAGAGTCCCTGAGAATTCAAGTTTGCGTTCCACCTGCACATTCCGGCGTGAAACCTCACGCTCAATATATGTCGCCATCGATTCCATTGTCTCGCCGAAATTGACAACCTGGATGTTCATAACGCTCAAGCCGCGTGAATAATCGAGAATCTCCTGCGTCATCGACAGGAATCGGTCGATCTCCTGAACCATATCGTCCAGAAATTCGATCACCGCTTTCTCCGTCGTTTTCTTTCTCAGCACCTGGGCGGCAAGCCGCATTGTGCTCATCGGACTCTTTAGGTCATGCACGATTGTACTCGCCATGCGCCCGACGGCGGACATGCGTTCGCTCTGCACCATCTTCTGGGCAAGCTGAGCGTTCTCTACGGCGATTGCGGCGTGAACGGAAAATGCCTCGATGAA
>CAYGZY010000163.1:0-1659 GCA_964354485.1 uncultured Chlorobiaceae bacterium | reverse complement strand
CCCGAGAGGACGCTGACTTTTTTATGAATGTCGTCGCCATGGAATAGAAATGCGCCCAGCAGAGAACGGAGTTTTGTTCGTATATCACCGACTGCAACTTCATCGAGAATCTGGAGTACTTCCTTAGAGGGGTCGAGCTCTTCTGCCTGGTGCTGGGCAAAGTAGGAGAGTATAAGATTGTGTCCAATTTTTCTCTCTCCGCCGTTCATTTCTTCGATGCCGGCGAGGATTCGCGCAAATGTTGATTTTCCGGCGCCATTGACGCCCACGACTGCAATTCTATCGCCGCGGTCGATGGTACAGTCAAGCTTATTAAACACCGTAATGTCACCAAATTTCTTATGGACATTTTTCAATTCTATGGCTACAGCGCCGCTCGGCGGCGGTGGTGGAAAACGGAAATGGATATGACTTTCCTCCCCCTCGAGGTATATTGTTTCCATTTTTTCAAGTTGTCTGATGCGGCTCTGTACCTGCCGGGCTTTTGTTGCTTTGTATCTGAAGCGGTCTATGAATCTCTGGGTTTGAACACGCTGTCTCTGCTGGTTATTATATGCTCTCTCGAGCTGAAGGCGATGAAGTTCATCCTGTTTTTCGTAAAATGTAAAATTGCCTGAATAGATTTCTAATTTTCCCCTTTCGATAGCAATCGTTCTTTTTGTCAGTTTATTCAGAAAAGTACGGTCGTGCGATATAATGATCACTGCGCCGGGATAGTGTCCGAGGTATTCCTCCAGCCATTGCAGAGAATCGAGATCGAGATGGTTCGTTGGTTCATCGAGGAGCAGGAGAAAAGGTTCCCTGAGAAGTAATTTCGTAAGTGCGATACGCATCAGCCATCCGCCGCTGAATTCCGTTATATAGCGTTTAAAATCCTGTACTGAAAAGCCCAATCCCATCAGAACACTTTCAATTTTTGATTTTAACCGAAAGGCATCGCGATCTTCAAGTTTGTGCTGGAGGTCGCCGCAGATCTTGAGAATTTCCTGATGATCGGGTGATTCAGGATCAAAGGATGATAATGAGCTTTGTGCTTCCGAAATTTTTCGCTCAAGCGAAAGGATATCGTCGAATACGCCCTCTGCCTCTTCGTATAATGTGTTGGTTGAGGTGATAACACCATCCTGCGGGAGGTAGCCGGCTGTGACGAAGCGAGCTTTTTCTATTGAGCCGCTGTCAGGAGCCTGAATCTCCGCGATAATTTTGAGGAGTGTGGATTTTCCGGCACCGTTGGGTCCGACGAGGCCGATACGGTCGTTCCGACTGACGACGAATGAAACATCGCGGAAAAGTGTCCGCCCGTAGAATCCGATTGAAATCTGGTTAAGGGAGAGCATATTGAAACACTGTTACGGGAACAATTTATTCGTTCAATACCTTCGAAAAATTGAACGTGCGGTGAAATACTTACCGGGAATTGTTATCCCAGGGGGTATTTATTTTCTCCATTATATGAGAGATCTAAAAAACGTGAAGTATTTATCCGTCAATATTTTAATCCAAATTACCGGGGAGCACGAGTATTCCGTTATTTTGCACCTTGATCCAGTATGCTTTCCCGGGTATCAGGGTGTCTGTTTGCTGATAAGTGGTTGTAAATTTGAATATGTTCGAGATAATGAGATCTTCGGGGATTTTGATTATTGACGGCGCCGGAAC
>CAYGZY010000162.1:0-5547 GCA_964354485.1 uncultured Chlorobiaceae bacterium | reverse complement strand
ACTGAAGTGTATTCCAACACCGGCGGTCAGATGTCGAAAGCTACATCGCGTTCGGCAATTGCAAAGTTTGCCGCATCTGGTAAGTCGACCGCCAAAAAAGACCTCGGCATGCTCGCCGTAACATACGGCGACGTTTACGTCGCAAACGTCGCGATGGGGGCAAACGATCTGCAGACCCTCCGGGCATTTCTGGAGGCAGAAGCATACAACGGGCCGTCGATTATTATCGCCTATTCTCACTGCATTGCACATGGAATTAACATGACCCGCGGCATGCAGAACCAGAAAGTCGCCGTGGAAGCCGGTTATTTCCCGCTCTTCCGCTATAATCCTGAGCTTGCACGGGAAGGAAAAAATCCACTGAAGCTCGATTCGAAAGCTCCGAGCAGGCCGCTTAAGGACTTCACAGACATGGAGACCCGGTTCAAGATGCTTGAGAAGAGCTACCCGGCCCGGGCAAAAGAACTGAGCGCGCTCGCTCAACAGGACATTTACACGCGCTGGAAGATATACGAGCACCTTGCACAGAGTGGAAACGGAGGAAAGAAGGAATAACGCTCCGACAGGAGATAAAGCTGAAATACTAAATAATCTGCTTCCGACCGGTATCGCAACCGCGGGGGTCTGAAATCGCTTATTTAAGTAAGAACTTTATTACATCATAATTCATAACATGAGAATATTTTAAAGAAACACACAATTTAGAGGAAGCAATTATGGATCTCACGACACGTTATCTCGGATTAAAATTAAAAAACCCGATCGTTCCATCGGCATCGCCTCTTTCATACACACTCGACGGCATGAAGCAACTGGAAGATGCCGGCGCATCGGCAATTGTGATGTACTCAATATTCGAAGAACAGATAGCGCATGAAACATCGGAACTTCTCCATTATCTATCACAAGGTACAGAAAGTTACAGCGAAGCCCTTAGTTACTTCCCTGACGTGCAGCAGTATAACACGGGACCAGATGAGTATTTAGAACTAATTAAGAAGGCAAAAGAGGATCTGGGGATACCGATCATCGGAAGTCTCAACGGTGTGTCGGTCGGCGGCTGGACAAACTACGCGAAAAAAATTCAGGAAGCAGGCGCCGACGCCCTCGAATTAAATGTGTACTACATACCCACGGACCCAAATACCCTGGGACCGGATATTGAGCGTCAGTATATTGAGCTACTCAAATCGATAAAGCAGAGTATCCGCATACCTGTTGCAGTCAAATTGAGTCCATATTTCAGCGCCATGTCCAACATGGCAAAAAATCTCGCCAATGCGGGCGCCGACGGACTTGTGCTCTTCAACAGATTTTATCAGCCTGACATCGATTTAACCACTCTGGAAATAAATCCTTGCGTAAATCTCAGCACTCCACAGGAGATGCGTCTACCCCTCCGGTGGATTGCAATCCTGTACGGCCACGTTAAAGCAAGTCTCGCCGCCACAAGCGGAATACACGATGCAGAAGACGTTATCAAGATGCTGATGGTCGGCGCCGACGTGACAATGATGTGCTCCGCACTGTTGAAACACGGACCTGACCACATTAAAAAGGTGCTGAGTGATATGGAAGAATGGATGACAGAAAATGATTATAAATCGATCAGCCAGATGAAAGGAAGTCTCAGCCAGAAGTCGGTCGCTGATCCTACAGCTTTCGAGCGCGCCAATTACATGAAGTCTCTATACTCATATAAATAACCGCATTTGGAAATCCGACAAAATGGAGATATATTAAGACAAATTCCTCTTAAATGATATGAGTATAATTTTCAGCCGACAATGTGAATATGCGATGCAAGCCGTTTTATACCTTGCATTAAAGCGCGAAAATGAAATGACTTCGATCAAAGAACTGACGAAGAAATTAGAGATACCCTACCACTTTGTGGCAAAAATACTGCAGGATCTTACGCGGAAGGGTCTTCTCTTTTCCCACAAGGGACCGGCGGGCGGTTTCAGGCTTGCATTACCGGCGAAAGATATAACATTACTTCAGATCGTTGAAGCGATCGATGGTCTCTCGTTTATGGAAAAATGTGTATTCGGATTTCCCAATTGCTCCAATGATGAACCTTGTTCAGTACATAAGGAATGGCATGATGTAAGGGAGAAGATCAAAAAAATGCTTGCGACAAAAAGTATTCTTGAAATGGCAGGCACAACGCAGAAACATCAATATAAAATGGTGGATTAAATCACCAATTTTTTTTGTGAATAATTCAGACAAAATTATCCGATACTAAGAATATGAACGTCGGGAAATTACAGTATCAAGTACACAATTATATTTTAAAAAATTGATGTGAGTCGGAATGGTTAAAAGAAAAATAATCCGCATCAACGAAGCGCTCTGCGACGGGTGCGCATTATGTATCCCATCCTGTCCGGAAGGCGCGTTGCAAATAATCGATGGAAAAGCCCGACTCGTCCGTGACAGCTACTGCGACGGATTAGGTGCGTGTTTAGGCGAATGTCCGCAGGGAGCATTATCGATAACGGAGATGATGGTCGAAGATTTTGACGAACTGGGAGTAAAGAATCACATGGCAGGGATATCCCTCGGTTCGTCACAAGGTAATCCTACTCTTGTTAAGGAATCCATAAAAATTAGGGAGAGAACTCCCCATGCACATCAACCTGCCGGATGCCCCTCGACAAGATCGATGGAGTTGCACTCCCAACCTCTTACAAGGACAGGCACTGAATCAAAACTTAGGCAATGGCCTGTACAGCTTCAGCTTGTACCGCCATTTGCACCATATTTTGCTAATGTAGATTTGTACCTCATTGCCGACTGTGTACCGTTCGCGTATCCGAATTTCCATGATGAATTTCTTGACAACCACGCGATTGCTGTTGCCTGCCCCAAGCTTGATAATACACAACCTTACGTCCAGAAAGTTACAAATATTATCAAGGCATCTTCCATTAAAAGTCTCACCGTCGTCATCATGGAAGTTCCGTGCTGTTCAGGACTTGTACACATTACCCGCGAAGCAATTCTTCAGGCCGGAGCAGATATTCCGCTCGAAGTAATAGTTGTCGGGATTCAGGGCGATATTCTGAAAAAATCTGCAATTTAAATCTGGGAATAAGAATAGAGAAATGAAAAATCAGGATGTTCGTCGGTTTTACGATAGCATAGCAAACGATTACGACCGGATGATTTCATTCGATAAACGACTCGCGCTTGAAGAGCCTCGCTTCCGGAGTCTTGTAAATAAATACTCAATAACGAGTGCACTCGACGCTGGTGCAGGTTCAGGATTCCACTCTATTCTATTGGCACGGTGCGGCGTCAGCGTCACGGCTATCGACATCTCAGGGGAAATGCTCCGCAAGCTCCGCCAACATGCACAATCACAGAATCTTGCAATTGATACTATCGAGTCTGATTTTTTAAAAATACGCCTGCCCGGCTTATCCTTCGATGCAGTGCTTTGCCTTGGTAACTCGCTTGTTCATCTTCCTTCACCCGTTCATCTTAAGAAAACAATAAGTAAATTCGCGAAACTCCTCAAACCGGGGGGAGTTCTGATTCTCCAGATACTCAATTACGATAAGATACTCAAACAGAAGGAACGTGTTCAGAGTATAAAGAAATCCGGTGATACTCTCTACATCCGATATTACGAGTTCCATGAAAAACAGATCCTCTTCAACCTGCTTACAATTAACACGGAGACTCTTGAGCACGATCTGCGCTCCATACCGATCCGGCCGATCGGGAGTATGGACCTCAGAAATATTCTGATAAAATCAGGTCTCAGGCAAACCCGGCTCTACGGCGATCTTGCACTGACCCCATTTTCACGAAGCACATCCCACGATCTCGTTATAACTGCCATTAAATCCTCTTCACGGTAAACCAACCTTAAAAATTTCAGGTAATTCGTCACCTGATCGGTTACAACCAGCATGTAAATTTGAATATCACCTTAGTTTTTACTAACATCACTACCACAAATTTATGAAGGGGTTGTTATGAAATATCATGACAGAATTGCATTTCTATGTTATCTGAGCATCATTCTTATCAGCGGTCTTTCTGCGCAGACTTGTGAAGAGTGCCATTATACGACCACTCCGGGCATAGTTTCCGACTGGCAGGCAAGCCGGCACAGCCAGAGCGGTGTCGATTGTGCTACCTGCCATGGCGATCAGCACACATCCGCGCTTGATATCGCTAAGGTTCAGATCCCGACACCCGAGACCTGCGGCGAGTGCCACCGCGACAGGGTTACGGAGTTCAAGAAAGGCAAGCACGCATATGCATGGGCTGCAATGAAGGCAATGCCGACTACGCACTTTCAGCCGATGGTTATGACGGAAGGAATGAAGGGATGCGGCGGCTGTCACAAGCTCGGAATAAAGAGCGAGGAGGAAATAAAACAGTTGAAAAAGGACGGTGCGGGATTCGGAGTTGCCTCATGCGATGCCTGCCATACGCGTCATACATTTTCAAGGGAGGAAGCCCTGCAACCGCAGGCATGTCAGACGTGCCATATGGGCTTCGACCATCCGCAGTGGGAAATGTATTCCGCATCGAAGCACGGTGTACGTTACCTTTTAAAGCAGAACAAAGTACTTCCGGAAAACACTGCGGCGCCTACATGTCAGACGTGCCACATGCAGAGTGGTAACCATGAAGTCCGCACTGCATGGGGCTTTCTTGCAGTCCGATTGCCCATGCCGGAGGATAAGCAGTGGGCGGAAGATCGTGCCG
Organism: uncultured Chlorobiaceae bacterium; assembly: GCA_964354485.1. Lineage (GTDB taxonomy): Bacteria > Bacteroidota > Ignavibacteria > UBA10030 > SZUA-254 > CAYGXH01. The sequence goes on along the minus strand of CAYGZY010000162.1, from coordinate 813 downwards.
TAATTTTACAGGGCCTTGGAGTACTTGATCCGGGAGGGAAGCCAACTGCACGGCTTGATGTGGTTAAGGGAGCCGATGTTGCCCGCCTCGATCAGGAAAGCTGGCAGAGGGAACGCGACAAAATGATTGCGACGTGCAATCGATGTCATTCCCGTACGTTCGCAAAAGGTGAACTGGAAAAGGGCGACAACATGATAAAAGAAGCCGATCGCCTGATGGCTGAAGCGATTCGGACCGTCGCGGCCTTATACAAGGACCGGGTCCTGAAACGACCTAAGAATTATGCTGCAGGATTCCCGGATCTTCTCGCATTTCATGATGCACCGACAACAATTGAGCAGAAACTTTTTGTAATGTTTCTCGAACACCGCATGAGAGCATTCCAGGGAACCTTCCATGCCAACCCTGATTACGCGTTGTGGTACGGGTGGAGCGAGATGGTGCGTGATTTAACGGAGATAAAGACGATAGCGGAAGAATTGCGGACTTCGAGGAAAAATAAAAGATAAATATTTTAACTCATCGGAAGTTATTAATCGCAGAGGTCGCAGAGAGTTATTACAGATTTTATCCTCTCCACTCGTGGATAGGGATACTTAACCAATTTAACTCTGGTTCCCAAAGTCCTCTTTGGGAACCTGCTTGAATAGTAAGCTGAGTACGTTCCCAAGCGGGCAGACTGTGTAATAACTAGGGGTATTTCAATAACACAACTGTGCCAGATTGTTATCACGTTCGATAAAAAAAGATTTAATACAAAACGTTAAAAATGAAAGCCTCATTTGAATTGCCCCTACAGCAGCTATCAATTCA
>CAYGZY010000161.1:0-16540 GCA_964354485.1 uncultured Chlorobiaceae bacterium | reverse complement strand
CCTCTGCCTCCATCCCGTATGTAGTACAAAGTTGAGCCGACAGAAACGAGACTCCTGTAATTCCCCGCTTGAATTGGCAAACCGACAATACGGTCTTTAAGCCCATCTGCATCTACCTTGACCGTTACAGATTTTTCTTTCTCTTCCTTATTCTCTTTTTCCTTTTTTTCCTTTGATGCATCCCCCGCAGGTTTTTCTTCCTTAATAGTCACTTCATCGCTCTTCGGTTTGAAGGGTGATTCGACATCCTTCGTCAGAGTGACCAGGTATATTCTGGACATATCCTGATATACATGGTTCCACTCCGTCGCGCTGTATGTCGGATTGAAATCACGGTCGGATACAAAAAAGAGATGTTTTCCATCAGAGCTGAATACTCCTCCTCCGGATGTATACCATCCGTCGGTCACATCGATCGTCTTGCCGCTCTCGAGCGAGTACAAATAAACTTTAGTCATCACCTCTTCTTCGGGTATCGAATACGCTATCCACTTGCTATCGGGTGACCAGGACGCATCGTTCACTTCAAATACTTTAGCCACCACGACATCCTTCACGGTTTTCGTCGAAACATCAATATAACGCAGTCTCTGCATCTTGTCGGTCCAGAGTATTTTCTTGCTATCGGGCGACCAGAGGATCCCGTACTTATACGTATCGCTGTTGCCGGTCAGAGCTGTCGGCTGGGAAGTGCCATCCTGCGGTTCAACATATATTTCATCTTCCCCTGATCGGTCAGAAACGTAAGCTATCCACTTCCCGTCCGGCGACCATTTGGAGCTACGCTCATGAATTCCGGGTGTACCCGTGAGATTCCGTACCATTCCATACTTTGCGGGCACTGTGAATACATCCCCCCGTGCACCGAATAATGCCCTTTTGCCGTCGGGAGACATCTCATAGTTATTTATATTATCCGAAACCTTCGTAATGCCACCGCGTCCTCCAACTTGGTCCTCATTTATCCGGATTGCAACCTTCTCTGCTTTTTCCGTTGCCAGATCGAACTTATATATGTACCCGCCGTTTTCAAAAACTATAGCCTTATCTCCCAGCGACGGAAACTTAATATCGTACTCGGTAAACTGTGTCAGCTGTTTTGTTTGCTTCGTACCGAGATCGTAAGAATAGAGATTCATCCGCCTGTTCGCATCCCGGTCAGATATGAAGTATATTTTGTTTCCTGACCACATCGGTATGATATCGAGCGCTCCATTATTCGTTATGTTTTCCGTTTTTTTCGTTTTAAAATCGTATATCCACACATCATCAGCCATACCTCCGCGGTACCGCTTCCAGGTGCGGAATTCTCTGAATATTCTGTTGTACACAAGTTTCTGATCATCGGGTGAATAGGAACAGAATCCTCCACGCGGAAGCGGAAGTTCTTCGGTCATCCCGCCATCGATGGAGGCAAGGTAAAGTTTTCCGCGGAAATCGTTAAACTCGCGCATCCTCGATCTGAAAATTATGTGCTTGTTGTCGTGCATCCAGCCCATGACAAGATTGTTAGGTCCCATCCGGTCGGATAAATCATCACGTCCGAGTGTGGCTGTGTGTGTTAGCCGCGCAGGGATTCCTCCCGAAACAGGGATGACGTACACTTCGGTGTTTCCGTCATACTGACCGGTGAATGCGATATGCTTCCCGTCGTGAGAGAAGCGGGGAAACATCTCGTACCCGACATCGTTCGTCAGCTTACGGGCAACACCGCCCGTAGAGGAAACTGTGTAGAGATCACCAGCGTAAGCGAATACAATCTGATCACCACTTATTGCCGGAAATCGCAATAATCTTGCTTCCTGTTGGGCGCTGAGAGATGCCAAGATTACAATTAAAAACAAAAAAAGAATTAAGAGCTTCTTCATCTGATTACTCCTGAATTGTGGATTATTGTGGAAAAATAGAGGTAAAATGTCATGTTTATATTTGTACGTCTAAATATCAAAAATGTTTTGAATCTATCCAAATATATAACCGGCTTCTTAATCTCAGATATATATTGCAAATCTAATAAATACCTCGTAAATTATGCAGATTTATGTTGCATAAAGACATATTAAAAGGTGGCACGTCGATGAATATTTTACTAGTTGATGATGAACCCGAATACCTCCTTATTTTAAGTCGTTATCTTGAGGATGAGGGTTACACTGTCTTCAGTGCAGAACATGGTGAGGCCGCTCTGAAGAAACTTGATCAGAATCCAGTTGATCTTATAATATCAGATGTTTATATGCCTGTTATGGATGGATTTAAATTTCACAAAACGATCAGGGCAACACCGAAGTATGCGAAGATCCCATTTCTCTTTGTGTCTGGATTCGATGATGAGTATACAATATCGGCTGTCAAGTCGTCGAAGCTTGATGGTTTCGTCCGTAAGGCACGACCGCTGAATGAATTGGAAGAGTGGATCACTTACCTTACCACACCAATAGAAAAGCGGCCGCCTCAACATCCAGGACAATCAACGTTCCGCACTGACAAAGATAGAGGTCGGGACCGATCCCTCCATTCCCGGCGTTCCTGATCTATCTGTGAGGATGCCGGTGTTGTAAACTGTGCGGTTTCTCCAGTCCGTGCTCCATCATAAGTCTCTCGTTCGCCAGCAATTCATGCGTCGATCCATCCGCAACAAGCTTTCCCGAATCAAGAATAATTGTTCGATGGCAGAGTTCAACCACCATTTCCAGATCGTGTGTTGCTATGATTATCGTTATCGGTTTCTTTTTGAGAAATTCTATCAAGGTGCGGCGACCCCGCGGATCAAGCTCTTTTGTAGGTTCATCGAGCGCTAATATTTTCGGCTGACACGCAAGCACTCCCGCGAGGCAAACCCTCTGTTTCTCGCCGCCGCTCAGATGATGCGGCAAACGATTTTCGTATCCCTCAAGTCCAACTTCTTTCAATGCATCACGAACAATTTCTCTGACGGATTTTTCATCGAAACCAAACTGCTGAGGTCCAAAAGCGACATCCTCATAGACGGTCGGGCAGAAAAGCTGGTCATCGGGATTCTGGAAAAGAAGACCTACAGAACGGCGGATCGAGGATTCTGAAATATCTGTGATTCCTTCGCTAAATATAGAAACCGATGATGGCTCGGTCTTTACTTCCGGTAAGAGACCATTCAGGTGCAGGAGAAGTGTTGACTTCCCCGCACCGTTGGGTCCGATAATACCGACAGTTTCGTTTTCCCGGACATGGAAACTAATCTCTCTCAGAGCTTCAGTGCCGTCTTCATACCGAAAGTTCAGGTTCATCACGTTAATAGCCGGGATCATGAAAAACCCCGTGCGCGCATGGCGCGGTAGATACGTTCTCCGCGTTCATAGGATCTTACGAAGAGCTGACCGATGAGAGAGCCCTGGAGTTTCCAGAATAATCTTTTTTGCCGGATGAAAGTTCGGCTTGCACGGGCTCTCTGCATGCGTTCCGCTTCATCGATGAGGACAAAAATATACCGATACATCAGCGCGATTACGTTAACCAATACAACCGGCATGTGAAGCTTCCGAAGCAGTCGTATGAAATCTGTGAATGTAGTAGTGTTTGAAAAGATTATTATCGCCAGCAGGCAGACGGTGCTTTTCAACATAATTTTCAGAAAGACTTCCCAACCGCCCTCCTGGAATATCGACAGAATTGCTATGCCGATTACGAACGGTTCCATCAAAAGTAACCGCCGTATGATAAAACCAACGGGAATAGTGCTGATAAATATAATTGCGATCAAAAATAGGATTATCGTCGGGAAAAAGAAATAACAATTTCCGGGAAACGCGACGGTAATAATAATAATACTCAGGGTTGATAATAATTTTAAGACAGAGGGTAAGTTATGAATTGAACTTGCAATCCGACTGTAGCGATCAATAAAATCGTGGCGCATCGACTGTACTATTCCCCTATTGCACCGTTTGTTTTTTGGATTTCGGTATCAGAATTCTTCCGATGATCACAGCCGAACCGAAAGCGATAACCGCTCCGATGAGGCCTGCGACAATGGTCGCTATCGATGCATTCTTAACACCCGGAATCGTATAATCCGGTAAGAGCGCTCCTGCACTATTTGTAGCAATACCACGTGCGTCAAAACCCAGAGTTGCGGCTACGGTTTCCAATCCGTCGGGCCAATCTGATACAAAGGGTGTTACAAGGAGCAGGAGCGCTACGGAAAAGATAACCGTGTAGAGAATCGTTGACTGTCGGAAATTCGGGGAACTACTGATTAGCGACGTTTCAAGAAGCTCAGGTTTTGTTTTATAAATTGCCGCTATGATGATTCCGGTGATAAGCCCTTCTCCGATACCGATAAGCATGTGAATATTTGTCATCGTCGGAAACACTACCGCCCAGCCGGAGGTTCCGGACCACGCTAACTCACCGGCACAGAACACTGAGGCGAGTACGATCGATAGCCATGCTGAAAAAACGCTTGCAACAATCTTCCCCCGGGGAGTCGGTAGAATTCGGTACAGAATGCGATAAACCGGATATCCCCCCAGAACCGCGACCACTCCCATATTCAGAATATTTGCACCGAGGGCTGCAACACCGCCATCAGCGAAAATAAAAGTTTGAATCAGCAAAACTGCGGTCATGCAGAGAATTGCCGCATCAGGACCGAGCAGGACTGATGCAAGAACTGCTCCAATCAGGTGTCCGGACGTTCCACCGATTACGGGGAAGTTCAGCATTTGTGACACAAAAATAAATGATGCGGAGAGCCCGAGCAGCGGAACGTGTGAGGGCTTCAGATTTTTCTGTAATCGCCGAAGAGCAACCGCTACGGCTGTACCCGATAGTAATGTGGTCGCAATAGCAGTCTTGGTGTCTAAAAAGCCGTCCGGAATATGCATGAGTGATGAAATTGTGTAATTGTGGGCACAATATACTAAGAAAATCGATTATTCTCTATATGTTTGTGATCATTGAAAACATTGAGAAGGCTTAGAGTGTAGAGCAGAGCGCTTAGAGTTGTTAGTATTGAGTTTACTCAGCGCTTTTAACCTCTGCTCTTAGCTCTATGCTCTTTGCTCACACCCCACACCTCATTGCTCTCCGCCCTTCGCAAGGTTTAGTATTTTTTTGTATATTGACGTGCTTATTTTCAACTGAGCAATAATTACAGGTTAGTTTATGTCTCGATTGAAACTGCGATCCGGGTTTGCAGTAATTATTATAATCCTGCTGATCGGACAATTATTCGATGGTTGCCGTGATATTACCAAAGATCCGGATGCTTATATCATCGAAGGTATGATGAATTTCAGAAATATCGAGGGGGGATGCTGGCAGCTAATCGACGGGAACAATCGGAGCTATGAAATTGTTGGAGAGGATGTTGCGCAAATTCAGATTGACGGTCTATTTGTAAAGTTGATCGTCCGAGATCACGAGTACACCTCCAGTATCTGCATGGTGGGTAAGATTATTGAACTTATTGAAATTATAGAACCCTCACAACCATAATACATACATGAAATATTTCATTACATTATTGACCATTTCATTAGCAGTTATAACAGGATGCTCTCCGCAAACAGAAACGATTCTTTCACGCGATATTACACAGGAAGAAATCCGGGCTCATATCAAATACCTTGCATCGGATGCACTGGAGGGAAGGAGAAGCGGTGAAAAGGGCGATAAACTCGCTGCCCAATACATAGCCGATCGGTTCAGGGAATACGGTCTTAAACCTGTCGGTGATAACGGTACATACTTCCAGGGATACAATTTTATTTCCAAGAAGATACCCGGACCCAAAAATAAATTTACGGCAACAGTAAGAGGAAAAGCATTTACCTTCTCGGTTAACGAAGATTACAGACCTCTCACCTTCTCTACAGATACTCTTTTACATACCTCGCTCGTCCTCGCCGGCTACGGCATATCTGCACCTGATTCTTTGCAGTACGATGATTATAAAGGTATCGATGTAAAAGATAAAATAGTTGTAGTTATGCGCTACTCCCCCGATACTACCGGGAGATTGTCACAGCATTCATCACTAATGGCAAAAATATTCACCGCACGCGATAAAGGTGCGGCAGGTATTATTTTCCTGACGAATCCGCCCGGCGCCGAAGGAGATAAGCTTTCATCATTTGACGACCCGCGTATGGGTTCTGCAGGGATCAGCGTCGTCGCGATGCGTTGGGATGTTTTTGCTCCCCTGCTTAAGGAAGAAGGTTACGATCTGAAAGAATTACAGAGCAGAATAGAGTCAACACTCGTGCCATTTTCATTCAATATCCCCGATGCAGATATATCACTGCAGACGGAAATACTGAAAGTATCTTCGAGCTCTGCAAACATTGTGGGATACCTTGAAGGAACTCATCCTACTCTAAAAGATGAAGTCCTCGTTATAGGCGCGCATTTCGATCACGTCGGATTAGGAGGCGAAGGATCGGGATCGCTCAAGCCAGATACAACAGCCCCACACTACGGAGCTGACGATAATGCTTCCGGAACTGCCGGCATTCTCGAGCTTGCTCAGTATTTCAGCTCAATACGGGATTCACTGAAGCGAAGTATTCTCTTCATTGCCTTCTCTGGCGAAGAGCTGGGTGTCCTCGGCTCCGATCACTACGTGAAAAATCCTATATTTCCGCTTGACCGGACGGTCACAATGGTTAACATGGATATGATCGGCCGTATGAAGGACAGCGTTCTTGTTATCGAGGGTATGGGCACATCGCCGCGGTTTGAAAACCTGGTAAAGGGATACAACACCGATTCACTCACACTCAGACTCAAGCCCGACGGTATCGGCCCGAGCGATCAGGTGTCGTTTTATAAAAAGGATTTACCCGTGATGTTTTTCTTCACGAATCTCCATTCCGATTACCACAAACCGTCTGATACGTGGGATAAAATCAATTATGCAGGTGAACAGAAAGTACTTTCCCTAGCCGCCCGAATCACTTCATCCCTTTTGAACGACGATAAACGACCTGAATTTACAAAGCTTGCATCGACACTGCCACCGGCAGGAATGACTCGGCAGGGCGCGCGTGTAAGCCTGGGGATTATTCCTGATTTTGCAAGCGACACGCCGGGGATGAAAATATCGGGCGCTCGCCCCGCGAGTCCGGCAGAAAAAGCTGGTCTGAAAGCTGAAGACATAATCGTCAAATTTGCCGGAAAAGAAATCAAGAATATTTACGATTTTACATATATACTCGGGCAATGTAAACCGGGTGACGAAGTTGAGATAATTGTAAAACGCGGCAACGAACTTGTGACACTCAAGGCGAAACTGGAAGGAAAAAAAGCGGATTAACTGTAACCCGCCGCCGTTGATTTGATCACTTTGTGGCGGGAGGCAGGTTCTTTTTTACGACCTTTAAAAAATCATCCAGATCGTACGGTTTCGTAATATATGCGACTGCACCAAGCGATTGGACCGATGATATGGTCTGAGGATCGTTGAACGCTGATATGAAAAAAAATGGGATGTTACGGAGGCGGTCATTCTTTTTTATTTCATGAAAGAACGTAATCCCGTCCATTCCTGGCAATTTTATATCTGAAACCAATAGATCTGGTCTAACAGAGTGTATCTTATCCAATGCCTCCTCGGCAGATGTGCAACCCATTACCGTATACCCTTCAGCAGTCAGGAACAGCTTCAATGCTTCGCGCTGTTCAGTTTCATCCTCCACTATTACGATCGTTAGATTTTTATTGATGGTCATCTCCGGTCAAAAACTATTCTAATTCTACTAGCGTTGTATACTTCATTCTGCTGTTCTGAAGGAGAAGCTCGAGCCGGGCCACGAGATCAGACATTTTTTCATCGTGATCTTCCAGGTCGTCGTACTCGTTAAGCGACGAAAAGAGAAATATTTCTGAAAAGCTGTTTTTTTTTCCTTTTGTCTCATAGATAGAATATTCCCTCCCTTTAACATTTGTCAGGTATTCTTTCATTTCTTTTGTAAGTAACAGATATTCCTCCCTTTTTTCGGGGTGGATATCGTAGGATATAGTAAATATTACTTTTGCCATCATTATTTCCTCAATTTCTCTAATATAAGAAATTTATTTCTAATATCCTGCATTTCGGATTTCCTTTTCGTCCATTCCAAAGTAGTGTCCGAGTTCATGAATCAGCACTTCCACAATTTTCTGTTCGATCTGTTCATCCGTACGGCAGACTGCCTCAATATTTTTCTGATAAAGTGATATCTTATCCGGTACAACTCCCGTCATCCCGTACCAGCTTCCCCGCTGATTCAGAGGAACACCCTGATAAAGTCCGAGAAGCGTTCGGCGGGATGTCAGTCGCATTTTTCTGACCACATCGTCGCTGGGGAGGTCTTCCACCAGGATTCCGACATTTTCTACCGCCTCTTTAAAATTTTGCGGGAGCCGGTCGAATGCCCTCTCGACTATCCGTTCAAATTCTTCCCTTTCCATCGTCAGTGTATGTATGGCGCAATTAAACCGTATGTGATACTGTAAAGTCCGGCAACGACCCCGATCCCGATGCACATGATGAATATCGCCGTGACATGGCCGCGGTCGGTTAGTTTCTTAATCCCGATTTCGATCAGGATTACAGTCCAGATTGCAAATATTCCGTCAAGAATGAGAAGCAGTACATATGTCGTCGGTTTCAGAAGGTAGGGAGACGGATTTTTTGAGAAAAAGTACACGCCGAACGTCATGATTTCAAGCGGAAGAACGAGAACAACGGAGAAGACCATGGGTATGAGTGCGTAAGCTGTGACAGCGTAACAATTTTTAAATTGCATTTTCATCCGCATGATGCGGGCAATAATTACGCATACAATCGAAAAGATCACGACCGTTAATAATCCCAGCGGCGGTCCGATGAGGAGACCGGTACCAAGAAAACGAAGCAGAGAATTCGTCAGTTCGCCCGCATTAATGAGCCAGAAGATGAAAAAAGTGAACCCAATGCCTGCCACCAACGACAGAAATATTGAATAATTTTTATGCCGGGATACGGAGATTGTATGAAAAGTTTTTGACGGCCGCTCAAGAACTCTCCAGGCGGTTGTGAACAGATCGAGTGTTTCAATTTTGTTCTGAAGATAAGCGCCGCATTTTTTACATATGATTGCGAGATGGTGATTATCGGTGGAACAGACCGGGCAGTTTATCATCGTGTCATCTATCTACAGCGGTTTGAATTGCGCAGTGAAGTGGCGCAGCAGCGGCGCTTCGTATGTTATTTCGAATCCGCGCATCTCTGAGCGTTTCTCATAGACCTCAATCACGCACTCGATTACATAATCGATGTGGCTCTGCGTATAGACGCGTCGTGGTATCGCCAACCGCACTAATTCCAGCTGAGGCGGGATGAACTTACCGGTTTGTTTATCCGTCTTACCAAACATAACGCTTCCGATTTCGACCGTGCGTATGCCGCCGACCCGGTAAAGCTCGCTGACGATTGCCTGTCCGGGATACTGGTGCGGAGGGATGTGTGGTACAAAGCGTTTAGCGTCAATGTAGATTGCATGTCCGCCTGGCGGCTGGAGAATCGGGACGCCCGCCTTCAGTAATTTATCGCCGAGGTATTCAACCGATCGGATGCGGTATGTCATGTAATTTTCGTCGAGAATTTCTTCGAGCCCCTGTGCAATCGCCTCCAGATCTCGACCCGCCAGTCCGCCATAGGTCGGAAATCCTTCCGTGACGATCAGCAAATTGCGCGCGGGGGTATTTAGTTTGGAATCATTCAGCCCTAAAAATCCGCCCGTATTCACCAATGCATCTTTCTTCGCGCTCATTGTACATCCGTCGGCGTAAGAAAACATTTCCCGTGCGATTTCGCTCAGAGATTTTTGCTGATATCCTTTTTCACGCATCTTAATGAAGTAAGCGTTTTCAGCAAACCTGCATGCATCGAGAAAAAATGGAATTCCATATTTGTGTGCAATCGCTTTCGTCTTCCGAATGTTTTCCATAGAGACAGGTTGACCGCCTCCCGCGTTGTTCGTCACCGTCATCATTACGAGAGGAATATTTTCACTCCCTTTCTCTTTAATGAACTGTTCCAACGAAACGGTATCCATATTTCCCTTGAAATCTGCAATTGCAGTCGTGTCTCTTCCGATGGGGAGAAGGAAATCGACGGCCTGTGAACCTGCGAATTCTATGTTCGCCCTTGTCGTATCAAAGTGTGTATTATTGGGGAAGTATTTGTCGGTACCACCGAGAATCGTAAAGAGGATCTTCTCTGCCGCGCGACCTTGATGAGTGGGAATTATATATTTAAAACCCGTCAGTTTTTTTACAACCTTCTCGAATCGGAAGAAACTGCGCGCTCCGGCGTATGATTCATCCCCGTCCATTATTCCGGCCCATTGCTTCGAACTCATTGCGGAAGTTCCGCTGTCAGTAAGAAGATCGATAAGTACATCTTCGGCATGGATGAAAAACGGATTATAGTTAGCTTTTTTTAAAATTATTTCACGTTCCTCACGCGTTGTAAATTTGATTGGCTCAATTGTTTTAATTTTAAAGGGTTCGATGATCGTTCTCATTGTATCTCTCTATGAATTTGACATAAATTACCATAAAATTACTTGTTTCGCAACGATAATCTTGATTATAGCAAATGTACAATGTATATTAGGCAAGAAAGTCACATATTTGTCGTATCCGATTGCCTAACCATTACCTTTCAGCAATCATTACTTAATAAACGGGAACACATCGGAATCTCAGGGGGATCATCCGTATTCCCAATGTTTAAGATCCGGATCAGATCCGTCGTCCTGAGTGGAGATGGTTCCATCAGTTTCACGTGCTTGAATCAGGGGGATTCCCAACGTGATCCTTGGTCATCCGGTTTCACCAAAAAAGCTTGGTACTTATTCAAATACCAAACCACTTTTCACCAATTCAACTTCCAAACACGGAAAGTACTTTTACAACGATTTACCCACCGCCGAATCACTGAAAAACAACAGAACTTTTCGGTGCGTTCCTTTTCTTGCGAATTGCAGAATATATCATTCATTTTTAAATAACCACTTCACAAAAAATTTGGGGGATGTATGAAATACATCATTGCTATTCTGGTTACTGTAACATTATTCATTTCTTTGATTGGATACGGGCAAATACCAATGAAAATCTCCTATCAGGGATTGCTGACGACATCTTCCGGCACTCCGCTCCAGGATGGAAGTTATGATTTAAAGTTCGAGATTTATAATGCAATAACGGTCGGTACACTCCGCTACACCGAGACGCAAAGCGGTATTTCCGTTCAGCGCGGCACATTTAACGTTATTTTAGATACCCTATCAAATATATTCAGTGAAAAATTATTTGTGGAAGTCACGGTCTTAGCCGGTCCGGGTATAAGTTCACCGATGACCTTTTCTCCCCGATCAGAACTGACGACCGCACCCTATGCGTTCCGCGCTATGGTGGCCGACAGCGTAGTCGGTGGCAGTGGCGGAGCCACAGGGATTGTCAGTGTGGATGGTGTTGCAAACGCAGGTGGTAACGTGGATTTTATTCCCGGAACGAATATTTCTATCGTTTCCAACGACGGAGCTAACACCGTTACGTTTTCAAGTTCACTGCGCGGCGTGAAGGTTTTCACCGTTGCACCCAGTGGTGCCGACTTTACGACCATATCAGAAGCCCTAGATTCATGTATCAATCCGAGCCCGGTAAAAACTTATTATATAAGAGTATTACCAGGTACGTACACCGAATCGTTCACATTAAAAAAATACGTCACATTGCAGGGATCGGGTAAGTACACGAGCTTCATTAAAGGCATCATAACGGGAGAAGATAGCTGCATAATCGATGGATTCAATATCGAAGGATATATAACCTGTACCGGAACATCTCCGACGATTATACATAATATCATAAAAAGCGGCAGCGGCATAATCCTGACAGATGGAGCAAAACCCTGGATCAAACAGAATGAAATAATAAATAATCTATTGTGGGGTATAGAGTGTAACGGTTGGGGAACCGATCCATGGATTATTGCCAATAAAATAATGGGAAATATGTCGGGGGGAATCCGTTGTCAAAATTCATCGCCAACTATCAGCAACAATCAAATTATGAATAATGAATTCTATGGCATTTATCTCATTGGCGCGGAGGGTGAACCGTCAGAACCAACTATCGATGATAATGTTATTGGTCATACAACCAATGGTTTTGGAGCGGGCATTTATATGGAAGGCTTTGCAGAACCGAGGATTATCGCAAATGATATATACGTGAATATGATCGGCATATACATTCAACCGAATGCCCAACCATCTATCCTGGGAAATGACATAAATTACAACCATAATATCGGTATTCAATGTAATTCGAGTGGTGCATCAAAACGTGTAACAATACATGGCAATCATATTCACAGCAGCGGGATTGCAGGTATTATGGTTCAGAATGCAAATCCAGTAATTTCAGCGAACAATATAACAAGCAACGCTGTTGACATAAATTACGCGGGAATGATAACTCCAACGATCAATCAGAATACATTTAATGCAAAAGTTGGCGTAGGGGCGGTAGGTCAATTCAACGCGACATCCGGCGGGATAATTATAGCCCCGTGATCGCATAAAATAAATCTGTCGGGACAAGAATATAATGAGAAAAATTAAAAGGAGTATAACTATGAAAACCAAATTGCTATGTGTGTTCATCCTCCTGATTATGGCAGCCAACATGCTCTATAGTCAGGGTGTTGAACATCCCTGGTGGGTAGTTGACCGTGGCGGTGGAAAATCGACATCCGGTTCTGTTACTCTGCACGCGTCGATCGGTCAGCCGGCGATCCAGAAAATGACCTACATAGACACCGGCTCGGTTCTCGAGAGCGGTTTCATTCCGGGAGTTCGGTTTTATTCCGAATCTTATACATCTGTAATATATCACATCACTGACTCGTGGAATATGATTTCCGTTCCGCTTATCGTCGATGATTACCGAAAAACAACTCTCTTTCCCAACGCGGTAAGCTCCGCCTTTTGCTACACAGGTACGTATGAATTGCGTGATACACTTCTCAACGGTACCGGCTACTGGTTGAAATATTCTGCCGCTGAAACATCATCGGTATCAGGGACAAGCTACATGCTCGACACGATCGATGTTATCGACAGGTGGAACATGATCGGCTCCCTCAGTTATCCGGTTCTCACAAGTGACATCGAGGCAGTACCTCCGATGACGTTCAGCACTGGATTTTACGGATACGATGGCACATACATCGAGGTAGATACATTGATGCCGGGTAAAGCATACTGGATTAAAACGAGTGAGGCTGGAGAAATCATCATTAAAACCGGCTCCCTCCTCTTTGCGAAGAATGTACCAACAGCAGCGATGATACCCGATGCAAAGGCCGATCGCAAAATATCAGCTCTCGCCGATAAGTCCGGCATGAATGTGCTGACAGTAGAAGATGCTGAAGGTAGGACATCGAATCTTTATTTCACCGGAGAAAAGCTCGACATTGATCTCGGTAAATTCGAACTTCCTCCACTACCGCCGGATGGAATTTACGATATCCGGTTCGCGTCACACAGATCGGTGGAGTCTTTCGATTATAAGAAGACTGATCCTATCCAGAAATTCAGAATTCTTCTGAACGGCATGACGTACCCTGTTACATTACGTTGGGAAATCGGGAACCGCGAGAACAACTATGCGCTTGAAGTGATTACAGAGGATGGAAAAACTACAGCGGTACCGCTGAAGAGTACTAATACACTGACACTCAGCACCGTGAATTTAAAAACCGTGAAATTAATCATGGAAAGAGGTTCAGGCGCCGAACTTCCTGCAGTGTTTGCACTCCACCAGAACTACCCCAATCCATTCAATCCTGCGACGATAATAAAATATGATTTACCTGCTGATGCGAAGGTGAATTTAACTGTGTATAATCTACTCGGTCAGACGGTGGAAGAACTTGTGGATGAAACACAAAACGCCGGATTCAGATCTTTCGAATGGAACGCGGGTAATTATCCATCGGGTGTCTATTATTACCGGTTGTCGGCTCACGGTAATAAGGTTTCGTTCTCCGATGTTAAAAAACTGATGATTATAAAATAGTAAAGAGCGTGTAATCGGCGAAATAGGTATGTGAGGTAACGAATTAGACGGGAAATGATTTTTCGATTTCCGTGTTAATCCGTTACTTCCCAATAACCTTTCAGGTTTAGTACTTTTCCAGGTACTGATCGATTTCCCACGGAGTGACCTGCAGGGAATATTCTTCCCACTCTTTTAGTTTCAGGTTCCGAAACTTTTGGTAGGCAAACTCACCGAGCGCTTCCCGTATAACGTCGTCCCGTTCCAAGTTATCGAGGGCTTCAGTGATATCTCTGGGGAGGATATCAATACTTCTTTCGCGCGCTTCTTCCCGTGAGAAATCGTAGATGTTCTCCTCGACAGGCGGAGGCGGAAGTTTTTTCTTGCGAATGCCATCCAGTCCGGCGGCGAGCATGACGGCGAATGCCAGATAAGGATTTGCTGAAGGATCCGGACACCGTAATTCGATCCTGACAGATTTTTCCCTGCCCGGTGTGTACCGCGGTATTCTGATAAGAGCTGATCTGTTGCGCTGACCCCAAGCGATGTAGACCGGCGCTTCATAACCAACGACGAGACGTTTGTACGAATTAACGGTCGGATTTATGATGGCGTTCATCGCTTTAATGTGTGAGAGCTGTCCCTGTATGAAGTACTTTGCCAGGTTTGACAGATGATAATTGTCCTTCGGGTCATAAAACAGGTTTTTCCCTTCCTGGTTGAAGATGCTCTGGTGGACGTGCATTCCGGATCCGTTGACTCCCATAATCGGCTTTGGCATAAACGTGGCGTGGAGATTGTGATGTGCGGCGATCCACTTCAGGGTAAATTTCATCGTGCTTGCCTGGTCTGCAATCGTGAGAGCGTCAGAGTATCGAAAATCGATTTCATGCTGTCCAACTGCAACCTCGTGGTGCAATGCTTCAACGTCAATACCGAATTCGTAAAGGGCGGTAGTCATCTTTTGACGAATATCCATTGCTAAATCGGTTGTCTGATCGAAGTATCCCGCATTGTCATGCGGAAGAGGAAGAAGTTTATGGTTTTCCTTCCGAAAGAGAAAGAATTCCAATTCGGGCCCGACATTAAAAATATACCCTAATTTTTCCGCACGATCGAGCTGTTTTTTCAATATGTATCTCGGATCCCCTTCAAATGGTTTTCTGTCGGGCATGTACACATCGCACATGAATCGCGCTACTATATCTTCGCCCGGATTCATCTTAGTCCACGGAATAACAGCATAAGTATTCGGATCCGGTTTAAGGTACATGTCGCTTTCAGAAATCCGCGTAAAACCCTCAATGGATGATCCGTCAAACCACACTCCATCTTCAAGGGCAGTTTCTAATTTCGTGCGTGGAATTGTCACGCCTTTAAGGAGTCCGTTCAGATCCGTAAACTGCAGGTGAATAAATTTTACACGGTCATTATCTGCCCGTGCAATGAGTTCGTTAGTTTTCGTTATTTGTTGACCGGGAGCTTTTCTATGGGCTGCCATGGATTGTTCCTTGTATAATATTAATGCGGATTATGAATCTTAATTCTAGATGTTTCCTTCGATGTCGACAGTACCAGATTCGTTCTCGTTCCCGTTATGCCGGGCCACGATTGGATTTGGGAAAGTAATTTTTCCAGTGTGATTGTACTTTCGGTTCGTACTTTCAGCAAATACGATCCTTCGCCGGTGATGGCATGGCATTCGAGAATTTCTTCCTGTGCAGTTGCGTGATCGATGAAATTCTGGTAGCGCTTCGATGAGTCTATTATGACAGAGATAAATGCGGTAATATCTTTCCCAAGTTTTCTGTAATCGACGATTGCTATGTAACCGACGATATATTTACTTTCCTCTAATTTCCTCAGACGCTCACTGGCCGACGGTAATGACAGGCCAATCTTGTCGGCGAGTTCGTTCCGTTTTGTCCGTCCTCGAGCCTGCAAAATATCGAGTATCTTGATATCTATCTCATCCACGATATATCCCCTTAAACTATATTATGTTATAACAGCGTGATGACGTATATATTAAGGATTATGATATTGAATACCTTATATTATAAGGTTTTCTATTTACAATAGCAAATATAATTAGCAATGAGCGGTGAGCGTAGAGCAAAGAGGTGTGAGCAATGAGCAGTGAGGGGTGCACGCAAAACAAAGTACAAGGTACAAAGTACGAGGTACAAGGCACAAGATACAAATAACTAATGACCAATCATTCTGAATCGTATTTCAGAATTGAAAATATATCATATTTCTCTAACTTTTTACGACCGTTTAAAAATGTTAACTCAATGAGAAATGCAATTCCTGCGATTGTACCGCCAAGACGTTCAGCCAGTTTGCACGTTGCCAGCGCCGTCCCTCCTGTTGCGAGCAGGTCATCCACCACGAGAATTCTATCTCCCGGTTGAATTGCATCCGTATGAATTTCAAGCGCATCTGTTCCGTATTCAAG
>CAYGZY010000160.1:0-5043 GCA_964354485.1 uncultured Chlorobiaceae bacterium | reverse complement strand
TTTATCCCACCTGTGAATACAATGTCCGGATTTTCAGGATGAACCGCTATAACGTTATTGTACCAACCTTGTCCGCCAAGGTGAGTTCCTGGTATCGAATTGTCATAAGGAGTGCCGACCTGAAACCAGCTAGCTCCTCCGTTTGTTGATTTTTGAATGCTATGCGTGTAATAGTTGGAATCTGATAGACAAGCGTAAACTACATTTGCATTACTCGGTGCAACCGCTAAACTAATCCGGGTAAACTTTGTTGATCTTAACGGAAATCCGTTGGTAAGAGTATCCCAGGTTGTACCGCCATTCATTGTTTTATATATCCCATCAGCCGAGAAAAGTCCGAATGCACCATACAAGATGTTAGCATTCGTTGGATCCATGATGAGATCTACACAAAACTTCGATCTATACCCAGGAGAGCTTATCCGAGTCCAACTCGTACCGCCATTTGTCGATTTCCATATCCCCTCGGTGTTATTTGAAACCGCTGCGAATAATATTTGTGGATTTAATGGGTGAATGATAATTTTATTGATGAAGTAGTATCTATAATTTAGTCCAGCACTGATAAAAGTATTAAGCACCGTCCATGTCTCTCCGGCATCGGTTGATTTCAATACACCGATCCCTCTCAGAGCATCAACATTGAAATATCCTTCTCCTGTACCGGCATATATAATGTTGGAATTCGTTGGATCTATCGCCAGACATCCGATAACCATGTTCGATGCAAAATCAGCCTTTGGAATCCATGAAGTGCCTCCATCAGTACTTTTCCATATCCCTCCGCTTACTGATCCGGCATAAATAACGGAAGGATTATTCGGATCGATTGCTATCGACCGAACCCGTCCACCGATGTTTGTCGGTCCTACAGATGTCCATGATATCGCCTGCAGGTCGGTTCTTTTGGCAAGATTGTGATCACTGACATGACGTAAAGCTTTCTCCCTCCATTCCAACGGGATAACTCCGCCGGGATACGCCCGTTGATCATTATACCATTGCATCGCTGCCATCGCTCCGGTTGCTTCCGCTCCGTTATGCTTGCTTCTGTATATTGCATGACACTGAGAACATGCCACCGTTTCTGAACCGGGCACACCGCTGTGAATCCCTTCACATTGCCTTATATGCTCAACATGAATCAAACGTAATGAGAAAAAACCTGCGCAAAATCCTAGGAGGACTACTATACAGTAAATACTTCTACGCACATTAACTGTCATTCCTGATTTTCCTTTCTAATCGAGAACCTCAATAATCTTCCACTCACCCTTCTTTCCAAGGGATACCTTCGCTTTAATGCGGTCATCTGAGTTTGCTGCCCTCAGCAACAGCAATTTTCCATTCCTACTGTTCTTTTCGTCGACCATCCCATCATCGCCTATAAAATATTCCGGCACAACAATGATCTGTTGACCAGCATCAGCATAGCTGTCGATGTCTTCTTCAGGGGTCGATGAAGAAATTGTTATCATAAGACGGAAATTTCGATCATCGACGATGATAACAGAATCGATACTTCCCTCAATCACCGAAATGTTCTGTTTAATAACATTCGGGGACTGACTCCTCCTATGGATGACCGATCCCTCACCTCCCTGATTTTTTATCGGACCAACCCGCTGAGGATCTTTAACGCTGCAGCAATTCCAAGCAATACAGATCATTATGATTGGTAGGGACAACCTGTTCATTAGTAAAATATGCTTAGTATTATGATGAAAATCAAGCATTCCGGTAGGAATTTAAAAAATTTGGATTAACGCCGCGAAAATTGTATCATATAATCAATGAAAATGTATTTCAACTAAAAACTTCCACTCAAACGAAAGGATTATTAATGAAATTCCCAGTTGTTATCCCCCTCTGCATGGGGATATTAGCCTGTCAGAGCAACACACAGGATAGAATTGAGCTTAAGTCGCAAAAAGACAGCCTCAGCTACAGCATCGGCATGAATGTTGGACAGAACCTGAAAATGCAGGGATTAGCAGTAAATCCGGCAATCCTCGCAAAAGGCATGAACGATATTCTAGATAGTATACCACCCCTGATAACCGCAGAACAGGCACAGGCGGTACTCATGAGTTCCCAACAGCAAATGATGGCAAAACAAGAAGAAACAATGAAAATGAAATCGGAAAAAAATATAAAAGAGGGCGAAGTATTCCTCGCGGAAAACAAGAAAAAAGATGGCGTCGTTACCCTCCCCACAGGTTTACAATATCGGATAATTACAAAAGGCAGCGGCCCAAAACCTGCTCCGACAGATACAGTAACAGTTCACTACCGCGGTACCCTCATTGACGGGACCGAGTTCGACAGCTCGATCAAACGGGGACAGCCGGCAACTTTTGCACTCAACGCGGTCATCAAAGGATGGACTGATGGACTTCAATTAATGCCGGTCGGATCAAAATGGAACCTATATATTCCTCCGGATCTTGCCTATAGCGAGCGAGGCGCAGGTAATGTGATCCCCCCAAATTCAACCCTCATCTTCGAGGTTGAATTACTTTCAATAAAGAAGTGAAACATTGTGCAATCCACTTTCAAAAAATACGGCAGTGACAGACTTAAACTCACTGCCGTTCTCATTAAAACGTTCCCAGGCACCTCTCTCCTCTATTAATAGAATAGTGGAGGCCGGAAATAATCAGCAGAAAAGAATCAAAGATATCTTCACAGATACCTCAATCTCTTTATTACCTTAGGCACGGATAAAGCTGACTCATTCGATTCATGGATAGAGAATAGACTTATTAGACCGACAATGAAGTCATATACCAACATCATCCTCACTGGCAGATACATCCTCATCGGTTCAATCCTCTGTGTCAACGGATGCGGAAAGAAAAGTACAGTTACTGATTTAAACGCCTACACAGAGGAAATCAGGCAGTGGCAGACAAACAGGACAACTCAAATCCAGCGTGAAGACGGATGGCTGTCGCTGGCCGGCCTTTTCTGGCTTAAAGACGGAGAGAACATCATCGGAACCGATCCATCCAACGCAGTCGTATTCCCTGCCGGTTCAACACAGGCAAAAGCCGGAATTATTATACTTCACAACGGTAACCTGACTATCAATGCCGAAAGGGAAGCAAAAATCAGATATCAAGATTCGCCTGTCATTCGGATGAAACTGACATCTGATGAATCCGGCGAGGCTCAACCTACCATCCTCACCACAGGTTCTCTGAGCTTCTATGCCATAAAGCGAGGCGACCGATTCGGCATTCGGGTTAAGGACAAGAACAATCCTGCATTGAAAAATTTTAGAGGATTAAATTTCTTTCCAATCGATCCTGCTTGGAGGATTGAAGCAATATATAAACCGTATCCGGAACCGAAAATCATCGAAATTGCATCGATTATCGGAACCGTCGATACAGACACCTGCCCCGGTGCGCTCATTTTTCAAATCGACGGCCAGACATGCAGTCTGGATGTTATTGCAGACCCGGGAACAAGAGAACTTTACGTGATGTTTACAGATGAAACGACAGAAAAGGAAACATATGGTAACGGCAGGCAATTGAGTACTGCCCCCCCTGACGAAAAGAGAAAGGTGATACTGGATTTCAACAAAGCATTTAACTGGCCCTGTGCGTATACACCATATGCAACGTGTCCGATTCCGCCGAAGCAGAATCATATACCGGTTCGTATCGAAGCGGGAGAGAAAAATTATCCAGGAGCAAAAGATAGCATTCATTAAAATTAAACATCGGCCACTTTTGTGAGGATACTATGACGTCTTTTTTCATATCTCGCACAGGGAGAATGATGCTGATGGCTTTCACCATCAGCGTCAATCTTATGGCTCAACAGCCGGTTAGATTCGCTGTGATCGGCGACTACGGTGACAATAGCCAGCAGGAACTTGATGTCGCAAACCGGCTTAAGAGCTGGGGACCGGAATTCATTATTACGAACGGCGATAATAATTATGATTATGGTAGCGCAAGTACTATTGACACAAATATCGGCAAATACTATCATGAATTCATCTCCCCGTACCATGGATCCTACGGATCAGGTGATACTGTAAATCGATTTTTCCCATCACTCGGCAATCACGACTGGCTTGCTTCAGGGGCCACGCCATACCTAAACTATTTTACGCTTCCTGGAAACGAACGCTATTATGACTTCGTAAGGGGCTGTGTCCACTTCTTTTGCATAGACAGTGATCCTCATGAACCTAATGGCAACTCGAGTTCTTCAACCCAGGCTCTCTGGCTGCAAAACAGACTTGCAGCATCTACCGCACAATGGAAAATCGTCTATTTCCACCATGCCCCGTACTCGTCGGGGACTTCACACGGCAGCTACGAGACGATGCAGTGGCCATTCAAGGAATGGGGAGTACACGCGGTTCTGGCAGGGCATGAGCATAACTATGAACGAATCCTCCGCGACAGCATTGTATATTTCGTCAACGGTTCAGGTGGTAAAAGCCTCTACGATTTCGGGACACCAATTCCGGGAAGCGTCGTACGGTACAGTGCCAACTACGGCGCCCAGCTCGTAGGGGCATCTGAAGACAGCATCACATTCACATTCATCACTCGGAGCGGCATCACGATTGATTCATATACGCTCTATAAGCCCACGAATTCCTACTCAATCAAGGTCAACCAGGGCTGGAACATGCTATCTCTCCCCCTTGCGATTTCAGATACAAGACTATCCTCGATATTCCCGACCGCGGCATCATTGGCATACAGATATACCGACGGTTTCTACCTGGCGAAAGATTCCCTGGAGAGAGGTATCGGCTACTGGGTCAAATTTAACAATAATCAATCGATCCCACTGCAGGGAGATTCAATTCACCTCGATTCGATTGAGGTCTTAGAGGGTTGGAACCTAATAGGCACGATATCCGATACGGTTCCGGCGCCGTCAATAATCAAAATCCCCGAAGATCTCATTATCTCGAACATATTCAAATTTACAACCACTTATCAGCAAACAGACACCCTGATACCCGGGAAAGCATACTGGATCAAGGTGCAAAATAACGGAATACTC
>CAYGZY010000159.1:0-10587 GCA_964354485.1 uncultured Chlorobiaceae bacterium | reverse complement strand
CAGAATATCACCGGCGCTTTCTGGAGATTTTACGATTTGCTGGTAGTACCGGATTGCATCCTCGTACCGCTCCGCATTGAAGTGCATATTGCCAAGGGAGAGACGAACCCGCGGGATGACGTCAGAATTTGGTGAATTTTTTAAAAGCCAGTCGAATTTCTTGGCAGCTTCGTCCGGTTTATTTGTTTGCTCTGATATTTTTCCCAGGTAGTAGTGTGCCCATGGACCGAATCGTGTTTCGTTATGGTCGTCTGCAACGGCAATGAAGAGTTTTTTTGATGTTTTGTAATCCTGGTTATGGAATGACACAAGACCTCTCTCATATGTAAATTCTGCCGTAAAGGTCTTGCCGCGCGGAAAGGATTTGTTAAACTCGGCGATTATCCGTTCGGCTTCCGCTGCGTTCCCCATTCGCAGGGTGGATACGATTGCACGGGAGGCGTACACCATGCTGCTCTCTTGTACGGCCGTTGATTGTGATAATTGTTTATAGTATCGTGCCGCCTCGCCGTACTGCCCTGTCTGAAATAATATGTCTGCAATTTCACGGGAAGCCGACATTTGTTCGCCGATGGATCCTGCGAGCTTAAAGTATGCCGATGCGTGTCGGATCCGGCCTTCAGCTTTCGCGATTACGCCGAGTGCGTAGAATGCTTTGCTTGCATAAGTACTCTTTCTATCAGTAGATAAGTACTCCCTTAAATACCGTAAAGCTTCCTGTCTTTTACCCTTCTTTTCATACACCGTTCCGATGAAGTAGTATAAATCCGTCGGAAAATCGTCAGGGGAAAACAGATCGTGTTGTTGTGTCAGTCTGGTTGTATAGAGCGATAGAGCTTCGTCGTAGCTTCCCATTGCGATATATGCGGAGGGGAGATACTCCATGGATTTTACCGCTAAAGGCGTGTAGGGGAACTCGTCAATGATCCGTTTCCAGAGGGAGATCGCCTGATTGTAGTCACCTTCCTCACGTGCAAGCTGGGCTTTGTTCCAGAGTGCAGTCAGATGGGCGGATGTCTGATCGGGGATGGACATGACCCTGTTCCAGTTTACCACTGCCGAGTCGTTCTGACGGCGTTCATGGTATATCGATCCTCGGATGAGATAGAGCTCCGGAAGGAACGGACTGCTTTTCTCTGTGGAGAGTAAACGATCGAAAGTTGCAAGCGCTTTCACGGTATCACCGGTCCGTAGTTGATTCATGCCAAGATCATAGAGAACGGTATGCGTGAAGCTTGAGCCCTCGTATTCCGAAAGAAAATTCGTCGCGAGTAATATCTTATCCGACGGTGCATTCAGTTCCGATTCCATCTTGTACCGGTAGAAAGCTGCTTCCTGCGCTCGTTCTTCTGTCGGAAACTGCTTCAGGAAGTCATCGTATCCTGTGATCGCACGCCGGATGTATGTTGAATCGAGATCAGAGAGCAGGTGATATGCGCGTGCCAGCCAGAATAAAGCGTCAGCTTTGGTTTCGCCGGTTTCATTACTTTCTGCTGTTGATGCAAATTGCCTTGCCGCTTCTTTATAATCTTTCAGTTCGTGAAAGTAGATTTCCCCCAGTTTGAACGAGAGCTCGCTCTTGGACTTACCTTCAAGGATCTCGCTCATGAGACGGGCGAGTTTTTCCATGCCCACATCCCGGTTCTTTATTTTATGATTGCGCAGGAAATCGATCTCTCTCTGAATTGCTTCATACTCAATGTGTGCAGGATATCGCGTCTGGAGAGCAGTGTATGTCTTCAGACAATCCTCGTAGCTCCCAAGAAGTCCCTGACACCGTGCGATACCGATACTCGCCTCGACAGCTTCCGGTGTAAGCGGATATTTATCGAGGATGTCATTGTACGCTGTGATTGCTTTGGAGTATTCCCGGAGCGGATCTTCATATACCTTTGCGAGCTTCAGCGAGACTTGCAGTGTGAAGGTAGTATCACCATACTCGGTCAGCAGTCGGGAGTAATATTTTACCGCCTCGTTCGCCCGGTTTGTGGAAAGTAGTACTCCTGCCGCAAGGGCAAACGCGTGAGCTCTGAAGGGGTGAGATTCATCTTTGAGTATGTCTGTCGAATTTCGCAGAGCTTTCTGAAAATCCTGTGCTCTGAAGGCAGCCCAGCTTGCCTCGATAGCCGCTCTCTGCTGTATGCTCTCTGCCGTTTCCTGAGCAAGGATTTTAGTAAATGTGTTATTTGCTTCGGAGAAATTTCCTAAGCGGTTATAAATTTTCCCCATCGTGTAATAGATATCCGAAAGTAAAGAATCCGGAACGCTCTTGTCGGCCGCAGCACGCTTCAGGTGTTCAAGTGCTCCGGCGTTGTCCCCGCCGGAGGCGGCAAGTTTGCCGAGTTCGTATGAAGCAGAGGTAAATGCAGGCGAGTTTTTGTAATTGGATGTGATCGAAGTGAAAGAAGTCTTAGCTTCATCGAAGAGACACAGCATCAATTGCAATTTGCCGAGCGAAAAGAGAGCATTCGCTTTCACTGGGGGAGTAGCATCGCTCTCTGCGACTCGTTTTGCCTCGCGTTCGGCCAGCTCTGTTTGTCCTTCCTCCGCATATAATTCGCTGACCGCCAGTCGTGCCGAAAGTGCAGAGGCGTTGTTCGGAAATTCTTGAATGATCAATCGGAAGTTCTTCTTTGCATTTTCGCGATCACCGAGTTGTCTGTAGAGCTGGCCTGCTTTCCAGAGCGCATCCGGCACGAGCTGACTCTTCGGGTGAAATACCTTTACCCTCTCATAAGCGGCTGCAGCTTCCCGGTGGTTATTCATCGCGAGAAAAGCGTCTCCTACCTTCAGCCATGCTTCGGGCGCTTTGGGGTGTTCGACGTACGTGAGGGCGAAGTTCTGAAAAGTGATGCGTGCTTCATCGAAGCGTTTTAATTTCATCTGCGTCAATCCAAGGTAGTAACGCGCCTCTATGCCGTTTGCCGCATTTGGGTATGCATTTACGAAGCTTTTCAACTGTTCTGCGGCAAGATCATACATTCCGTCATTGTATAATCCCATCGCGAGCTTAAACTCGGCGTTTTCTTTCTCCTGTGCGACGAGCGCTTCGCTGACGAATGTAATGATAATGGTCATTAGCAAGATAGAGCGCTTCAGATTATATAATATGTGGTATTTGCCCATAATGCGTATCACTGGCCTTTAAATTACTATGAAAGCCTCTTTACTGTTATCTATTGCCGACGGGACACTAGTACCCGCTGAACCATTCAAAGATATGGTTTATCGGTGAGTTGTGCAAACATCACTGAATTGATATATCAAACACAATCCACTATATTAATACGAATTTATTCGATGGATAAAAGAGGGGTAAATATTATATCATGCTGAATTACATCTGGCTTGCGCTTATCATTCTCGGTATTCTTGCGGCGGTCAGGACCGACTGGGTGGACTTGTCGGCGAACAAGTACCACAACGGCGAAGAATATTCGGTTGTGGTGCACTTCACATCTGAAGAAACCTCTCCCATGGAACGTTCAAGGGTCTATCCTTGCACGGTGTCGGTCAGGGCGCTCTTCGATGTTTACCAGCGAGCGGAGCTCACTCCATCGGGATCCGGCGGTGGTGTGCTTCGAATTCTGGTGGATGAACATACTCCGCCTCTCTGGAAAAGTATATCCGAGGCGCAATCGAATTCAGGATACCTCAATGCTCGCGTGTCATGGGATGGGCCTGCTCACCGGGTAGTTCCTGCGGTTCTGAAATTTGATCCTGTGCAGTTTGTGACTTTAAAGGCCGTTACAAACGAAGGGATCGTCAGATATGCGAAAATTGCGGTTGAACTTGCCTTAGGATTAATCGGCATAATGGCGCTCTGGCTCGGTGTCATGAAAATTGCCGAACAGGCGGGGTTGATTGCAAAAATCGCCGTATTCATCAAACCTGTCATGACGAAGTTATTTCCCGATGTTCCGCCGGACCACCCCGCGATGGGCGCAATGATCATGAATATATCAGCAAACATCCTCGGTCTCGCGAATGCCGCAACACCGCTCGGCTTGAAAGCAATGGAAGAGTTGAACAAGCTCAATAAAAAGCTCGGTACCGCCACAGATGCAATGTGTACGTTTCTTGTCATCAATACGAGTAACGTCCAGCTGATTCCTGCAACTGTCATTGCGATTCGCGCTGCGGCAGGGTCATCGAATCCCGCAGAGATAATAGGTCCTGTGATAGTGGCAACAACGATCAGTACGGTTGTAGGTGTGATTACGGTGAAGTTGATGGGAAAGATGAAGATTTTTAAGAGTGGTGGGGAACAATGAAAAGTGATTTGTGAATCGTGAGTGGTGAATAGTGAGTATAACTAATCACCAATCACTAATGACAAATGACGATTGACCAATCATGACATATTACAAATTACAAAGAACAAAGTACTAATGATTTTCTACCCTATGCTCTCAGCTCTATGCTCTATGCTAAAAATATTTATTAATCACTAAAATAATAGCTCTATGCTCAAAACATTCACAGACATAATAACCATCCTTTCCGTTCTTGCCATTCCCGCCCTCATATTTTTCATCGTCATTTACGGGGCGATTAAAAAAGTAAAGATCTATGAGGCGTTTGTCGAGGGTGCGAAGGAAGGATTCAACATCGGCGTTCGAATAATTCCATACCTGGTTGCGATGCTGGTGGCGATAGGAATCTTCCGTGCGGGCGGAGCGATGGATATTCTGGCGCGTATACTTGCGCCCGTTACGAATCTCATCGGCCTTCCCTCGGAAGCGTTACCGATGGCGCTTATGCGTCCCCTT
Organism: uncultured Chlorobiaceae bacterium; assembly: GCA_964354485.1. Classification (GTDB taxonomy): domain Bacteria; phylum Bacteroidota; class Ignavibacteria; order UBA10030; family SZUA-254; genus CAYGXH01. The sequence goes on along the minus strand of CAYGZY010000159.1, from coordinate 5,815 downwards.
TCCGGAAATGGAGCTCTCGGTGTAATGTCGGAAATTATTCATACACACGGACCGGATTCAATATTAGGACGGCTGGTATCGGTCATGATGGGAAGCGGAGAGACGACTTTCTACGTCTTAGCCGTGTATTTTGGCGCTGTGGGGATTTCAAAAACGCGGCATGCCGTTCCTGCAGGTATTGTTGCTGACATTGCCGGAATGCTGGCGTCAATATGGATTGTAAATCTCCTTTTCAGCTAAACCAGCTTGATTTTTAAGACCATTGTGCATATATTCAGCATGTTTAATCTCTGTAAGCGACCGGTAAAGACACGTCAATTGTTTAATTTTTCTGTATTTTCTTCAATTTCCCATGAATGTTTTCAATAAACTCGTTGTCACTGTTCTCCCCGCTGTCCCGAAATCGATTGTACGAATCTTTGCGAATCGATACATCGCAGGCGATAAATTATCCGATGCCGTGAGAGTTGTCAAGGAGCTCAATTCACAGGGTATTCTTGCAACCCTGGATGTTCTTGGAGAGTCGACAACGACAAAGGACGAAGCCCTTGCAGCGCGTGATGCCATACTTGAATTATTTCCAACGATTAAAAAAGAAAAACTCGATTCAAATGTTTCCATAAAGCTTACCCAGCTCGGCTTGAAGCTTGATAAGAGCTTTTGTCTTGAAAATGTCCGTTTGATCCTCTCAAAGGCAGCAGAATATCAGAATTTTGTCAGAATCGATATGGAAGATTCGCCGGTAACAGATGACACGCTTTGGGTCTATCGTGAAATACGTAAACAGTATAAGAACGCAGGAATTGTACTGCAGGCTTATCTGCACCGGACGGAAAGAGATGCAGATCAGTTGATCAAGGAAGGATTGGGTCATTTTCGTCTCTGCAAGGGTATTTATATAGAGCCCGCATCGATTGCGTTCAAGGATCATGACAGTGTCAATCAGAATTTTGTCAAAGTAATGAAAAAAATAGCGGAAGCGAAAGCATACATCGGCATCGCCTCGCATGACGATTTCGTGATAAATTCAGCCTATCGGATGATAGATGAAATGATGCTCAAGAAAACGGAATATGAGTTTCAAATGCTGCTTGGCGTGCGAGAAGATTTGCGCTCAAGAATTGTACGCGACGGTCATCGCATGAGAGTCTACGTGCCGTTCGGGGAGCATTGGTACAACTATTCCATCCGCCGATTTAAGGAGAATCCTCAGGTTGCCGGATACGTACTCAAGGCGTTGTTCAGAAGGAATTCCATAAAGTAAAGTCCAACTTTCGTACTTACTACAGGAGACACAAATGGCAGAAATACAATCTGGAAGCGGAGGGAAACACTACGCGCCATACGTTCCCGCCGATAAGATAATGACAGAGTTTTCCGGGAAGGCGATCTTCATAGGTCTCATAATGTGCGTCGTTCTCGGCGCAGCGAATGCCTATCTTGGATTGAAGGCGGGCATGACCATCGCAGCCACATATCCGGCTGCAGTTATCGGTATGGCTTTTCTTCGCTTGTTGAAGGGGTCGATACTCGAAGAGAACATGGCCCGTACCGTAGGATCGATCGGTGAATCGGTAGCTGCCGGCGCGATTTTTACTCTCCCCGCGTTCTTCATCGCCGGTATATGGGAAGAGTTCTTTACCATCGGTCATTATCTGCAGTCATCGCTGATCATGCTTGCCGGCGGCGTTCTCGGAATCATGTTCGTTGCCCTCCTGCGGCGCGTCATGGTTGAGGATGTTGAATTGCCGTTTCCCGAATCAGTTGCGGCTTCCGAGATCCATAAGGCAGGACGCAGCGGTGGAACGGGCGCAAAGTTCCTGTTTACGGCCATGGGTATCGGGGCGATTATTCAGGTGATGCGTAATCTTAAATTCTTTGTTGAATCTGCAGAAAAATTTATTGCGTTTTCAAAAGCCTCGATAGGTCTGAAAGCAAGCGGCAGCGTTACTGCTCAAAGTGGAATGCTCCTGAGTACCCCAGGCGTCAATCCGTCCTACATGGGTGTCGGGTACATAATCGGGCCGAAACTTGCTTCGCTGAACTTCAGCGGCGGTTTGCTCGCATGGGGTCTGTTCGTTCCAATTCTTACGTATTTTATCGGACCTTCTCTTATCGGTACACAACCGTCACCCGATGATGCGACGTGGATTGACATGGCAACCAATGTCTGGCGTTACATCGTTCGTCCGATTGCCATCGGAGGTATGTTGATGAGCGCCGGATTTACCCTCTTCAAGATGCGCAAAAGCTTAGGTGTAGGATTGAAACGTTCCATCGGTGACGTGAAAAAAGCCGCTACCGGCGAGCATGTAACAATTCGCACGGAACAGGATTTGAGCTTTAAAACAGTGATAATCGGTATTCTTCTGACCGGCGTGCTGACCTTTTTCATCTATAATTTCTTTGCTCAGGATGTCGGTGCCGCGCTCGTTGCAACCATAGTTATGATTATCGCCGGATTTTTCTTTGCGGCAGTATCCGGATACCTCGTCGGGATTATCGGTTCGAGCAATAATCCTATCAGCGGTTTAACACTTTCCACGCTTGTCATTGCGGCTTTACTGATGGTTGTGCTCGGTATGACCGGCCAGACCGGCGTTGCGGCAGTTCTTGGCGTCGCAGCGGTTGTGTGTGTTGCAGCAGCAGTTGCGGGCGAGATGCTTCAGGATTTAAAGGTGGGACACATACTCGGCGGTACACCCTGGAAAATGCAGGTAGGTGATCTAATCGGCGTTGGACTCGCAGCGTTGGTTATGTTCTTACCCCTCGTCATTCTTCATCAGGGTGATATTAAGATGGGCGGTACCGGCCTGGGCGGTAAGACATACCCCGCACCTCAGGCAAGTCTGATGGCGCTCCTCTCTCAGGGTATCGTCGAAGGGCAGATGGCGTGGCCCCTTATCATCGTCGGTATGCTCATGGGACTGGGATTCATTCTCATGCAGGTGAAAAGTCCGATGCTTGTCAGCGTCGGGATGTACCTCCCACTCGAAACGACATTTGCAATCTTCATTGGCGGTTTGATTAAAGGAATCGTTGATCGTGTCGTAGCGAAAAAGAAATTCAATGATGCACAGAAAGCCCGCGTTGAAAATACCGGCGTCCTTCTCGCAGCGGGGCTCATCGCCGGTGAAGCTCTCGTCGGATTGTTATTCGCGGGATTGGCTGTCGCCGATATTAAGTTTGATCAATGGCTTCCCAGTCTCACCGGAATGTTCCCGTTCCCATTCTACATCAGTTCGCTGGTGTTTGTTTTCATTGCCTGGCTGCTGATCAGAACGCCTGTGAAAAATGCAGGCAGGCCGGATGAGCCGGCGCCGCCGACAGCTGTTATGTGACGGTGTTTCGAAAGATTAGAAAACAGGATCGGGGAGAACAAAGGAATCTCCTGGAAATCAAACCTGTTCGCAACCTTGAATGGGAAGCCGAACAGAATGGTTCCATTGTTCTCCTCGTTCCGAAGTTTAAGAACCGCTATATTGTGAAATACATTCTTCCACGCCTCCGGAAACAGCACTTTCGCTTGAAGCTCGATGAGTATGGAAGTTTCATCTGGAAACTGCTCGATGGTAATACCACGGTCGGAGATATTTCGGAAAAATTAAAAGGAGTTTACGGAGAGAACTTTGATCCGCGGTATGAGCGGATCGGAAAATTTATTGCAAATCTTGCCCACAATAAGTTCCTCCTGCTCTGACTCTTCATCCCGGTGTGGTTCGGGAGACGCCTGGATAACAATGAGGTCCTGATTTGAAAAGAACATCACAGTTTGTCTGATGGCAGGGAAACATATCTGTCTCGATCAGACGAAGCCATGGAATATTCATATAATTATTAACGTAATAATAAAAAGGAGTCGAATATGTCGGATGCTATCCGAGGTTTAAAGCCGGAACTCGTATGGAAGTATTTTGCAGAAATCGCAACCATTCCTCACGGTTCCAAAAATGAAACAGCAATTGCTCGGTATGTTGTGGATACTGCCAAGAAATTTGGTCTGGAGGTCAAGCAGGACAAGGTAGGTAACGTCGTGGTAAGGAAACCCGCTTCCCGCGGAATGGAGCAGAAGAAGAGAATATGCCTGCAGGGGCATCTCGACATGGTCTGCGAGAAGAATACCGATAAAGAACACGACTTTTTGAAGGATCCGCTTGAGATCGTCCGGAAAGGTAATGTGATTATGGCGAACGGTACAACTCTTGGTGCCGACAACGGCATTGCCGTTGCAACCAACCTCGCTATTATGGAAGATAACATGCTCCAGCACGGTCCCTTGGAATTCCTGTTCACGATTGATGAAGAAACCGGACTTACAGGCGCGAATAATCTTCAGACGGGTTTTGTACAGAGCAAAACGCTCTTGAATCTCGACTCGGAAGAAGAAGGCGCAATTTATGTGGGCTGTTCCGGCGGTAAAGATACGCTCGCATCCTGGAAGATTTCATTCGATAAAGTTCCTGCGCCCATGGTCGCGGCAGAGTTAAGCGTAAAGGGATTAAGGGGCGGTCATTCGGGATTGGAAATCGACAAAGGTCGAGGTAATGCCATTAAAATCATAAACAGGGTCCTCATAGCACTCACAGCTCTCGGCTCCAAGCTCTCCGCTATTAACGGCGGTAATAAACGTAACGCAATTCCGCGCGAGTGTGTGGCATTCCTGTATCTTCCTAAGAAGAATCTTGCCGAGGCGAAAAAAATTGTTGCTGAGTTTAACTCAACGATCAAAACAGAATTTGCCACTATTGAAAAAGATCTGACCATTACGCTGGTCGATAAGCAGCGCGAGAAGAAAGCAAAGATGCTGAAGAAAGCCCAGCAAACTAAAATTCTACAAACGATCGCGGGATTACCGCATGGTGTGATCAAGATGAGCGCGGATATTCCGGAGCTGGTGGAAACATCGACAAATGTTGCGGTAATCACGACTACGGCAAAAGCCATAACCCTAGCGACGAGTCAGCGAAGTTCTGTTGCCTCCGAAATTCTCGAGATCGCTTATACCGTCGGCGCGATATTTGATCTCGGCGGTGCAAAGGTTGAGCATTCCGATGGCTATCCCGGCTGGAAACCGAATCTCGAATCGCCAATATTAAAAATCGCAAAAAATACATACAATTCTTTGTATGGAAAAGTTCCGCATGTAAAAGCCATTCATGCCGGACTTGAGTGCGGTATCATCGGAGAGAAATATCCCGGCATGGATATGATCTCCTTCGGTCCAACGCTTGAGGAAGTCCATTCACCGGATGAGAAAATTTATATCGATACTGTAGAGAAGTTCTGGAACTTTCTGATGGTGATATTGAAGAATGTAAATTAGTTAGCTGCACGAACCTTGCGAAGGTTAACTTTGCTCAAAGGTAACAAACCTTCGCAAGGATTACTGGTTAATTCTAGAGAAGTTGATCAACATTCTATATTTAAGGCACAACCACCTCTGATTTCGGGCAAACAATTAAAAATCCATGAATAACGCAGACAATCGAAATCAGCCATCCGCTTTTTTCCGCTGGATGGTGCTTTTATTTATCAGCTTGGCGATGTTCGGCAATTACTATATTTATGATAGTATAAGTCCGCTCGCCGATGTGCTCAAAACACAACTCGGTTTCTCCGATTCAGAAATCGGACTCCTGAACGGGATATACAGTTTTCCCAACATAATCATGGTGCTGATAGGCGGAATCATTATCGACAGGATCGGTACCAGGAAATCAGTCTTCATTTTCACCGTGATCATTATGCTCGGTGCTTTGGTGACCGCCTTACAGGGTAACATTTACACAATGGCGGCCGGCAGATTGATCTTTGG
>CAYGZY010000158.1:0-4130 GCA_964354485.1 uncultured Chlorobiaceae bacterium | reverse complement strand
GATTGAAGACGATATCCAGTGCCGACTTGTCCGGTATCCGCGACGGAAAAGTCTTAATCCGTGCGCACGGCGAACCTCCCTCTACCTTCGAAGAGGCGAAGAGACTTGGCGTTGAATTAATCGATGCAACATGCCCGGTTGTTCGTAAGGTCCAGGAACGTATCCGCAAGTTTTACGTCGACGGGTATCAGGTCGTTATATATGGAAAAAAAGATCACGCGGAAATAATAGCACTCGTAGGGCAGACGAACGGCGAAGCAATCGTCATCAAATCGATCGATGAAATCGACACGCTTGACGTCAGAAGGAAGACGGTTCTCTTTTCACAGACGACGATGGACAAACAGACGTTCCATCGTTTGAAGGAAGAATTTCAGAAGAGAATCAAAGATCTTGTAATTGAAAGTTTCGAGGAGCAGGCGTGCGAGTTCTACGCGAAAGATACCATCTGCGGCCAGGTTTCGGGGCGCGACAAGAAGCTGCGTCAGTTTGCCAGCGAGAATGACATCATGATCTTCGTCGCGGGGAAGAACAGCTCGAATGGAAAAGTTCTTTACCAGATTTGCCGTGATGAGAATCCGCTGACTTACTTCGTGGAAAACGAAACCGAAGTTAAATCCGAATGGCTGGACGGAGTCGACACGGTTGGAATAAGCGGAGCAACCTCCACCCCCCAGTGGCTCATGGGACGGGTGAAAACGCGTATCGAAGAGATGTTAGGTATCGCTCAGGAGAGCGAAACGAAAGAGTATAACAAGTCATCATAAATTAACTGTTCTATTAAAATCGGAGTAACGTTACTGCGGGCAAGAGACGGTCGATGACTTCCGCCCCGCTGCGGGAACGGCTTCGAATAATCATAAAAATGTATTCAATAACATTTTAGGAGATTTAATGGCACTCGGGTACAACGGCACCACAGATCAGGAAAAAACACTTTCATCATCACCCGCCGATTCGTATAGCGGAAAATCCGGGAATTCGCAACGGCAGAGGAGAACAATATCCGAAATCGAAGAACGGGAATACTCTGAACAGGAGTACAAAGAGCTCTCAGAGCTGTACAATCAGACATTCAGCAACGTTCAGGAATCGCAGATAGTCAAGGGAAGGGTTGTCGCGATTACTGAAGATAACGTCGCGATCGATATAGGCTTTAAATCGGAAGGGCTTGTTTCTATAACGGAATTTCCCAACATCGACGAACTGAAACCGGGGGATGAAATTGAAGTCTTCCTTGAAAGTGTTGAAAACAAAGATGGTCAGCTTGTGCTGTCGAGAAAACGCGCCGATTTCATGCGCACGTGGGAACGCGTGGTGAAAGCCTACGAAACGGGCGAGATTCTCACCGGCAAAATTTCACGGCGTATCAAGGGCGGATTGGTAGTCGACCTGATGGGACTTGATGCATTTCTGCCCGGCTCTCAGATCGATATCAGACCTGTCCGCGATTTCGATCAGTTCATCGGTAAAACGTTGGAATTCAAAGTAGCAAAAATCAACCATCCGAACGAAAATGTAGTCGTCAGTCATAAAGTTCTCATCGAAGCAGAAATCCAGGAACAGCGTAATGCGATACTCAACAGTCTGGAAAAAGGACAGGTTCTGGAGGGAACGGTAAAAGCGATTACCGATTTTGGTGTCTTCATTGATCTTGGAGGTGTCGACGGTCTCATACATATTACGGATCTTTCATGGGGTCGTATAAATCACCCGTCGGAAGTTTTAAAGCTCGATCAGACGATCAACGTAGTTGTTCTCGAATTCGATGAGGCGAAAAAGCGCATATCTCTAGGGCTTAAACAACTTCAGCCGCACCCATGGGAAAATATCGAAACGAAGTATCCCGTTGGAACAAAGGTTACCGGAAAAGTGGTGTCACTCGCCGATTACGGTGCATTCATTGAAGTCGAAAAGGGCATCGAAGGTCTCATTCACATATCGGAAATGTCATGGACCCAGCATATCAAGCATCCGTCTCAGGTGGTCTCAATGGGTCAGCTTATAGATGCGATAATTCTCAGTCTCGACAAGGAAAATAAGAAGATTTCGCTCGGCATGAAGCAGTTGGAGCCTGATCCGTGGCTCTCTCTTCTCGAGAAATATCCAATTAACTCCAGGCACGCTGGTACCGTCAGGAATCTGACAAATTTTGGCGTCTTTGTCGAACTTGAGGAAGGCGTTGATGGTTTAGTACACATATCAGATCTCTCATGGACGAAGAAAATACGTCACCCCGGAGAAATGGTAAAGAAAAGCGAAAAGCTGGATGTCGTTATACTGGGCATCGATGTCGAACAGAGGAGAATATCACTCGGACATAAACAGGTGAAAGATAATCCCTGGGATTCGTTCGGTGATGTGTATAAAATCGGGGTGGAGACATCGGGGAAAATCGTACGGATCATTGAGAAAGGCGTCATCGTGGAGCTTCCGCTCGGCGTGGATGGCTTTGTCCCCGTGTCACAGCTGGCAATGACGCAACTGAAAAATATCAGCGATTCATTCCACGTCGGCGATGAACTACCTCTCCGGATTCTGGAATTCGACAAGGAAAGCAAAAAGATAGTTCTTTCGGCAGTCGAATACCTGAAGCAGAAGGAACAGAAGACCATCGACGAGTATGTGACGAAACATAAACTCCCGCCGATGACTATGAAGGATGTCGCGGAGATATCCGGCAAACCGATTGAAATCCCGCCGGAAATACTGAATGAACCGCCAACATCCGATTACATGATGTGATTCCTTTAGACAGGAGAAGAAGATAGGAGCGGTACCAGAATAAATTAACGCAGAGGCGCAGAGTGCGCAAAGGGCGCAGGAAGTTGTAAAATATTCTCTGCGTTTCTCCGCGATCTCTGCGCCTCTGCGTTTTATCTTTTACTACGGCATGAAAAAAGTTGCCTTTCAAACACTGGGATGCAAGTTAAATTTTGCGGAATCATCAACGATCGGCCGCCAGTTCGTGGAACGCGGCTTTACGGTGGTGAATCCCGATCAGCCTTCTGATATCTTCGTCCTGAATACCTGCACCGTCACACAAAAAGCCGAGCGCGAATGCCGCCGTCTCATACGCCGTGTCCTGCGTCGGTCACCCGAAACTTACGTCATAGTTGTCGGATGTTATTCACAATTACAAGCAAAGGAAATTGCGAAAATAAACGGCGTGGATCTAATACTTGGCGGAGAGGAAAAATTCCATCCTTTAAATTATGCTGGGGAATTCCGTAAATCTTCAGCCCCCGCAATCTTCATATCGCGCATCAATGAAAACGAAAATATCCACCCTGCCTACTCGTCTGATGTCGGTGGACGAACGCGCGCCTTTCTCAAGATACAGGACGGCTGTGACTATAACTGTTCATTTTGTACCATCCCGGGCGCACGCGGCATGAGCCGGAGTCTGCCGGTTCAGACTATCGTCGATCAGGCACGGCAGATCATAAATCAGGGACACCGGGAAATCGTGCTCACGGGTGTGAATGTAGGAGATTATGGACAAAAGAACGGCACTGACCTCCTCGGCCTCATGAAGGAACTGGAAAAACTGGACGGTATCGAACGGATCAGGATCAGTTCGGTGGAGCCGAACCTGCTAACCAGACAGACAGTCGATTTTATATTGCAATCAGATAAATACTGCAAACACTTTCACATTCCATTGCAGAGCGGAAGCAATATAATCCTCAGACGCATGCGGCGCCGATATACGACGGAATCATACAGAGACCTTGTCGAATATATTAACAATAATGACCCTGAGGCAGGCATAGGTATCGACGTGATTGCTGGTTTCCCAGGCGAAACGGATATACTGTTCAATCAAACGGTTTCGTTTCTGGAGGATTTGCAGTTTTCTTACATTCACGCGTTCACGTATTCGGAAAGACCGGGTACACCGGCGACGGATTACGCAGAAATAATTCAACCGAACGTCCGACATGCTCGAAACGAAGTACTCCGCTCCATTGGAAAAAAGAAAAAAGCAGAATTTATTAAAAGATTCATCGGAAAATCACTCACCGTCCTGTTCGAGAATTCCCAGAACGACGGTTTTGTATCTGGATTAAGTTCAAATTACATTCGCATATCTGCGGAAGGAGATGCATCTCTGATCAATCAGCTAC
>CAYGZY010000157.1:0-12548 GCA_964354485.1 uncultured Chlorobiaceae bacterium | reverse complement strand
GCCACTTTATCGCCGCCTATATCGAATGTTCGCATGATCACACGATTCGGGTAGATCCGTTCCACAATTTTTTTATACTCAAGATACTGCTCTTCCTCAGACGGAAAATCATCACGGTCGAGCAGCAGGCTTTCCGTCCGGTAGAGTCCGACGCCCTGCGATCCCTGTACAACGACATAATCCAATTCATCGGCAAGTTCGATATTTGCCGATAATTCGATGCGGTGTCCGTCTTTTGTCTCGGCAGGGAGATCTTTCAGACTGGTAAGTTTCTGTTCAAACGCATGCATTCTCGACTGTTTCTGTTCATAGTCGCGGACATGTTCCGGCGCAGGATTCACAATCACATGACCTGCATAACCGTCAAGAATGACAATATCCCCTGAATTCACTTGCCGGCTTATGTCGCCGAGACCGACAACCGCCGGTATTTTCAAGGAACGAGAAAACAGGGCAGCGTGTGATGTTATGCCCCCCAGATCGGTTGCATACGCAAGGACATGGTTTCTGCTCAAAATCATTGTGTCTGCCGGAGTCAGGGTGTGGGCAATTATTATCATAGAGCCCTCCAGTTTCGAAATAAGTCTCTCCTGCAGCATGTTCCGGATGATGCGGTGCCTGAGGTCGTCCATGTCATGCGCGCGTTCATGCATGTACTCATCATGAGCCTTGAGCATGAGCGCGGCATACTTTCCAATTTCATCATTCACAACGTATTCGGCATTTTTACATTCTTTTTCAATGCGTCCCCGGATAGCATCGAGCAGTACCTGGTCGTCCAGCACCATGATTTGTGCTTCAAGAATTTTTGCTTTTGCCTCACCGATTTTTTCCTGCGCAAAGAGCAGGATTTTATTCAGCTCTCTCTTCGACTTTTCGATGGCATGATTGAGACGTACTTTCTCTCCCTCTGTCTCGTTCCCGCTTACGGATCGTTCCTCTACTACCGGTACATCCTTTATAAAAAGGTATGTTGATCCGATAGCGATACCGGGCGAAGCAGGTATTCCTTTCAGCACAATTTCCCGTTTAACCGCGGTTGTACCACTCATGCTCTACTCATCAAAGCCACGCTCAATCAGATCGACGACGCACCGGGCAGCTTCTTCTTCATCGGGACCTAAAAATCTCAGGGTAAGCTTTGCACCCTGCTCCGCCGCGAGCGTCATCACACCGATTATACTTTTACCGTTTATTTCCATGCCGTCCTTGTTTATAAAAAAATCAGATTTAAACTTTGCCGCCGTTTTCACCAGGGTTGCCGCGGGTCGCGTATGTAAGCCGCTCCGATTGATGATTGTAACCTCGCGCTCAATCATGAGGTACGGGCACTCAATTGATCCGCAAGCCACACGAGGAGATCCCTGGATCTGCTGTGTCGGATTGGTTTCAGAGCCTCTTTTGCCTTCCGAGTACAGCGGCATATCTCTTTTTTTGCGGCTTCTACTGCACCTGTGCGCATATATATATGCCTTATAGACTCAACATTCCGGGCGTCCAGCCGGTTACCCGGGATAACCGACCGCAGTAATTTCCGGTCGCCCCCTTTCGCGGCCTCGAATGCCTTGAGAAGGAGGTATGTTTTTTTTCCTTCGTAAATATCTCCGCCTATATTTTTCCCGAATTCCTTTTTAGTACCCATGACATCGAGGTAATCATCCCTTATCTGGAACGATCGACCGAGGTACTGTCCGTATATCCGCAGAGCACCGACGGTCCGATCTGCTTCCGAACCGATGATTGCGCCAATTTCGGCCGCAGCCGCGATCACCACGCCGGTTTTTTTTGAAATCATTCGATAGTATTCATCGAGTGTCACGGAATGACGTCTTTCAAACTCTTTGTCAAATCCCTGTCCTTCACAAACCTGGACGAGCGCATCGGTGTACACACCGAGGATGTTCATCATACGCGGGGAGGATGTCTGGAGAAGCATTGCGTATGCCTGTGCGATCATTTCATCGCCGGAGAGGATCGCTACATTAGCATCCCATTTCGCATGAACGGTCGGCTTTCCCCGCCGCAGTTCTGCATTATCCATAACATCGTCGTGTACCAGCGTAAAATTATGGAGTACTTCCATTGCCGCAGCGGCGTGGATCGCTCGGTGAATTTTTCCACCCGCCGCTTCGCACGCCAGTAGAACGAGAACCGCCCGGAACCGTTTTCCCCCTGTTGCGAGAGTGTAGCGTATCGGCTCGTAAACAATCCTCGGCTCCCGCACCGACGCGAATGTACCGAGTCGTTTCTCGAGTTTCTTTTTATAGTTGTCGTAACTCTCTTTAAAATTTTCTCTTGAGGCAGCACGGGAATTCATGGAAGTATAATAACAAAACATGGTGTGAGAATCAAGAAAATGGGAAATCAGGTCGTGTTGAAAGATTTCCGGGTATGCACGGATTTTTTCCTCCCCCAGGTGTGCGCTTTCGTTACTTTTTGCTTTTTTTCCCCAGTTTTTCGAAAATGATCCTCGCGCCTTCAAGGACAAGGTTGGGCTCTATGTATTTAATTTCGTTCGTCATTTCTGTAATGAAGGGTGCCAATCCTCCCGTGGCTATAACGGTTGCGTATTTTCCAGCAACCCTCCGCAGCCGGCGAATCATCCCCTCGAATCCGTCGAGAGCATAGTACATCACCCCGGACTGGATTGCTTCCCTCGTGTTTTTTCCGATCACTTGCGTCGGAAACTGAAACGAAGCTCTGGAGAGTAGTGCAGTCTTCTCCGCAAGGTTGCCCGCCGCTGTCATGATCCCCGGGGCGATGACCCCGCCGATGTATTCCCCTTTGTTCGAGATGATGTCATAGGTTGTAGCCGTACCGAAATCCACGACGATTGCAGGACCGCCAAATTTCTTCAGAGCTGCCGCCACAGCGCATATCCGGTCGGCGCCTAATTGGGACGGGTCGTCGTACGGAATGGTGAATCCGACATCGAGCGAACCCGATACAACCACAGGTTTGAATGCCAAATATTTTTCCACCGCCCGAAAAGCGATATCCGTGAGGGAAGGTACCACGGACGCAATGATGACACCCTGAATAGCAGCAGTGGAGAGATTCCCGAGTTCACAGTACGCCTTAACGAGAACCCACAATTCATCCTCTGTCCTCTGCAGAGAAGTTGCCAAGCGTCTGTTGAGCACCAACTTCCCTTTCTGGAAAACACCCACGACAGTGTGGGTGTTGCCGATGTCAAATACGAGTATCATACGATACATCCCCTGAAATTATTTTAATTTTCTCATCTTTACTACGAATAATCAAACTACCGTCCTCCGCTACATCCTCAGCGATACCATTAATTACCTGCCCGTCAACGTTTATGGACACCTCTCTGCCAAAATGGAAAGAGAACCTTATCCATTCATCAAGAATTTCACGCTTGTAACCCTCGCCGAGTCTCCTGAAGTTGTTTTCCAGATGCTGCAGAACCTCGGCAAGCAATTCATACCGGTCCAGCTCTTTTCCGGTAAGCATAGACAGTGATACCGTTCTTTCAGCAATTTCAGCAGGAAATATTTTCTGGTTCACGTTGATTCCGATTCCCAAACTGATTCCCGGATGATCTCCTTCACGCAATACAGTTTCCGGCAGGATTCCACAGAACTTCTTACTGCCGGCCATCACATCGTTGGGCCACTTACACTCAACGGGCAATCCGTACAAAGTCTGAACAGCTTTTGCTACAGAGAGAGCCGCCGTGAGAGATGTCAAACTGAGAGAATCCCGGTTGATGCACGGTTTTATTATCAGAGAGAACAGCAGATTTTTTCCCTTCTCCGAGAACCATGCCTTCCCTCGTCGTCCGCGGCCTGCTGTTTGTTCCTCCGCTATCACGAGAGTTCCCTCTTCCTCTCCACCTTTAATCAATTCAATGGCGCGAAGATTTGTGGAATCAACTGCATCATACACACGGATCAATTTACCGAATACTTCCGACTTAATCCGCCTGCTGATTTCCACTTCATTCATAGCGTTTTGATATAGTAAAAATGCTGTCAAAAGTCAAGGTCATAATCGTGACATAATATCACTTTTATGACAAAGACATGACATAAACTGTCATTATGGCATGTTTTATTATTTGGAGGATATTTTAATGATTTTATATACCCTTTTTCAATCCGTTTCAGGGATAATTTCCTACCGTTTTTTGGCACAGCCATTGACTCTATAATAGAGAGATCAAAATCAAATAATTTACTGATTCAATGTTTTTTATTCACGAGGAGAATATATGACCGGGAAAATAATTGGTATTGACTTAGGAACCACAAATTCAGTTGTTGCGGTAATGGAAGGGAAGGATCCCACCGTTATTGCAAACGCAGAAGGTGGACGCACGACGCCGTCCGTAGTCGGTTTTACAAAAGGCGGTGAGCGCCTTGTCGGTCAATCAGCAAAGCGACAGGCAGTCACCAATTCTCAAAACACGGTCTTTTCAATCAAGCGATTCATGGGACGCTTTCACCATGAAGTAAATGAGGAGATGAAGCTGGTCCCGTACAAAGTAATTCAGGGTGATAACAACACTGCCCGTGTTCAGGTCGGTGACCGAATTTACTCACCGCCTGAAATCAGCGCGATGATTCTTCAGAAAATGAAACAGACTGCCGAAGATTACCTCGGTACAAAAATTACAGACGCAGTTATTACAGTACCTGCTTACTTCAACGACGCACAGCGTCAGGCAACAAAAGAAGCAGGCGAAATTGCCGGCTTCAATGTCCGCCGTATCATCAATGAACCGACAGCCGCAGCGCTCGCTTATGGTATGGACAAAAAGCAGAAGGATGTCAAGGTCGCTGTCTTTGACCTGGGAGGAGGAACTTTTGACATTTCCGTACTCGAGCTCGGAGAGGGTGTCTTCGAAGTTAAATCGACAAACGGTGATACACACCTCGGCGGCGATAACTTCGATCAGCGGGTTGTCGATTACATCGCGGATGAATTCAGAAAACAGGAGGGGATCGACCTGCGCAAAGACCCGATGGCTCTCCAGCGTCTTCGTGAAGCATCGGAAAAAGCGAAGATGGAACTCTCTCAGCTTCTACAGACAGAAGTAAATCTGCCTTTCATAACTGCAACTCAGGATGGACCGAAGCATCTTAACCTGACCATAACCCGGGCAAAATTTGAACAGCTTGTCGAAGATCTCATTCAGAGATGCATACCGCCCGTTGAGAAGGCACTGCATGACGCAGGACTTATGCCGAACCAGATCGACGAAATTATTCTCGTCGGCGGAATGACCCGCGTTCCGAGAGTACAACAACTCGTGAAGGATATTTTCGGGAAGGAAGGCCACAAAGGCGTTAACCCGGACGAGGTAGTCGCAATGGGAGCTGCCATCCAGGGCGGCGTTCTTACCGGCGATGTGACTGATGTCTTACTGCTCGATGTTACTCCGCTGACTCTGGGCATTGAAACACTCGGCGGCGTCATGACACAGATGATACAGGCAAATACAACAATACCGACACGCAAGAGCGAGATATTTTCTACAGCATCAGACAGCCAACCCTCGGTCGAAATACACATTCTGCAGGGCGAGCGGCCCATGGCTATGGACAATCGGACACTCGGCCGATTCCACCTTGACGGTATACCCCCGGCACAACGCGGGATACCGCAGATCGAGGTCACATTCGACATAGACGCAAATGGCATGCTCCACGTGACCGCGAAAGACAAGGCAACTAACAAAGAACAGAGCATCCGCATCACATCATCGAGCGGCCTCACAAAGGAGGAAATCGAAAAGATGAAGAGGGATGCCCAGGAGCATCAAACCGACGACAAGAAACACCGCGAGGAAGTCGACATAAAAAATCAGGCCGATAATCTTGTTTTCCAGACACGGAAACAAATAAAAGATTTCGGCGATAAAATACCGGCAAACCTCAAATCTAAAGTGGAATCCGCGGCAGATGCACTCGATGCCGCCATAAAAGCCGGGGATGTACCGGACATCAAAGCAAAAATGGAATCATTGAATGCCGCATGGAACGAAGCCTCATCAGTGATGTATCAGCAGACAACCGCTCAGGGACAACCCCAGGGTGGACCACAGCCTCCACCGGGGGGACAAACTGGTCCGGCTGACAACAACGGCAAGAAGGACGACAAGGTTGTCGAAGACGCATCCTTCGAAGTTGTAGATGATAAAGACAAGTGATGGTTCGACTCCGCTCACCATGGACTAGCCATTAATTTAAAAAAACCGTCACACTGAGCGAAGTCGAAGTGTAACTATCAATAAGAGAAAATGACGGCAGAAATACTTTTTTATATCATCATTTCCCTGGCTCTCGTCATCTTCCTGATAATTGCCACAAAGAAACGTTGGATTTCATGGAAAGGCGGACACGGTATTGCTCACCTCACTGCTTTCCACGATTTTCAATCAAAGGATAAGCAATCCGCAATCGAAGTAATCGTAGAACAGAAAGCACATAAAAAGACAGAGGAACAGGAAAGCGGTCAGGGAAAGTTACCTAAAGAGAGAACAGAAACAGATAATGAATCTTCAGAAATTCACAATTAAATCACAGGAAGCAATTCAGGATGCTCAGGAGATTGCTGTCAGTTACGGCAATCAATCAATTGAACCTGAACACCTGCTCGCAGCGCTGATTCAGGATAGCGAGGGAATCTTCGTACCTCTTCTCCAGAAAATCGGAACTAACGTCAACTACGTCAAAATAAAAATCAATGACGTGATCGGTAAACTGCCGAAAGTTTCCGGAGCAGGTATAGGAAACCAGTATCTGAGTCAGACACTGACACAGCTGTTTGATGCCGCCCTCAAGGAAGCACAATCGTTAAAGGACGAATACGTCAGTACCGAACATCTTCTCCTTGCGCTGGTGTCAGGTAAATCTCAGGCATCTCAGCTTCTTATTGGTCAGGGTGTAACAAAAGACCAGATCTACAAAGCGCTGAAGGACATCCGCGGAACTCAGCGCGTGATGGATCAGTCACCTGAGGAAAAATATCAGGCACTCCAGCGATTCGGTAGAGACCTCAACGAGCTTGCACGAAAAGGGAAACTTGATCCAGTCATCGGCCGCGACGAAGAAATCCGGCGCGTTCTCCAGGTACTGTCACGGCGTACGAAGAACAATCCGGTACTCATCGGTGAGCCCGGTGTCGGGAAAACTGCCATAGCAGAGGGGTTAGCTCAGCGAATCATCCAGGGAGATATTCCGGAAAATTTAAAAACCAAACGGATTATTGCTCTCGACATGGGTGCACTCGTTGCGGGTACCAGCTTTCGCGGGCAATTTGAAGAACGCCTCAAAGCCATACTGAAGGAAATAACCGAATCTGAAGGAGAAATCATCCTCTTCATCGACGAGCTTCATACTCTCGTCGGCGCAGGCGCCGCGCAAGGATCAGTCGATGCGGCTAACATGCTGAAACCTGCTCTCGCCAAAGGGGAACTCCGTGCTATAGGCGCTACGACGATCGATGAGTACCGCAAATACATCGAAAAAGATCCTGCCCTCGAGCGTCGCTTTCAGCCGGTTCTCATCAAGGAACCGTCTGTTGAAGACACAGTTTCCATCCTTCGGGGCTTAAAAGAACGGTACGAAATTCACCATGGTGTCAGAATCATGGACAGCGCTATTGTCGCTGCAGCAGAACTGAGCCACCGGTACATAAGCGACCGCTTTCTCCCCGATAAGGCTATTGATCTGGTTGATGAAGCGGCATCCAAGTTACGAATTGAAATCGACTCCCTCCCCGAAGAACTGGACGAGATTGAACGCCGCATCAAGCAGTTGGAAATTGAGCGTGAAGCGGTCAGGCGCGAAACCGATGCGGCAACCCAGTCACGCCTCGAAACAATTACTAAAGAAATCGCAGAGCTTAATCAGCACAGGTCTGAACTCCGCGTTCACTGGCAAAATGAAAAAGAGCTTATTCAGTCGATCCGTACCATGAAAGAGGAGATCGAGAAGGCAAAGACAGAAGCAGAACAGCAGGAACGCCAGGGAAATCTTGCGAAAGTCGCGGAACTTCGGTACGGCACTATAGTATCGCTGGAAAAAAAGCTGAAAGAAGCAAGCGGGATTCTTACCGAAACACAAAAAAACAAAAAAATGCTGAAAGAAGAGGTCGATTCCGAGGACATCGCGGAGATCGTCTCGCAATGGACAGGTATTCCGGTAAGCCGCATGCTTGAAAGTGAAAGGACAAAGCTCCTTCACCTGGAAGAACGACTGCATGAAAGATTAATTGATCAGGACGAAGCTGTACACGCAGTTGCCGATGCAATCCGCAGAAGCCGCGCCGGATTACAGGATGAAAAACGACCGATAGGTTCGTTTATCTTCCTCGGATCAACGGGTGTCGGAAAAACAGAACTTGCCCGCGCCCTCGCAGAATTCCTATTCAACGATGAGAACGCCCTGATCCGCATCGATATGAGCGAATACATGGAAAAATTCTCCGTATCACGCCTCATCGGCGCGCCCCCGGGGTATGTCGGCTATGAGGAAGGCGGTCAGCTTACCGAAGCGATCCGGCGAAAACCATACTCTGTTGTATTGCTCGACGAAATTGAAAAAGCTCATCCGGAAGTATTCAACCTGCTGCTGCAGGTGCTCGATGAAGGACGCCTCACCGACAGCAAAGGCCGAACAGTTAATTTTAAGAATACGATTATCATTATGACATCCAATCTCGGGTCGCAGATGATTCAGGAGCGTCTGGGCGGGGAATTTATTTCCAACACAGAAATTGAAAATATTTACGGCGAACTGCGAAGCGCGCTGTTTGAAATGCTGCGTCAATCCATACGCCCTGAATTCCTCAACCGTATTGATGAAATCATCCTCTTTAAACTCCTCAGCAAAGACGATCTGAAAGCTATCATTGGGCTGCAGCTGAATCGCGTAAAGAAAATGCTCGAGCGAAAAAATATTAAACTCGAATTCACCGAGGAAGCGAAAGAATGGCTCATAAAACTCGGTTATGATCCAACACTCGGCGCACGCCCGCTCAAACGGGTTATCCAGAAATACATCGTCAACAGACTGTCGGAAGAAATACTCGCGGGAACGCTGGCAGACGGCGATACGGTTGAAGTTTCGCTCGATAAGCGTGGACTGATCCGATTCGGCAAACTGACGGATGCTGAGGTTATGACTTAATTTAGTACGTATTGTGGGGACAGCGAGAAGAATCGCTTCCGTTACGCGAAAAAAAACTGTCCCCACGATACACATATCTTTGATCGGCAATTCGGTAAAGAAATTCTATAAACGTTTTCCTGATTAACCTCTCCCCCTGAATCCCCCTCTCCACAAGTGGAGAGGGGGACAGTAGGTGAGGGAGCGAGGTAAAGACAAATCGCTGAAGGCCTTCCCTACTTATTAATTTTTATTCAACCACTACCCACATATTTATTTTTATTGCAAAGCCCTGTTTCCCCCATAATATTCAGAATTTTAGGTTTTCTAGTCATTCCGGCACAATATTTGAAATTACAGAAAAGAAGTACTACATTTCCTTTAGCATATTCTGGGGATTTTTTCAGGAGCGACTATGGGAAAAAGAAGATTTATATTACTTGTGATCTTAATTTCCGCACTGATATTTCTAACCACGAATAATCCTGTCCTCGCTTATCAACAAGAAATTGCCACAACCATCCAAGTAGATTCGGGGTGGAATTTGATATCTTTACCGCTTCATGTTTCTGATGCAAATACTCACCACTTATTCCCCGGAGCAGTTTCCGATGCGTTTGTCTATCAAAATGGATATGTGGCACAGGAAACACTCCGGCATGGAACAGGTTACTGGTTGAAATTCCCGACTTCGGATACAATAGATATTATCGGAACAAAATGTACTACGAGTTGTATCAGTTTGGTGAAAGGATGGAATCTCGTCGGTTCGATTGATATTACAGTTCCGTATTCTACTTTTTTTTATGATCCTTGTACGCTTACCGTCTCAGATTTCTATGAATATGATCCAGCCACAGGCTACCTGATAGCAGATTCTTTGGTACCGGGGAAAGGATATTGGATTAAAGCAACTAGTGATGGACAATTAGTCTATGATAGTTTGGGAACAAGTTGGAATAAAATTTCAGATATATTAATAACAAATATCACAGTAGATCATCGAAATCCAAATATCATATATGGTGGTCTTCAGAGCATCTACGGCAGTTGGCGTGGAAGGTTTTATAAAAGTTATGATGGTGGATTCTCGTGGGACACAGTACTAACCGATTTAGATCACAACGGCGTTGAAATCGATCCGATAGATGATAGTACTCTCTATCTCATGGTTGGCGGCGCTTATTGTGGTCCACCTAGTATTCATCCTGGTATATTGAAATCAACCGATGCTGGAGCAAATTGGTTTCGTGCCGATACCGGAATTTACCTTGATTGTGAGACGATGGCTCATATTTGTGCAATAGATTATACGAATAATGAGATCCTTTATGCCATTGGAGGAGGATTTTTACCCGGCACATTCTACAAATCAACAAATGCAGGAAGGTCTTGGTCTGAGCCGATTGACTTTGATACTATCGATTGTGATGTAGATCCACGTTGTGCTCTTATGGTCAACCTAATGTAATTATGAATCGAACTAATCCGGATATTTTATATGCCGCTCGTGTTGGCTGAGGAGATGAAATCTTATTAAAATGTACACATGGAGGTGAAGATTGGAGTTATGTCGGGCTACTTCCGGAAAATTCAGACGGGTCGTTGGCTAATGACATAGAACAGGTATCTACGTTATACACAGGTGGATGGGGTTTTTACATCTCCACGGATGAGGGAAAATCATGGGTGATGTCAAATACGGGATTGCCGGAATTAAGTTACGTCGGTGGAATTATGACTACGAACAATCCACAGAGATTATTCATAATTGCATTTAGCAATGAGAGATTTGATATTTATGAAACAACGGATCGCGGTCTGACGTGGAACTCGCTCGGATGTCCTGATGCTGTTATGATGCAGGATTTCGATTTTGATGATGTAAATAATATAATTTACACCTTGATTGATAAAAAACTATATAGGAAAAAATTCAACAAATGTTTTTCTGATTAACCTCTCCCCCTGAATGGGGGGTAGTCCAAAAGTAAAGTGCTGAGAGAACCCTCTCCCCTCGGTCCCCTCTCCCGATATCATCCTGAGCGCCGTCGAAGGATCGGGAGAGAGGATGTCCCGTTTCGAATTTAATCGAAGCAGGACAGGGGAGAGGGTAAAAAGTATCTCATTAACACACCGATTCATCGGTGTGAATTTAACACAGAATAACCAGCGAAGCTGTTTCAACAGCTTCAATTGAAACCGTTAAAACGGTTCAACAGATCGATTTGTTCCAGTGTCACCTCGCTTCAGCGAGGTGTTAATGAGATTGTTTTGCAGGATCACATTACTAAAACAAGGTGTTAATAAAACAGGATTAGGCTGGTACCCATTCCCACCAATTGCTAAAGCATTCTCTTTTTACTAACTTTCACCCTATCATCATTAATATTTTATGGTATCATTAATCGTACACGGCGGCGCTTGGGACATACCCGACGCAGAAGTTGAAGCTCACCGGAAAGGATGCCTCACCGCACTCAAAGTAGGGTGGAATATTCTTAAAACAGGCGGAAGCGCCATCGATGCGGTAGAGCAGACAGTACGCATAATGGAAAACGACGAAACATTCGATGCAGGGCACGGTTCCCATCTGAACCAACTCGGAATAGTTGAACTGGATGCGAGCATCATGACAGGCACAACATTGCGCTGTGGGGCCGTAGCCGCAGTGCATCGGGTGAAAAATCCCATTTCACTCGCTCGTACAATTATGGATGAGAGTGAACATATTCTGCTAGTCGGCGATGGTGCGGAACGCTTCGCAACTGAATATGGCTTTCCGCTCTGTAATCCGAAAAGTTTGATCAATCAAAGAGAACAAAAGCGGTGGAATGATCTAAGAAAGCGCAAGGGATTTTCAACACGCGACGCATTCAGGAAAAAGCATTCATCATCCGGCACTGTCGGAGCGGTTGCAAGAGATTCCCAGGGTACTATCTGTGCAGGCACTTCAACCGGTGGAACGCTCAATAAATATATGGGCCGCGTGGGAGACTCACCGCTCATTGGATGCGGAACTTATGCCGATAACGACATCGGAGGTGTATCGACGACAGGATGGGGAGAAGCGATGATAAAAATCGTCATGGCGAAGACCGTCATCGATCTGATGGATATGCACGGCGGTCAGCCCCAGATAGCCATTGAAAAGGCGCTGGAACTGCTTCACCGTAAAGTCGAGGGTTTCGGCGGTGTCATTGCCCTGAATAAAGACGGCAACATCGGTGTTGCCTTTAATACGCCCCGGATGGCACGAGCCTATATGAGCGATATGATGAGTGAACCTTTCGCTGATGTATGAATCCGGCATCGCTGACAGGGCATATCCTAGAACTCCAACGCAGTATTGAACGAAGCGCTTACCCTTCGGACCACATTGTAACAGATTTTTTTCGATCGCGGAAG
>CAYGZY010000156.1:0-4044 GCA_964354485.1 uncultured Chlorobiaceae bacterium | reverse complement strand
AAGATTCGGAGGAATTATCCTCCCGGCAATTATTGGATGAGATGATCATGCTCGGATTAAGGACCGGTTCACTTGATCTCAGCCGAGCGGATGATGCTGGAGGGGAGAATATGATCGAGAAAGCGCAATCCTATCTTGAGGAGCTTAGTCTGCAAAAGCTGATTGTACAGGAAAATAACGTATTACACCTTACGGATCGAGGCTTCCTCTATTGCGATGAAATTGCTAAAAGGCTTTCATTATTACACCAATAGTCATTTTTTTGCGAATGTTGCGAATTTCTTCTATATTAAAAAATAATACTTACTTGGTTCCTTAATACAGATTGAGGCAATAATGGCGGATAAAAAACTCAACGGGTACATCGCCCTGGCTGTTTTCATCCTGAGCGGATTTGTTTACTATTTGACACTTTCTGATACGGTTGTTTTCTGGGATGTGGGTGAATTTATCGCCGCATCGGTTCTGCTCCAGGTACCGCACCCACCGGGCTCTCCTTTATTTATACTTCTGGGAAGAATTGCATCGATCCTGCCATACTACGCGGATGTTGCGGCACGGGTTCATGCAATGTCAGCATTATCAAGCGCGCTAAGTGTAATGTTCCTCTACCTCGTAGGAGTAAAAGTCGTAACACGTCTTCGGGGTGTACCGTCTTCATTGTTTGACCGGATTGTCATTTACGGTGCCTCTGCTATAGGAGCGCTGACGCTCGCGTACAGCGGCACATTCTGGTTCAATGCAACCGAAGCGGAGGTGTACGGTCTTAGTATGATCTTCGTTGCCGTCATCATGTGGCTCGCATTTCAGTGGTGGGATATGTCCGAAGAGCCGCATAACGAAAAATATATGCTTCTTATAGCATACCTAATCGGCTTGTCGGTGGGAGTTCACCTTCTTGCTGTTCTTACAATTTTTCCTGTTCTCATGATAATATATTTCCGGCGCTATGAAGTGAATCGGAACTCTTTCATCAAATTTTCCATTATCGCTCTTGTTGTTTTCTTTGTGATTTATCCGGGTGTCGTACAGCTGATGCCGTCGATGCTTGACGGTGAATTTAAGGGTTTCAAAAGCGATCTGCTCCCGTTTCTTCCGCCTCTCCTCATCGTAGCAGCTGGGTACGGCATCTATCGGGCAAAACAGACAAATCACAAATTATTGCAAGTAGCTTGCCTCTCCTTCCTGTTCATCGTCCTCGGTTATACTACCTACACGATCGTGATCATGAGGGCGAATGTTGACAACATTCCGATGAATGAAAACTCGCCTCATGACATGGCAGGTCTTGTGAGCTATCTCGGACGCGAGCAGTACGGTGACACACCGCTGCTGAAGGGAGAAAGCTGGAGTAACGAACAGCAGACATTCGTCACAAAGTATTTTCCGCGCAGGTACTCACCGGAGGCGATGCACAAGCCGACGCGTGAGAACTATACCAGCGATACCGATTTCCTCTGGCGTTACCAGATTAATCATATGTTCATCCGTTACATCCTCTGGAATTTTATCGGCGCTGAAGGCGACTGGCAGGATGCTGGTGTGAGCTGGAAACCTACATGGGGGATTCCGTTTCTACTTGCGCTCTTTGGAATTTACTATCATTTTAAAAAGGATTGGAAGTTCGGACTCGTCTTCATGGCGATGTTCCTCATCATGGGAGTGGTGCTCGCCCTGTACCAGAATCAGCAGGATCCGCAGCCGAGGGAGCGCGATTATTTCTACGTCGGGGCATATTACGTAATGGCTTTGTGGGTTGCAGTTGGATTGGTGGGGTTGATCGACCTAGTCAGAGCAAAACTGAAGGACGAACGGATGTCCAGAGCGACCTCATTGGGAATTCTCTGTATCGCCTTGATTGCCGTCCCGGGCAATTTACTCCGGATCAACTGGCATGAGCGTGATCGGAGCGGGAATTACATCGCATGGGATTACTCATACAATATCCTGCAAAGCTGCGAGCCGAACGGGATCCTTTTCACGAATGGCGACAACGACACTTTCCCCCTCTGGTACTTGCAGGACGTTGAAGGTGTACGGCGCGATGTCCGTATAGTCAATCTGAGTCTGGTGAATACTTCGTGGTACATCCGCCAGATGAAAAATGATTCGCCGCATGGTGCTCTCAAGGTTCCGATTTCTCTGAGCGATGCGGCAATCGACAGGATCCAGCCGCAAGCATGGAAACCAAAGCAGATGGATATACCTGTATCGAAAGACATATATAATAAATTTGTCGCGACCGACCGACCGGAACAGCCAACCGTTTCGCTCGTCGACTCCACAGTCCTGGCGCATGGGAAAATATCATTCATGTTGAACGGCGTACCGTTCCGTGAGGATATCAATGTCCTTCGCGTTCAGGATATTATGGTGCACAATATCATCATGGCAAACAGGTGGGAGCGTCCGATTCATTTCGCAGTCACGTGTTCGCCTGATTCTAAGATAGGGCTCGAGAATTACCTCTGGATGCAGGGGCTGACATACAAATTAAGGCCATTCAAAATCAACGAAAATCAGATGGGCATGGATTATAATATCATGGCTGATCATCTATTCGCTGAAAATGTTCAACCGTCGAAGACCCCTCAGAGAGGATACATTTTCCGGAATCTAAACAACAAAAAGGTATACTACGATGAAAATGTCCAGCGGATGGTAATGAATTACAGGTTTAATTTTATCCGCCTCGCCGAGTATGCCAATCGGGCACAGAACGATAGAGCTAAGGCAAAATCCATCCTTGCCCGGATGGAAAATATTATGCCGCTCGAAGTAAATCCTATGTCAGACACCAAGCTGATGTCGTACATCATGAATTTCTTCGTTCAGATGGGCGATAGTGTGAATTTTGAAAAGTACGCCGGAACGCTGGAGGGAATGGCGAAGAAATTACTCGACGAAAATAAAGTCGAAACTGAAGATCCATTCTTCGCATACCGGACACTGGTGGAGATTTACGATTCCCGTAAGGATTACTCATCAGCTCTCGACATTTTACGCCGCGCAGCAGCACAGTATCCGAACGTGCCCGATCTCACGAACAGAATTCAGTACTATGAGAAGATGCTGCAAAATCCGTCGGCTCCGGATACTAATAAACTGCCGTAGGTATCAGATGTTCATTCGGTTATTCCGAGTTAAGATCACGATGTACAACTGATGAGCGAGGATTGTAAGCGCACGGTGAGCATGAAGAGAACAATCTCTTCGCCTCGCAGCAAATGAAAATTCTTATTGTTAACTGGCAGGATATAAAGAATCCGCTGGGAGGCGGTGCAGAGGTGCACCTGCATCAGATTTTTTCCCGTATTGTCAAGCGCGGGCATAGTGTAACCCTCTACTGCAGTACCTTCGAGAATGCTCCCCGGGAGGAAGTAATAGACGGCATTCGTGTTATCCGTGAAGGGGCGAGGTATATGTTCAATTATCGTGTCCCTTTCCGTTATTTTACCCGATTCAGGAAAGAACGCTTCGACATTATCGTCGATGATATGAACAAAATCCCGTTTTTTACTCCGCTCTATGTGAGAAAGCCCCTCTATTTCATCATCCATCATCTCTTCGGTAAAAGTATATTCCGCGAGGCGCCATTTCCATTCGCGTTCTATGTTTATGTTATGGAGAAACTCGGAGTTGCTGTCTGCCGTTGGAAGAAGGTTCCGCTCATGGTGGTGTCTCCCAGCACCAGAGAGGAAATGAAAAACCACGGATTTTCAGATGATTCTATTGTATATGCATATAACTGTGTCGATCACGATGTCCATCGTGCGAACCTCGTCCCAAAAAGTCAGACGCCCCTCATCGGATACTTCGGAAGATTGAAGAAATATAAGTCTGTCGAACATCTCCTGCATGCCTTTACCCACGTAAGAAGCCGGATTCCGGATATTAAGCTGGTCATAGTTGGCGAAGGAGATCACCGTTATACTCTCCAAAAAATTGCCAATAATCTTGGGATAAGCGATTCGGTTCAATTCACAGGGTACGTGAGTGAGAAGGAAAAAGTTGAATGGTTAAACCGGGTATGGTTCATGGTTA
>CAYGZY010000155.1:0-5821 GCA_964354485.1 uncultured Chlorobiaceae bacterium | reverse complement strand
CTATCCAACGATTAAAAGCAGTTCCCACCCCGGCAGACGGTACGAAACCGCTGAAATGCTGTCTCACGAATAAGTCCTTGGTGTGGTTTTCGGCGAATTCATCTGCATATGTCCAGTGAACGAGGTTCATGTGGGCAGTGTGGAGCGGGAACACGGGCATCTGCACCATATCGAACTCAGGAACCAGGGCATTATGAATCTTCAGCGACATTGGATGAACGACGTCTTCGGAATCGTGCATCACAACAATATCGTACCTGATACCGGTCTTATTCTCCCACCGAATCATTCCTTCGTGAATCTGGTTGAGATTGTCGGCTTTAGTGGTCGGTCCCGGCTTGTCTGCAATGACCGCATGAACATTGGGATACCGTCTGCTTACTTCCTCAACTTTACGGATGGTGGCAGGATCATTGGGGTAGACACCGACAAAAATATCGTAATTCCTGTATTGAATCGTTTTTACCGCGTTCAGGAGCATTATATCGATGACACCCTGCTCATGCCACGCCGGTACATAGATAGCAATCGCTTTCTCCGGTAACTGATAAACTTTCTCCGGCGATTCATAGCGGAGCCTGTTGAATTTCCTTCGATTAAGAATATAGTGAAGCCAGTAATATATATCAATGAAAAGATCGTCAAGTCCACTTAAAAAGAGGAACACGGCAACAACAAACGTCGCAAGATAAAGAGCGTCGTAGGAGGCGCGGAAAACCTGTATGAGCCACTCAACCATACGCTAAAAAGTCCGTTCGAAAATGATGAAAAAGCGAAAACTGCTGAAGTATGAATCGTACGGATTGTAGGTCGTACCGGCATTCCACCAGTAGTAACCTCGCTGGAATTCTGCCGCAAAATAAAGCCCCCAGGTAACATCGGGTATCAAGCGGATCCCGACTGCACCATCGAGTTGATTGTTGTAGAACTCCTTTTCGTTGTCTCTGACAAGCCCCCCCCTCACATAAATATCCATTGCCGTATATCCCGCCTCACAAACGCGGACACCGGCTCTTGCCTGAAGATATCCGATAATATTTTTATACCGGGAGTAATAACCCAGAGACGAATAAACGTCAAGGAGCGGTGAAAAAGGAATCCCGACTTTGTCGTGCAGGTTGAAAGAGGGATAGATGCCGTCAGAGTAGATAATGATCGATCGAAAATCTCCCGCAACTCTCGATTTATCTTCTCTCTTGACAAAATCGTACGACAAACCACATTGTGTATTAAACTGTAACCCACGGAACGGACGAATACTCACTCCGAGACCGGCAATCATCGCATTATCGGAAAATATCTCCGGCGCCAATCCGCCCTTCGACCGTGCGTCCCCTGAAATGTCAAGAAAAGCAAATCCATGAATAATCCTGCCGTTATCAATCGCATACCCATGTTGTATATCTGCATAGTAGAACAACGATTTCCAGCGCGTGTCATAATACGGAGCCGCATAGATCCTCGTCCACCATCGTTTAAGCTTACCGTCTCCGGATACTTCTGTCAGTTGACGCCTGGCTGACTCGCGGATCATGGGAGACTGACTTGACTGTAATCGCTGAAGAATTTTCTCCGCTTCCTTTGGTCGATTCAGAGATACCAGACAATACGCGATGTTGAGAGCAATTGTGTCCGACCTGCACAGACTCTCGGCGTCGGAAAAGAACTCGAGAGCTTTGGCATAGTTACTTTTTTGATGATAAATATAACCGAGCTGTCGTTTGACCATAACATCCACAGGATCCAGATGTGAAATGTGCAGGAAGAGCGACTCGGCAGCAGATGGATCGATATTCAGGAGTGAGTAGGCGCGTGAAGTGAGAGCGGCGACAGAAGTATCGGCAATGAACTGAGCATGCAGAGGTATCACCGCCGTCAGAGCATAAAACAGCGTGATGTGTATGACCCATTTCTTCATACTCGGATGTGGTAATATAGCAATTCGTCCGATATTGTACAGAATCAGATTTTTACCGTTCAATGCTATGGAAAAACCTTACAAAATTAAATAAAAATCGCGTTATTATAACTACACCGGGTACATGATTTATCCATAAATCCGGCAGTTATATAGTAAAAACATACGAAAAAGCATAATAATCATATGTGATACATATCAATCATCATACTACCCCTTAATGTACTACATTTGCATCTCTTTGTGAAAATTCATAAAATTCGCTTTGTATTTCAATCAACGTCACCATCATCAGCCCTGGATATCACAATGAAAGAAACAGCACTAGAAAGATTTCTCCGTTATGCACGAATCGATACCCAATCCCAAGAAGAGTCCGATACTTACCCAAGCACGCAGAAGCAATTCGACCTGCTCAATCTACTCGTGAATGAGTTGCGCCTCCTCGGTCTGCCGGATGTAAACATCGATAAATACGGCTATGTCATTGCAACGCTCCCGGGTAATCTACCGAGCACAGACAAAGCGTCAGGAAAAGTTCCGGCAGTCGGATTCATAGCTCATGTGGATACTTCACCCTCAGCAAGCGGCGCGAATGTTAAACCTCAGGTCATAACATACAACGGCGGCGATATTATACTACCGGGTGATAATAATATTGTCATCCGTGAATCGGAAAATCCCCAGCTGAAGAAATTTAAAGGGACAACGATCGTGACATCGGATGGTACAACATTACTCGGAGCGGATGACAAGGCGGGCATTGCCATCATCATGACTGCAATCGATACGCTTATCTCCAATCCTGCGATCCTGCACGGCGATATCAAAATCGGATTCACACCGGATGAGGAGGTCGGGAACGGAACAAAATACTTCGACACAAAGGCATTCGGCGCAGATGTGGCATACACCCTCGACGGCGACTCGCCAGGCGAACTAAATAAAGAAACATTCAGCGCAAACAGCGCCGTCATAACGGTCCACGGAAGGAACATCCACCCCGGCACCGCAAAGGGAATCATGGTGAACTCCATCAGGGCAATTGCCGACATAATCGCGCGTCTACCGAAAGATATGGCGCCCGAAACAACAGAAGGATATGAACCTTACATCCATCCGCATTTACTGAAAGGAGAGGAAGAAAAATCCGTTCTTAACATCCTACTACGTGATTTCAAGACTGAGGGACTCGATAAACAAAAAGAAATTCTTGAAAAAATTATTGATGACGTTAAACCTCTTCACCCAAAAGCGCGTATCGAACTCCAGATCAAAGAATCGTACCGCAACATGCGACAGGGACTGGAAAAGGACACTCGGGTTCTCGACTGCCTGTGGGAAGCGACAAAACGTTCGGGATTGGAGCCGCGATGGGTTCCCATACGGGGAGGGACTGACGGTTCGCGCCTTACTGCAGTGGGTCTCCCGACACCCAACATTTTTACGGGCGGACAGAACTTCCATGGTAAAACAGAGTGGGTTTCAGTCTACGGTATGCAAAAAGCTGTGGAAACAGTGGTGAACCTTGTACAGGTCTGGGCTGAAACAAGCCGCTGAAAGAAGTGCCTAAACGTCAATATCAGACACGTACTTCCACTGAATAATTATATAAAAATGACATAGAACCTCTGATAGCAATCGTAATGCTCACGTCCATCATTTTCGCATTGTCAGTCAGACAATTTTCGAAATAATTTTTCAACAATCCTGCAACCATGGAATTTGAATAAAGAATACTGAATCATTACATTACACGCTATTCCAGCCAACAGAACGGAAACACTGAAGGACACGCACAATGGAACACACAGCAGGTACAACGAGCGGCTTACCGGATAATGCCTATAAAGAATTGAAAGAAAACGAAACTTACTGTCCCATCATGGATCCAGTAAAGGACCAGCCTGAAATAACAGGATGGTCAGTGGGGTGGGGTATCGTGATGGCTGTTCTTTTTTCAGCAGCCGCAGCCTACTCCGGGCTGAAGATAGGTCAGGTATTCGAGGCGGCTATTCCAATCGCCATACTCGCGGTCGGACTTTCGGCAGTTTTCAAACGAATGAACGCTCTCGGACAAAATGTTATCATACAATCAATCGGCGCCTGCTCGGGCGTAATAGTTGCCGGAGCGATCTTCACCATCCCGGCTCTCTACATACTGGATCTTCCCGTGAGTTTCTTTCAGGTGTTCATGGCTTCGCTCCTCGGCGGTGCTCTCGGTATTCTTTTTCTGATTCCGTTCCGCAAGTACTTTGTCAAGGATATGCACGGAAAATTTCCGTTTCCTGAGGCGACTGCCACGACCGAAATACTGATTGCCGGTGAAAAAGGCGGCAAACAGGCCGGCGTTCTAGTCATCGCCGGACTCATAGGCGGCGTTTTTGATTTCCTCTTCAGTGCATTCGGCACCTGGGCAGAGGTCATCACGTCGCGAATGTTCACTTACGGAGAAATCCTGGCCGATAAAGTCAAGATCGTGGCAAAACTCAATGTATCATCAATGGTGTTTGGACTCGGTTACATCGTCGGGCTCAAGTATTCCGCGATTATAGCTGCAGGATCATTTCTATCCTGGTTCGTGCTGATTCCTTTGTTTTACGAGATCGGACAGCACCTGGCTGTACCGCTGGGGGCGACAGCGACAAAACTTATTGCCGACATGAGCGCGGAAGAAATTTTCAGGACATACGTCCGACAGATAGGCATTGGCGGTATCGCCATGGCCGGGATCATCGGCATTCTGCGATCGTCAAAAATCATCGGCGGCGCTTTCGGCCTTGCATACAACGAAATATTCCATCACAAACAGAGCGTGGAGGATAAACCGGTCAGGTGGCAAACCGACCTGCGAATGAATTTCATCGTACTCCTGATCCTCCTGACGGCGCTCCTGACATTCGT
Source organism: uncultured Chlorobiaceae bacterium (assembly GCA_964354485.1). Classification (GTDB taxonomy): domain Bacteria; phylum Bacteroidota; class Ignavibacteria; order UBA10030; family SZUA-254; genus CAYGXH01. The sequence continues at coordinate 999 of CAYGZY010000155.1, read as the reverse complement.
TTTCTTCTACGGCGGAGTGGTCTTCAACTTTACACACGCGCTCGTCGGTCTCCTCATCGTGTTCGTCATCGCATTCCTCTTCACTACGGTAGCAGCCAACGCCATCGCTATTGTGGGAACAAATCCGGTGTCCGGCATGACCCTCATGACTCTCATTCTCTCGTCGTTCATCCTTGTCAGAATAGGTCTGACAGGATCTTCCGGTATGATCAGCGCCCTCATCATCGGCGGTGTTGTTTGTACAGCTCTTTCTGTTGCCGGTGGTTTCATCACCGACCTGAAAATAGGATACTGGCTCGGTTCAACACCAAAAAAACAAGAATCATGGAAATTTCTGGGCGTCCTTGTTTCAGCCGCCACGGTTGGCGGTGTGATCTACGTACTTAACGAGACATATGGATTCAAGGGACCTAATGCGATGACCGCACCTCAGGCAAATGCGATGGCAGCGGTTATCCAGCCTCTCATGTCGGAGACCCCTGCTCCGTGGATTCTCTACCTCGTAGGCGCCATCATTGCACTCATACTCACAATGGTTAAAATATCCCCTCTTGCTTTTGCTCTGGGTATGTACATTCCGCAGGAATTAAATGTTCCCCTCGTGTTCGGCGGACTCGTAGCGTGGTTTGTTACATCACGCAGTAAAAACGAAAAATTGAACAATGCACGCTTCTCGCGGGGAACCCTAATCGCGTCCGGTTTCATCGCCGGAGGCGCACTCTTCGGAGTACTGAATGCGTTTCTGCGATTCATCGACGATCAGTTCATAAAATTCGGCGCCTCGGACTGGTTTATGTCAACATGGGTTGAAACTCATAATGCTGAAATTGTGGGTTTAGTAATGTTTGCACTCCTCGTCGCATATTCAATCTGGGATTCGATGAGAGCTAAAGAAGAATAATCTTAATACAAATCGATGGCGCTGTCTAAAAGATTGTGATGTTTATAAAAAAATGAGTGCTAAATGCAAAATGTGCAGAGGAATATGAGCTTCCCTCT
>CAYGZY010000154.1:0-7033 GCA_964354485.1 uncultured Chlorobiaceae bacterium | reverse complement strand
GGAACATAAGGATGTTTTGGATCGCTTTTTGGGTTCGACAGATTAACGAGTATTTGGGAGTTTATGCTTGTCCATGCTGTGTTAATAAGTGGTATGAGAAACATCAATGAATCAATTTGTGTATGATGCTGAAAATAATTACCCCGAGAATCTACCAGTTTATTAGTTGCCCAATCAATATAAATTCCATTGTCTTCCTTCATTAGTGCATCTGCATTCACCTGGAATTCAGATTCCGACCAGTGCATGATACGCTGTGCATTCCTCTGGATAGCCAGAACTACAGAAGGATAATAAGGCGTTGCTGATGCTTTAATATTTGTTCTAAAATCAAAGTAATTATGGCCTATCGGCGCTGATATTACGGTGAGGCATTCACGGAAATCCCAATCGCTGTTCGGTTTCCGCACAACATCAGCATATTGATTTTTGCCGAAATAGAAACATCCAGAAAATATGCAGATGATAAGAATGCTTACCCAAATAATTTTCATGGGCATAATTAAAATTATTAATTTAATAAGAATTCTGATATTAGAATAACATTTAAGAAAGAACTAGCTATAAGAAGCCAATTTGATTTCTTTAAAATATTTTTATCTGGTTAGATATTTGTCAAGAAACATTGACCTGCCCCATTTTATGTACCAACTGGAATGATAGTTAATTCCTTGTTCAGATTCAATTGGTTTCTCTGGACAGGGAGAATTGCTCATAATTGGTCAATTTAAAGCAGAAATGACTTCGGAAACCGCTCCATTTCCATTGAATATATACATACACTATAATGTATTGAAAATTAAACGGTTTACCCTCCCCGGTGTCTAATTATTACCACATCTACCGATTTAAACCGGTGAGTTCCTCCGAAAATGCTTGTTTTCTTAGGAATTACTGGTTAAATTAATAGTAGGTTGCTGTTACTCTGGCATCGAAATTGCCCTTTATTTTGTAGTAAGAATTATCAGAAAGTGCAGGTGGTTTATGAAAAAAGAACTATCACTATTAATTATTTTCGGCGTGATTGCCATTCTCCTCTTTCAGTTCAACGGCTGTTATACTCAGCTCGGCTCCACGAAGGATGAATACGTGGAAAATGAAGAGAACGTTGCCCCTGAGTCGGAACAGGAATATGAGGCGGAAAATACCGAAGGTGAAGAAGCATACGTTGAAGGCTGCTGTTATGATGATTACCGTTCGCACGTGGGCTTCACGTTTTACTATCCCATGAATTACTGGCCCTCGTCCGCGTTTAGTTTTGCATACAATAACATATGGACGTACGATTACTACGGCGGCTGGTATGATCCCTGGTACTCATGGGGATACAACCCTTGGTACTACTCTTCATATTATAGCCCGTACTACAGTCCGTACAACTATCCCTTTTACTATCCTTACAACTACTATCCGTGGGGGAATTACTACGGGTATGAGGGACAATACGTGAATGTGGGTAGGAGAGATTTCGGAGATGTGCGCGCGGGTGGGACCGACAGGAGAGTCGGCGGAACTCAGTGGGATGGAACTACCGGTCTCCGCGATGATGTTCCTGCATCCTCGCGTGTGATGCGCGCTCCGGATGGAGCATCACCTGCTACGAGAAAACCAAGCACCACCGAGACGGCGCGGGAAAAGAGCAGCATACGAGACAGTGATAACAGATGGAACAGTGGATCTTCAGATAGAAAGTCGAACAGCGCTGAATCAGGAACAAGGATAGAGCCACGGCAGAGCGAGCAAACCAGGGAGAAAACACCGCAAGTACGCACCGAGCGTCCTGCTGTCCGCACGCCTTCGAAGGATTCAGGCAGTAGTCGTAAACCAGGCAAGGAAAGCGTCAGGAGCAATTCAGCGCGAAGCCAGACACCGCGTTATACTCCCCAGAGAAACAGCAGCTCACAACCATCTTCCGGAGTCAGATCGGGGAGCGGATCATCGCGGAGTCAAACGCCGAGTTATACGCCGCCTTCCTCTTCATCACCGAGGAGCAGCAGCCCGCCATCGTCTTCCGGCAGCAGATCGGGAAGCAGTAATCGCGGGAGTAGTTCCGGCGGTCGACGTCCATAAAAGTTTTTCAATAATCGAAGAAAGTATTGTCATATGAAAAACATTAGCAAACTGATCATCATTCTGCTTATTTCCGGCGTCGTGTTCTCCAATCTGGTATTCTCGCAATCAGAGGAAGATGCGCGGCGACTGTCGTATCTGGGTGTCGGATTCGGCGCCCGCCCATTAGGACTCGGAACCGCATACGTTGCCATCGCAAATGATTACTCCGCAGTTTACTGGAATCCGGCGGGACTTGCACAGATCGGACGAAACGAAATGTCCCTCGGTCTTTCACATTATTCCTTCGGTAACGAAGCAACTGCATTCGGTACGAAGGAATCTTTCAGCAACAGCGCGACCAATTTGAATGCACTCGGACTCGTGTATCCTTTCCCTGTACTGAAGGGAAGCCTGGTTTTTGCTCTTGGCTACGGCAGACAATCTGACTTCACGAGCGCGCTCGGGTTCGGCGGTTTCAATTACCAACCCACGACGGTTAGCTACCCCGATAACATTGCAATGAGAGGGAAAATTCTTGAGAGCGGCGGAATCAATAACTGGATTGTGGCCGGTGCAGTTGAAGCTGTACCAAATCTCTTTGTCGGCGCATCGCTCACCTTTTTATCCGGTTCTTACACGTACACCAGGGATTACCTCGAGGATGACGTGGATAACAACTACTATCTCTATCAATACCTGCAGAAATATACTATCGATGAGGATATCGGAGGTTTTACGGCTAGAGTCGGCATACTCCACGAATTCCCGAACAAGCAGGGAAGAATCGGCTTCAATATAAAATTCCCGTCCTACCTCTCTCTGAGGGATGATTACTCGCAGGAGCAGCAATTTCTCGACGATAATCCGGCTCTGGACAGTATCGATTACTACAGCGGGATATCAGAGTTTGACATCGTCTCACCGTTTGTATTCAGCGGCGGCATATCATGGTCGTTTGGCCCTCTCCTGCTCACCGCCGGCGCTGATTATACCGATTGGACACAAATGGAATTCAGGAATACATACGCCGATCTGATGCAGGAGAACACCGTGATCAAGGAAGACATGGAGGCAACTGTCAACTTCCGTGTGGGCGCAGAGTTTGCAATTCCGGGGACCGACCTTGAACTGCGCGGTGGTTTCGCTTACCTTCCCTCGCCGTACGTTTTTGATTCCGCACCAAATGATCAAAAATATATCACCGGTGGACTGGGTTGGACCGTAGAAAATTCTATAAAGTTTGATATCGGGTATGCATATGGTTTCTGGGAAACCGATCACGTTGTTGAATATGCAACAACAGCCGAGGAAATTCACACACATACCATCCTTGCCACTGCATCGTACAGGTTTTAGCGTTTTGCAATAGAATCATCAAACGACTATATTATCCCGTCTTCACTAGTATGTGAAGGCGGGATTTTTATTTCCATGCTCGGCTTGAATAATTCCTCCAATCAACTGACCATAGTACCATGACACAGGGCGTAAAAGCTGCACTCGGACTGGGCTTTATACTGCTCATTATCCTCGTTACGGTGGGTCTGTTTTTGCATAACCTCGTGACGAAATCCTGGCCCGAAACCTCAGGAAAAATAACCGTTTCCGGACTGCATGGGGCTGTTGAGATCTATAGGGATGAGTATGGGGTGCCGCATATTACCGCCGGGGATGAACATGATCTTATGTACACAGTGGGGTACGTCCATGCGCAGGACCGCCTCTGGCAGATGGAACTTGCGCGAAGAGCGGGCGAAGGAAGACTTTCGGAGATCCTCGATACGGCCGGAGTTGAATTCGATGTTCTCTTCCGAACGCTCGGATTCAGTTACCTAGCCGATTCCATGTATGAACACCTTCACCCGACATCACGACGCGTGCTTCAGGATTATGCAGAAGGTGTGAACGAGTTTATCCGTACGCACAGAGGTCGTTATCCGATTGAGTTTGACATGACGGATTGCGAACCTGAGCAGTGGACACCGCAACACTCTCTCCTGCTCGTGCGCCTGTTGGCATGGGAGCTGAGTTTTTCCTGGTGGGTCGATCTTACCTACGGACGCATAGAATCGCTCGTCTCTCAGGAAAAATTCAACGAACTGCTCCCACAGCAGACCGATACCCGCTCACGGGAATCTGCGTTAAATATTTCTTCACCATCCGGCAACCAGGTTCAGCAATTTTGCGAAGTTGTGAAGGAGTACCGCCGCCGCTTCGGGAGCGGAGGATTTTCTGCCGGCAGTAATGCGTGGGTCATCGACGGATCAAAATCGGCGAGCGGTAAACCACTCCTCGCTAACGATCCGCATCTCATCATAACACTCCCCTCTCACTGGTATGAAGTGCATATGTCGGCGCCCGGCTGGAATGTTTACGGTGTGACAGTTCCGGGTGTTCCGCTCGTCGCTATCGGTCATAACGATTCGCTCGCATGGGGTTTCACGAATGCAATGCTCGATGATGCAGATTTTTACATCGAACAGGAAGATTCGATAAAATCCGACCGCTATATCTATAATAATAAATCCTTGCCCATGAGGATCCGGAAAGAAGTGATCTATATCGGTCGTTCCGACAGCATCGAGCTGAACGTCCGGGAAACGCACCATGGTGTCATCATCAGCGACATTCATCCGCGTGCTCATCATCCCTTCACTGACGAAGTTCGGAAGAAGCCGCCGGTCTCACTGCGATGGACGGGCTTCGACGTGAGTGATGAAATTTTAGGTTTCTACAGGATGAACCGGGCCGCCCGAGCCGGTGAATTTGCCGACGGATTGAAAGAGCTTGCAGTACCGGCACAGTGTGCCGTGTATGCAGACGTGAAGGGTAACATCGGTTGGTGGATGGCAGGGCGTGTTCCGAACCGCGGAAAGAAAACCGGGGTCCTTCCTCTGAAGGGATGGATAAAAGACGACGAGTGGAGCGGGTACATCCCGTTTGAAAAATTACCGCGGGGGTGGAACCCGAAAGAAGGGTACATCGCTTTCGCCAATCAGGAATTCGGAGGCGAAGCATTTCCGTACTACATCTCTGCGTTGTGGGAACCGTCCCACAGGTACGAGAGGATAAAAGAGCTTTTATCGCAGGAAAAATTATCCACACAGGATTTCGAGCAGTTCCAACAGGATATGGTGAGCCCCTATGAAAAATTCCTGGTTGAGGAAGTGCTCAGAGTGTTTTCGGAAGACGTATCCGAACCTCCGACTGTCCGGAGTGCACTTGTCTACCTCCGCAGTTGGAACAACAGGTGCGGATCAGACGATATAGCATCATCGATGGTAAATACATTTTTCGTCCGACTTGTTGAAAATATCTTCTTGGATGAACTGGGAGAAAATCTCTTTTACGATTTTGTGTACTATCCCATCTCTCCGTATCGCATCACGGAACAGTTAATTAAGAAAGAACAATCGCTCTGGTTTGATAATGCTCGGACCGATACCATCGAGACGAAGAGCGACATTATAAGGAAAAGTTTTTTGGAAGCGCTCGGCGAACTGGAAAGAAGATTCGGACCCGAGATGAAAACGTGGCAGTGGGGTAAAATGCACCAGGTTCTCTACAAGCACCCTTTTAGTGTGAAGAAACCTCTGGACAGGATTTTCAACGTCGGTCCGTTCCCCGCAGGCGGCAGCGGACAAACCATAAACAAAGGCGCCTTCCAGCTGACCGATCCGTATTTCGTATTCGCGGGTCCCTCGATGCGTCAGATCGTAGATTTAGCAGAGCCGGCAGCCGCCCGGATGGTGAACAATCTCGGACAGTCGGGACAACCTCTTCATCCTCACTACAGCGATCAAACTTCATTGTGGCTCAACGGAGGATACAAAACAACGACAATGGATTGGAAAGTAATTCGGAAACAGAACTGGGACCGTCTCACTCTGGTTCCGGAGTAATCATTTATCGGACTATGGGAACGCAGATATTTTCGGAAGAACTTGTGAAAAAATTACGGAGCGCCTCGTCCGTCGCTGTACTTACGGGCGCCGGTATATCCGCAGAGAGCGGCGTTCCTACTTTCCGGGGTGAAAATGGTCTGTGGAAAAAATTCAGACCGGAGGAGCTCGCAAACTTCGAGGCATTTGTCAGGAATCCTGATCTTGTGTGGGAATGGTATCAGTACCGAAGGCGCATTATTGAGACAATCCGCCCCAATCCCGGACACTACGCCATCGCAGAGATGGAGCGGCGCCACGATAACTTTGCCGTCATCACGCAAAATGTAGACAATCTCCACATCCATGCGGGAAGTAAGAATGTATATGAACTGCATGGAAATATCATGCGGAATTACTGCATCGATTGCGGCAAGAATGCGAACGATGACGAAGTTCTGCGCTGCGACACGGTTCCTCACTGCGCGTGCGGGGGATTGATCAGGCCGGATGTAGTATGGTTTGGCGAACTCTTGCCGCAGAAGCCATGGAATGCCGGAGTTAAAGCTGCCGAGAGCGCTCAGGTATTTTTCGCCATAGGTACATCGGCAGTTGTTTATCCTGCCGCGTCAATTCCACGGATTGCGAAACGCGCTGGCGCTTACACCGTTGAAATCAACATTGAACGCACCGAATTAAGCCCCTTTGCCGATGAAGTTCTTCTCGGGAAATCGGGAGAGATTTTACTGCAGCTTGTCGAAGCAGTGTACTAGCCACAATTTCCGATTTTTGGCTCTTGTTTTGGGAAGATAAAATCGGAAATCAACTTTGAACCCGTTGCTCGGCTGCCGGCTTGTTGTGTGCAGTGTGTTAATCTTTTTTATATGACACAGGATTATTTAACATCAAATGTTGTGAATCATTTAGCTTAAGTATTTGCCTAAGTATTTGTTGATCCATCGAAGCCCGCGGTCTTGTGGCAAAGCCAACAGATGCACAAAAGAGAGAAATATTTTGTGATACGATTCCTGCATCTTCTGCTGCCCATACTAATTTTAAAGAATCTTCTCCAAAGCGGAACCTCGAAATATCTGATACTA
>CAYGZY010000153.1:0-5627 GCA_964354485.1 uncultured Chlorobiaceae bacterium | reverse complement strand
CGGAGATACGACGCATACGCTGTCATTCAATCCTTCACAGCAAACTTTCGTAGCGAACGGAAGCGTCCCCTCATCGGGGCTTCACACCTTTTTACAGGCAGGAATCGGTTATCGAAGTATCATACGATTTGACTCTCTCACACTGCCCCGCAGTGTCAGCATAACAGAAGCGGTTCTTGAATTTACCGTGGATGAATCTTTGTCCTTTTTAAATGAAAAATCCCGCGACACGGTGACTGCGCATTTCCTCCGTGCGAATACTTATCCGTACGACACAATTGCTTTGGGATCGGTTTGTTGGCCGAAAGAGACCGGCGGGAAAAAAATCTATCAGGGGAACATTAAAGCCATCGTTCAACAATGGGTGATCGGGACGCCGAATTATGGGATAGTTCTCCGCCCCCTCGGAGAATATTCCACATTTGACCGGTTCGCGATCTACGGATCAGCATCCGATTCACTCAAGCCGAAGTTAACCATCACGTATACTGTACTTCCCTGAGATGACTATGCGACGCATCCTGTATATCTTCATGATTTTTTCTTTTATCTCTCTCTCTGCGAAAGACGGCGGATCGGTGTACTCACGATATGGACTCGGAGATATCCGGTATTTTCCGTCAGGCAGGTCAGCCGGATTTGGCGGGGTAAGTGCCGCGGTTTTCTCCAATTATTCGATAAACCGCCTGAATCCAGCCTCATGGACCACACTGACCCGTACGCGGTATGAAGTAAGCGGAATGTACGAAGGAATATTCACATCCGATCGTGTGAAATCCGCCTACTTCGCCGATATGACCTTTACTGGTTTCATGATCAGTTTTCCGATTATGCCTTCACGGGGGATCACTCTTGCAGGAGGCATTGTCCCTTTCAGCAGTGTGAAGTATGAAGTAACTACGCCGACCGGCGGACAATTGCCCTACGAAAACAGATATATCGGCGAGGGCGGGATATCGGTAGGGCACATCGGGAGTTCTGTACGAATCGGCTCAGACATCAACATAGGGGCAAAGCTCAATTACTATTTTGGTCCTCTTTCCTACACGACGAAGCAAACCTTTTCGGGGACCAGTTACACAAATGCCGAAGTACGGCGAAGCACATACCTGAAGGGAATCGGCTTTACTTTCGGGGGAATATTCACGGGTCTGAACAGCCTCCTCAATTTCCCCAAGTCCTCTTCACTTAATATCGGGCTTATGATTACCACCGGATCGAATCTTAAACAGACCGAGGAGAAGTACTATAAATACAACACTCAGGTTGTCCTCTCCTATGATACGCTCATAACGGAAAAAGAGGATATTCATTTCCCGTACGCGATCGGCGGAGGGATTTCGTACACCACCGAACGTTTGCTCATCGCATCAGATTTTCATTTTCAGAAGTGGAGCGGCAGATCGGTACTTGACACGCCCGAACTACAAAATGCGATGAGAATCGCGCTGGGAACGGAGCTGCTCCCTAAGAAAGATCCCTCACAGTCGCCTCTGAAGCACACAGTTTACCGGGCCGGCATTTACTACAATTCCACATACTACAAAATAAAAAACCGGTCCATTGATGAATTCGGAATCACCGCCGGTATGGGTATCCCCGTCTTCGGAGAAATACGGCTCGATATGGGGATAGGCTTCTGTATGCGCGGCACGACGGAAGATTATTTGCAGAAGGAAAACATCATTCGATTAACGTTTTCTCTTGCGGGCGGCGAGCCTTGGTTTGTACGCCCCGAACAGGATTAAAACGGAGGAAAGCTATGGTTGCTCTCGGTGCAGATCATGCCGGGTACGAAGTCAAGGAAAAAATCAAAGAGATCCTCATATCGATGAAGAAGGAGATACGGGATTTTGGGACTTATTCACCTGAATCGGTCGATTACCCAGACTTCGCTATTGAAGTCGCTAAAATGGTGGGCGCCGGAAATGCCGAATACGGAATACTCGTGTGCGGAACCGGCATAGGGATGTCAATCGTCGCCAATAAACACAAAGGGATTCGGGCAAGCAATGTAGAATCTGCGGCAGGAGCCAGATTTGCACGTTCTCACAACAACGCAAACGTACTGGCGATCGGCGCCAGACTGACACCGTGGGAAGAAGTTGAAAAAATAGTTAAAGTTTTTCTATCGACCCCGTTTGAAGGAGGCAGACATCAGCGCCGCGTCGATAAAATTCATTCACTGACAAATTTGTAATGCAGACCCAAATGATAGAGGCAGAATCATTATGAAGAATCTCAGCAGTCGCGATCCCGAAATATTCAGCGCCATCCGGAGAGAAATCGAGCGGCAGGGCACGAAGCTGGAACTCATAGCTTCTGAAAATTTTGTCAGCCTTGCTGTACTCGAAGCGCTCGGTTCGGTCATGACAAACAAGTATGCAGAAGGATATCCGGGCAAGAGGTACTACGGCGGGTGCGAATTTGTTGATATCGCAGAAGATCTCGCGCGCGACCGCGCCCGAAAACTGTTCGGCGCCGAGTACGCCAATGTTCAGCCGCATTCCGGATCGCAGGCGAACATGGCCGTCTATTTCACATTTATAAAACCGGGCGATAAAGTGATGGGGATGAATCTTTCTCACGGGGGACACCTGACTCACGGCTCGCCGGTGAATTTTTCAGGTCAGCTCTACAAATTTGCCGCGTACGGAATCAAGAAAGAAACGGGCCAAATCGACTACGATGAAGTGGAATCTATCGCGATGAAAGAAAAACCGAAGATGATCACCGTTGGCGCCAGCGCATACTCGCGGAACATCGACTACAAATCTTTTCGCCTCATAGCCGATAAGGTGAATGCTTTTCTCTTCGCCGACATTGCGCATCCCGCGGGACTGATTGCGAAGAAACTGCTGAACGATCCTCTCCCCCATTGTCATGTTGTTACATCTACAACTCACAAAACTCTTCGCGGTCCGCGCGGCGGACTTATCCTGATGGGGAAGGATTTCGAGAATCCGTTCGGAGTTGTTGCGCCGAAATCGGGAAGGAAGAAGATGATGTCGGAGCTGATCGATTCCATGGTCATTCCCGGAATCCAGGGTGGCCCGCTGATGCATGTAATTGCGGCGAAAGCAACCGGTTTTCTTGAAAATCTTGAGCCGGAATTCGAATCTTATGCCGGGCAAATCATAAAAAATGCCCAGACGCTCGCACAGAAACTCATGAGTCTCGGCTACTACATCATTTCTAACGGTACCGATAACCACCTTATGCTCATAGATCTGCGGAACAAGAACCTCACCGGAAAAGACGCACAGGAAGCGCTCGACCAGGCAGGTATAACGGTAAATAAAAATGCAGTTCCATACGATGACAAGAGTCCGCTGGTCACCAGCGGCATTCGCATAGGAACGCCGGCTCTCACGACACGCGGCATGAAAGAAGCAGATATGGACACCATCGGGGAGCTCATTGATGAAGTGCTTCGAAACATTGGCAACAAAAAAACCTATACTGAAGTGCAGGAGAAAGTAAAGCATATCTGCAACCGGTTTCCCCTTTACACTCAGCTTCTGCACTGAGACCAGCTTAAGATGAAGCCTGACCAAGCCATAGATTCCGATGAGAAGGAGATGTCATTTCTCGATCATCTCGAGGAACTCCGCATTCGGATCATCAGAGCGGTTCTTGGTCTCCTCGTAGCAACCATCATCTGCGGATTATTCTCAGACTGGATCATCAATGAGGCGATCCTTAGACCGAGCAGGTCGACGAACCCTCCCCTGACGCTCATCAACACCATCCCATACGGGCAGATTACCTTCTACATGGTTGTCATCATCGTCGCAGGGATCATCCTCTGTTCACCTTGGATACTCTACCAGTTATGGAAATTCATACAGCCCGGTCTTCTTATGAAGGAGCAAAAGTACATTTGGTGGATCGTTTTCTTCACAACGTTCTGTTTTCTCGCAGGAGTCGCTTTTGCCTACTTCATTATGCTTCCGTACATGCTCCAATTCTTCTCAACGTTCGGGACTGCAGGTATTGCCAACATGATTTCCATAACCGAATACATGAGTTTTGTTCTTCAGCTGATTCTGATATCGGGATTGATTTTTGAGCTCCCGATGGTTTCATACTTTTTAGCACGGCTCGGGATCCTCACACCCCGCTTTATGAGACGGTTCCGGCGTCATGCGGTGGTCGTCATTCTCATTCTGGCTGCAATAGTCACTCCCACCACCGATCCGTTCACAATGGGAGTTTTCGCATTACCAATGCTCCTGCTTTATGAATTGAGCATAGGAATTGCTGCGATCGCGAAGCGGAAAAGAGAAATTTCAGAACTTGCAGGGTAAGGGACAGGGTCATGGACATCAAAGACCTCATCCAACCGATACAATCCGAACTTGAAACATTCGAGGATCACTTTCGCCTCGCCATGCGGTCAAAGGTGGCATTCGTCGACATCATTGCCCGTTACATCATAAAGCAAAAGGGAAAACGGATCCGGCCGGCGCTTGTCCTTCTTTCGGCAAAGGCGTGCGGCGAAGTTAATGACAGTACATACCGCGGTGCATCCCTCGTCGAGATACTTCACACAGCTACACTCATTCATGACGATGTCGTTGACGAAGCAAATACGCGGAGAGGATTTCCATCCATCAATGCCCTGTGGAAAAACAAGATTGCCGTTCTCATGGGCGACTACCTGCTCGCGAAAGGACTCCTGCTATCACTGGATAATAACGACTTCCAGTTTCTTAAGACGACTTCGGAATCGGTGCGGCGGATGAGTGAGGCGGAAATTCTCCAGATTAAAAAGAGCAGAGACCTCGACATCGATGAAGCTACATATTTCCGGATCATATCCGGTAAAACGGCTTCTCTCTTTGCTACATGCTGTGAAGTTGGCGCAGCGAGTGTGACCGAAAATTCTGAGATCCGCCGGCAGATGAACAAGTACGGCGAGGTCCTCGGCATGATATTTCAGATACGCGATGACCTGCTCGATTTTACGGGACGCAGGAGCATCACCGGTAAACCCACCGGTTTAGACATGAAAGAGAAAAAACTCACATTGCCGCTGATACATTCACTTTCCAAAGCACCGTCCGGCCAGCGGCGGGAAATCATCAAAATTATAAAAAACGGGGCGCGGAAGAAAGATCTCATGAAGGTAATCGACTTTACTCACGAGTACGGAGGAATCGATTATACAGTGAAGAAAGCAAATGAGTATTCTCAGCAAGCTCAGGAAGTATTGCAGCCACTCCCACCAACCCCTTCCAAGGAGACTCTCTTACATTTTATCGATTTTGTGATGGAAAGAAAAAAATAGTTCTAATCCCGCTGTAGGAAAATCCTTCTCTGCAATAAATCCTCTGGTCGGTCACACTGTTTTATTCATGTTTTAATGGAACTCACTCTGTAGTCCCTCTCTAAAATTAGCTACGCATTACCCACATCTTTCTTGAAGATGATATACGATTGTGCGATATCATTGAGTCGTCTCCAACCTCGCCAGAGCACCTTCACACCGGGATTTCCATCACTTTTTCTTCCAAGAAATCCACCAAGCGAAGCAATCATCGATACAGTTTCTCTGACAGTCGGCGCAGTCGTGACAGGGTTGGCCGTCTTGTGTACGAAACAATGCAATGCTTCCCATTCAT
>CAYGZY010000152.1:0-12224 GCA_964354485.1 uncultured Chlorobiaceae bacterium | reverse complement strand
GGTCATGATTGCCGTGTAGAGAGCAGTGGCAATATCCTTCGTCAGCTTAACGTCCTTCGAATGGCGAAGAAGCGCGTAGATGATCTCTCCGGTTGAAGTCGCATTGTCGTCTATAAGGTAATAATCACCGAATGGATGTGGGTCGAGATGATGATCGATGACAATTTTTACAGCCCCGGACTGCAGGACGAATGGCTCAAGGCTCCTCAGGCGTTCCGGTTGATTTGTATCCATTATGCAGATGCCGTCGGCATCGAGTATGTATTTTGAATGGTTTTCGGGATTGAAGTGTAGAATTTTATTCTCGGGATCCATCCATCTGTAATTGTCGGGTGTTGTATTGTGGTTAAGAATCGTTACGCTTTTTCCCATCTGTTGTAACGAGACAGCGAGTGCAAGTTCCGAACCCAGTGCGTCCCCATCAGGGTTGACATGTGTGGTGATGACTACCGTACGGAAGCGGTGGAACAGTGCCGATATTTCAGGGATCGTGGATACCATCGGTGGATTTGGCTTTGTATGGTCTCACGATAACGTGAGATTCATTTATTACAGCTATTGTGCTTTTATTGCCCACGTTTCGCCGTGCGTGAGCAGCTTATCGAGATCGCCTTCGCCGTTGCTGTTAATGGAACGTTCAATCTGCCGGTTAACCTCTTCCTCATAGAGCGGCCTGTTTGCAGCGAAGAGGACACCGATCGGCCGCGGTAATCCCGGAATATTCGACATTCTCGCGAGGATAAATGGAAGCATCGTATCATTCTCATTATGCACAATGAGATCACTGATCGAGTGTTTGCTATCGCTGAGAGAGACAACGGTTGGTGTAAATCCGTCGAGTTTGATACCTTTTGATTTGCCGGTTCCAAAAACCATCGGTTTACCGTGCTCAAGGAAGAGAACATTATCATCCTTTGTTTCCTTCTCGGTAAAGGTTAAAAATGCGCCGTCGTTGAAAACGTTGCAGTTCTGGTAGACTTCAACAAAGGATGTGCCGCGGTGCTGAGCCGCCCGCTTGATTACCATCTGTAAATGCTTTGGATCGCGGTCAAGTGACCGTGCAACAAACGAAGCTTCTGCTCCGAGTGCAACGAGAAGGGGATTGAATGGGTGGTCAGGCGAGCCGTAGGGACTTGATTTTGTGATCTTTCCGAATTCCGAAGTCGGCGAGTACTGTCCCTTCGTTAGACCATAGATCTGATTGTTGAAGAGGAGTATCTTGACATCGATGTTACGTCTGCAGATGTGAATGAAATGGTTGCCGCCTATGCTAAGCCCGTCACCGTCGCCCGTAGCAACCCAGACGGAAAGATCCGGTCTTGCTATCTTCACTCCGCTGGCAATTGCTGCCGCCCGGCCATGGATACCATGAAAACCGTATGTATCCATGTAGTAGGGGAAGCGACTCGAGCATCCGATCCCGGAGATGAATACAATATTGTGTTTCGGAATATTGAGTTCAGGAAGAATCCTTTGTACCTGTGCAAGTATAGAGTAATCGCCGCATCCGGGGCACCATCGCACATCCTGGTCGGATTGGAAATCCTTCGCTGTGTACTTCTGTACAGGGGCTTTCTTACTCAGCTGCAGTATTTCATCAATCATTTTCATGGTCGGTCTCATTGCAGAATTTCATCTATTTTCTTTTCAATCTCAATTGATCGGAATGGTAATCCCTGGACCTTGCTCATCGGTATCACAGGAACTAGATATTTCGCCTGAATGAGCTGAGTCAGCTGTCCGAGGTTCAATTCCGGTATGAGTATTTTTTTAAAGTGTCTGAGAATCTCACCAACGTTCTTCTGAAACGGATTGATGTATTTCAGATGGAGGTGCGAGACGGATTTCCCCTCGTCCCTCTTTTTCATTACTGCGGTACGGATGGATCCGGATGTTCCGCCCCATCCGACGACGAGCAGATCACCCCGCTCATCGCCGTACACCGAAGCGGACGGGATGAAATCAGCTATGCGGTCGACTTTCTGTTGTCTCATTTTGACCATGAACTCGTGATTTTCCGGATCGTAGCTAACGTTGCCGGTAATATGCTCCTTCTCCAGCCCGCCTATCCGGTGTTCTAGTCCGGGCGTGCCCGGTATAACCCAGGGCCGTGAGAGAGTGACGTTGTCGCGGAGGTACGGATAAAATCCATCTGCTTCCGTCCTGAAGGTGACACGGATCTCTGGTAAGGACTTACTTTCCGGGATGAGCCATGGTTCGGCGCCGTTAGCAACGTATCCATCCGTCAGGAGAATAACGGGTGTCATGAACTTTGTGGCTATGCGCACAGCTTCATACGCCATATCGAAACAGCCGGCAGGCGAGCAGGCGGCGATAACCGGAATGGGGGCTTCACTGTTCCTTCCGTGTACTGCCTGAAGTAAATCGGCTTGTTCTGTTTTCGTAGGAAGACCTGTGCTCGGACCTCCGCGCTGTACATCGACGATCACCAGCGGCAATTCCAGCATCACTGCAAGTCCCATGGCTTCGGTTTTCAGAGCCATTCCGGGTCCGCTGGTCGTTGTCACACCGATCGCGCCGCCGTAGGACGCTCCGATGGCCGAACATATTCCGGCAATTTCATCCTCTGCCTGGAAAGTGCGTACGCGGAAATTCTTGTGTCTGGACAGTTCGTGGAGAATTTCACTGGCCGGTGTGATGGGATAACTGCCCAGAAAGAGTTCGAGTCCGGATTTTACCGATGCTGCAACGAGTCCTAATGCGACCGCTTCATTGCCGGTGATGCTCCGGTAGGTTCCGGGTACTAGTGCTGCCGGTTCGACTTCGTAGCGCGCATGGAATATTTCAGTTGTTTCTCCGTATGCATATCCGGCTTTCAGAACGCGGGTATTTGCTTCCACGATTTCGGGATTTTTCTTGAATTTGTCGCGTATCCATCTGATGGTCGGTTCCATCGGCCGCGTGAACATCCAGTACATCAGACCAAGGGCAAAGAAATTTTTACTTCTTTCGGCTATCTTCGTCGAAAGACCAAGGTCATTAATCGCATTCGACGTAAGTCGGGTTATGTCGACGGCGTGGATTTTATATTTATCGAGCGTACCGTCTTCAAGCGGGTTTTTGCTGTAGCCGGCAAGTTTCAGATTTTTATCTGTGAAGCCGTCACGATTTGCCACGATAATGCCGCCGTCTCTCAGACTGCGCAGATTGACCTTAAGAGCGGCAGGATTCATCACTACGATTACGTCGCAGATGTCGCCCGGTGTATTAATTTCAGTCGCGCCAAAATGGATCTGAAATCCGCTGACGCCGAAGAGCGTGCCGGCAGGGGCTCTGATTTCGGCCGGGTAATCAGGGAGTGTGCTTAGATCATTTCCGAGGAGCGCCGTTGTGCTTGTAAATTGCGAGCCGGTAAGCTGCATACCATCACCGGAGTCGCCGGCGAACCGAATCGTTACTTCATCGAGTTTTTTTAATTGCTTAGCCATTTATCCGAGCTCGTTAAGAAAGGGGAACCATTTCGCAAAATACGATGATAGAATCGTCAATGTATTTGTCATTATAAGAACGCCGACTATGATCAGTAAAATTCCCCCTGCAATCTCGACTTTCGGAAGGTGTTTTTTAAATTTATTAAAAGCGCTATAAAACGCAGTGATGCTCCACCCTGTGAGGAGGAAAGGAATGCCGAGGCCGAGCGAGTAGGCGCCGAGAAGAAGCACGCCCATTCCTACGGAATCCTGCTGGCTCGCTATTGCCAGAATCGCGGCGAGGATCGGACCGATGCATGGTGTCCAGCCGAACGCGAACGCCAATCCGACAACGAAGGAGCCTGCGAGTCCCATTTTCTTTCCCTGCGCATGAAATCGTTTTTCGAAATTCAGAAAGGGCAGCTTCACGATTCCCGTCATGTGAATACCGAATATGATAATGACGGCGCCGGCTATTTTACTGATGAGGTTTATCTGTTCCTTCAAGAATTGCCCGACCGCAGTTGCTGAAGCGCCAAGTGCGATGAAGACGACAGAAAAACCGAGAACGAAAAATAATGCGTTGAGAAGTACGCGTTTCCGGACCGCTGAAAGATTGCCTGAACTCTGCATCTCTTCAAATGAGATGCCGGAGATGAATGAAAGGTACCCGGGAACGATCGGGAGGACACAGGGGGAAATAAACGACAGAATTCCAAAGAGGAATGCGGTAAGTATGGTTACATTCGTTTCCACTATCAGCCCTTCAAGGAACGTTATTAATTATGATGTTATAATCCGGATTATCTGTATTCCGCGTTTCTCCCGCCGATGGGGAAGATGACCGAAGCGCAGACGGTTGGACGATGCGTCCCGGGTTGTTATTCCCTGACGACCCAGACTTTTACTTTACCGGCGACTTCGTGATGAAGTTTTATCGCGACAGTGTAGATGCCGAGGACCTTTATCGGCTCTTCGAGTTCTATGATGCGTTTGTCGACTGTGAGGCCCTTTTCCTGAAGAGCGTCTGCAATCATCTGCGAGGTTACGGAACCGAACAGTTTCTCGTCCTCTCCCACTTTCACTTTCAATGTGATCGAAATTTTTTCCAGCTGTTCCGCAATTTTTTTGGCGTGCTGGAGCGTCCTCATCTCGCGGCTCACGTGCTGTTTCTTTTCTTCTTCCAGCGCACGGAGACTACTGTCGGTTGCTATGTAGGCGATCTTCCGGGGAATAAGGTAATTACGTGCGTAGCCGTCTTTTACCTCAGCGATATCGCCGATTTTCCCGAGCTTGTCGTGGTCTTTACGTAATATAATTTTCATGGAAATCCTTTTCGGTCGAGAGTTATTTGATGGTGTCAGAAACGTACGGGAGCAGTGCGAGGTGACGCGCCCGCTTGATTGCCTGCACGAGCTGGCGTTGATGCTTCGCACAAGTGCCGGTGATCCGTTTTGGGATTATTTTACCCTGCTCCGATATGAATTTTATAAGCCGTTTTTCATCTTTGTAGTCTATGTAAATTTCCTTGTTTTCACAGAATCGGCACGGCCGACGTTTTTTTTGTTGCTGATCTTGCTTTGGCATATTTTCTATCCTTTAGATGCAGATGGGAGTAATTTTTCTTTGAGTAACTGCGATTCTTCACTTGTTAAAAATTTATCGAAAGAGTCATCTTCAATGATGCACGGCTCATCATCCTGCTGGGAAGCGGCAGCGCCGTTCGGTGCATGTTCAAGACCGGGAATCTTTCTGTTGAGAAACTGTATCCGGCGCGCCTTTATTTCAACGATGTTGCGCGGTATGCCTTCGTCGTTTTTGAATATATGACTCTGAAGCTCTCCGTCGATGAGTACTGCGCTTCCCTTCTTTAATCGGTTGAGGCAACTTTCGGCGAGCCGGTTCCACGCAACAACGCCGATGTAACATACTTCCTCCTGCCACTGGTTCGAAGCGTCACGGTACTTCCTGTTTGAAGCGATGGTAAAGTTGACGACAGGCGTACCGTTCGTTGTCTGACGAAAAACCGGATCTTTGGTGAGGTTTCCCGCAATAATCGTACAATTGATCTCGGGCATCTTCAGGTCAGCCATATGAGCTTTCTCATTAGTCTTCAGTCTTCGATGCGTTGGGAGGATTATATTGTTCGTTCCGGAGGTGTCAGCTCTTCGTTTTCGAAGAGAGGCTCACGCACGGTTTCCTGAGGCGCAGGATGTTCTTCAGCCGGAGGCGGTTTCAGCGACTCTGCCCGGGCATTAAGCGCCCTCTTGTCCAGGTGGATCGTGAGGTACCGGAGAATATTTTCATCGAGCAGGTATACCCGCTCAACCTGGATGATTGTCGGGGGAGGGGCGACAAATTCCAAATTGACGTAATAGCCGTTGTTTTTCTTTTTGATCGTAAAGGCAAGTCGTTTACGGCCCCATCGGTTAACGGCTGAAACTGTACCGCCGTTTCGGGTGATGGCTTCGGTTACGTGTGTGATTGTTCCTTCAATCTGGGGATCCTCGAGCGAGGCGTTGACGATGAAGGTTGTTTCGTATGTGTGTTTTGTATCTTCCATTGTGTTCCCTTCGGACGTTTATGATTGACCTCGAAGTAATTACCCACGGTTGGCGGGTAAACTCCGAGATAGGGTTAATTATACTTTTTGTATGTTCAGGCAGTTAAGCGCTGCCCGATAACCGCCGGTCACTGCGCAGATGACTGCATCACGCGCACGCATCACCATATCGCGCAGGCCGGGTAACTCACTTTCATCAAATGGAGAAAGGACAAAATCGGCCATGTCCGGTTCCTCTTTGCTTTCATGTCCAATACCGCACCGCAACCGGGGGAAATCCATTGAGTCCAGGTGACGGATAATGGAATAAAGACCGTTGTGCCCGCCGTCGCTCCCTCTCATCCGCAAACGCAGTGTTCCAAATGATACATTAAAATCATCAACGATAATTAAAAGCTCATCGATGCGCAGGGAGTAACGTTCAACGATATCACGTACAGCCAAACCTGAATTATTCATGTACGTCAGCGGTTTGACGAGAACGACATTGGTGCGGGCAACATTTTTTTCACCGATGAGATAATCACCCGTTCCTTCGGTCAGCCGTATTCCAAGATGCTTCGCAGCAGCATCAACTATTCTGAAACCCACGTTATGCCGTGTGGTTTCGTATTCAGAACCCGGGTTCCCTAATCCGACAACAGCAAGCACGTCTGAGTTCTTCCCGGACTGCGGTTACTTTTTCTCCTCCTTCGGAGCGACCGCGCCTTTTGCGGTTTCCGGTTTCTTCTCGCCGGCTCCTTCAGTTTCCTCACCCTCTTCAGGCTTCTTACCCTTGCCTATTACTTCGGGTTCTGCCGCTTCCTCAGCAACTACTTCACCCGGCTCGGGTTCCTTCTCGACTGCCGGAGGTACGACACCAACGATTGAACTCGTTGAATTTTCCAAAATAGTGACATTTGGAATCGTAAGATCGCTGACGTGAATGAAATTGTTTATCTTTAGGTTCACGACATCAACTTCGATCTGTTCCGGTATGAATTTTGGCAAACAGGTAATTTTTATCGCATGGATGATCTGCTGAAGTATTCCGCCTTCGCGCACGCCTATGGGGATCCCGCCGGTTAAAACAATAGGCGCTTCAATCGTAATCTCTTCGTTTTCCCGCAGACCCTGAAGGTCAAAATGTATCGGTTGATCCGTAACCGGATCGAATTGAATGTCGCGCAGGATGCAACTCTTGCTGTTCCCGTCGTCCAGCTTAAGGTTGATGACATGTGTTTCTGCCGTATAGATCAGAGGCTTAAGATTTATTTCCGAGACTGATATGGATATGTTCTCTTCTCCGTGCAGGTAGTATATGCCGGGAATGCTGCCCAGTTTCCTCAGGCTTTTTGTATGTTTCCTGCGTTCTTTTCGTATCGTTGCTTCTAACGTTATCTCACGCATAATTGTTCCTTTACTTATCTTTGTCTACATCGAATAATGAACTGATAGATTCATTTTTAAAAGCCCGGAGAATTGCTTCCCCGAACAGCCCCGCGACCGAGAGAACCTTGATTTTTTGTGCTGCCTGCTTGTTCTCCGGCATGTGGATGGAATCTGTTACATATATTTTAGACAGCTCACATGTAATGATACGCTTGAGGGCATTTCCAGAAAAGAGAGGATGAGTGCATGCTCCAAATATTTCGGCAGCACCGGCGTCTCTCAGCGCCTCAACAGCATTGCAGAATGTACCTCCTGTGTCGATCAAATCATCAACGATAAGGATGTTCCTGTCTTTTGCATTCCCGATAATGTTCATGACTTCGGTTTTGTTTGGATGCGGCCGACGCTTGTCGATCAGAACAAGTTCCGCATGCAGCCTCTTTGCAAAAGCGCGAGCCATCTTTATCCCGCCGACGTCAGGGGATACAACGGTGAGCTTCCGTATGTTTTTCTTCATAAAGAACGACGTATATACAGCGGAAGAGTAAAGATGATCCACGGGGATATCAAAGAAACCCTGAATCTGCGGAGCATGCAGATCCATTGTAATGATACGGTCGGCTCCTGCTTCCGTCAGTAAATTGGCTACAAGTTTTGCAGTGATGGACACCCGCGGCTGATCTTTACGGTCCTGGCGCCCATATCCGAAGTATGGAACGACGGCGGTTACTCTCCTCGCTGAGGCTCTCTTGGCTGCATCGATCATGATCAGCAGTTCAAGGAGGTTTTCAGCCGGTGGATTTGTAGACTGGATGATGAAAACATCGCATCCGCGAATGTTTTCATAGTACTTCACCCAAAGTTCACCGTCGCTGAAGTTGCGTATCTCGCATTTACCGAGTGGAGTGCCGACGCGCTTGGCAATTTTCTCGGCAAGTCGGATATTCGACCGACCTGCAAATATTCTCAATTCATTTTTGGACATTTTACGACGGGATAACCGGACTTAGTTATTGCTGAAAATCCTCTGTTTTGAGGTTTTTAGCTAAAAATTTGAGATAGAATATAAACAAAATTCAATAATTTTGCAAGGTTCTTGCCGAAGTCTGCGCGGGGAGGAAAAGAGGGATTTTCTTAAAAGAAAATAAATAATAGGATCGATCTTCGATTGGGCACTCTAATTCCCATTATGTGCCAACATGGATTGAGTCTATTCCATTTGCTGCGTATCTGATTATCTATTTTGTAGGTATATATCATCAAGAGCTTTCTGAATAATGCTGGAGTCCGGTTTACCGGCCTCGAGTAACTGTATTGCTTTTAGCTGTTTGGCGAGCAGGAGCCCGCGTTCATCCATGAACAACGGTGTATTGACATTTGCATTATAATACTCGAGCAACTGATTGGCCTTATCGTACTGTCTCGTGAGGAGGAATATTAATCCCAGAGATCGTAGCGCTGAAGCGTTTAAAGAATCGTTAGCGTAAGCCCTGGAATAATTATCAGCTGCCAGTGCAAATCGTTTATCGGATAGAGCTGCATCACCGAGTTTTTGGTAGAGGATTCCTAGCTCCAGATCGCGATTAGAACCATACGGTTCAAGTTCCCGGATCTTCCGTCCCCGCCTCTCGATCTGATGATCTATGCTAGTCGTCATTTTCGCTGCGACATTCAGAATATACGACGAACCGGCGTAATAGCTGTGGAATGCCCAGGTCCCAATTCCTTCCAGACGCCGACTTACCCTGTCGGTATCTGCATTGACTAGTATGATTGCCATGGAGAGGATCCCCATACTTATTGTTGCACCCGGCATCAATCGCTGATGCCGGATCTGTTCAGTTCCGGCAAAGAGTTGGAAGGCAATCGCTATGACAAGAAATGTCAGCGGGGCAGCGGCGAGATTGTCAACATTGGATTCACTGTGAAAGTGAATGCCGTAAAGGTGACCGATCCGATTCCGTAGAAAAGTACCCTCGGATCGTCCCACCTGATCCTCCGCCATAGCAATAGACCCGGCAAAAATACAATGAACACGGCCGGAGATACAGTCATTACCATTTCCTCGAAAACGTCGGAGATATGTTTCCAGGAGAGAAGCGAATAGGAATGAGGTGCGGGATGGTAGTTTGAAACCGGAAGAAAGATCTTCTTTAATATCTCATCCTTGTCGCCTACCTGGTAATGGTCAGCATGGAAATAGAAGAAGTACGCGACGGCACAGACCAGAGCCGTCGCGCCAAGCATCTTCAGTACCGAAGTCGGTTGCGTACAGCGCCTCATCCATGTAAAGCGCTCCCGCATCACCCAGCAGACAGCAAAAAGGAATGAAGGCAAAATAAGTGCAAATACGACATGCAAACGGACTCCAACGATGAGGAGCACAGCCATTAATCCCAGCACCTTTTTCCCATCGAATAACCTCTAGGCTGTGAGGAGAAAAAACAGGAGACAAAGGTAAGCGAGCGTGTAATCTTCAACATGACCGAAGAACAATTGATTCGCGCCTGTTGTGGATATAGCCAGAAACATATAGAGTTTTCATGTGTTGGAAACGTCCAACGAAACTACCCAGAAGAAGAGAACGAATATCATCATACCGCCGCTCAAGGCGCTCAAAATCTGGAACGTCAGCTTATGATCGATACCGGACCACCCTGCAATTAACTGATGGATTATTCGTGTCAGCGGCTCTGTATCGCGGGGATCAAATAGGTTCAGAACTGTATACCGGCAGTCTGCAAGAAACTGCAGTAGGGTTCTTGTGTCTCCGTACATATCTGTCGAAATTCTGAAATAGAAACAGAGCAGAGCTGCCGCCACTCCCAGACTAAAGGAAAACAATAAGCGTACAGCTGCTGACCGCTCACACCGCTCGAAGGCATTCTCGCAGACGCGAGTATAAAGTGATCGAAAGAAAGGTACGACTAAGAAAACAGCCAGAAGTAGTAAAAGAATCCGTTCTGAAATTGAGAAGAAGGCGAGGTGGTTAACTCCCCATAACATCGAATCAGGAAAGAACGACGCCGTTACATAAATGATGAAACCTGCTCCCCATGCGATATAGAAAGTTCGCTGAACCTGCGTGTTCAGTTCCGGCTCTTTTTGTTCATGCGGCGATATTTTGGGAATAATACCTCGCCCCTTTTTCTATATTATTTTTAACATCTATTCCCAAACAATAATCATAAAATAATCGGGAGTTGGAGCTTTTCCCGTTATTTTAAATCTTTAGAAGTCCTTTGAATGCATCGTGCCGTTATTTAAAGCTAAATTTTCAGGATAATCAAATTCTTGATTTTACATCCTTCGTTTCATATCGATCGGCGGTATTCCAGAAAAATAAAAATTGTAAACACCGCGTCCTTAATTGATACTATTTTATCAGAATCATTTTCTTTATGTCGGAGAATGCACGATTTGCACTCTTTGCATTCAGGCGATAGAAATATATTCCGGAACTTAATTGTCCGGGATGCAAGTTACTTTGCATATCGAATGATCGCTTATGAATCCCTGCTTCAAGCATTTCATCGTTGATGATTGTCGCGATTTCCTCGCCGAGTATATTGTAGATTTTCAGAGTTACAGCCGAGGGAACCGGAAGCCCGAATTCTATGAGAGTCGAAGGATTGAACGGATTCGGATAATTCTGCCTGAGTGCAAAATCCTGCGGTATTGTCTGCACGGGAACTACTTCTATGCGCAGTGTCCTTGCCTCCGGATCAAGTATCCTTACCCATCCCTCGCCGGGGGCTGAGGGGCTCTGTTCCAACTGATGGTTCTGCATATCTGTTATCCGAAGCCCGCAGTCGGATGCTTGTACGGTTTTCCACCGGATGGTAACGGGATATGACTCTGATTGTATCTTGACGAACAGCGACCCGGAAGATTTGGGGAGCTCTTCGACGTACCTACCGGATGTGAAGCGCGCGTCAAATCCGCCGAAGGGCGGCGGTGGAGGCAGTTCATACCGACCGAGAGCTTCGTCATAAGATCCGGTCTTCTCGGAGAAATAGAGAGTTTTATTCCCCCCGCTTGCATCCGAGATGGTAAGAGTATTGAGTTCTCCGAAGGGAAGTTTCTGTGCACTGAAGTTTTCAACTCCCTTGCCATCAGTAGATAGAATCAGTGAGCCGGCAGATTTTGTTTTGATCCAGTAAGCTCTCGCAGGCAGAATCGTATCACGCGATTGATATCCCCCATTATAAAAGTAGTAATCGCTTGATGTGAGGTTCGCTGGAATGGAAATGATCTGATTAATACCTATTGGTTCAGAAATAGAGCCGATCATGTTCCAGCCCTCGTTCACTGATAACGTATCGCCCGAGAGCGGAAGCCCTTCTATACCTACGGTATCCTGGTAAGCTAACTTCAACCAGTAGCCGACACCGTTTGTCAGTGAATCAGCTTCATAGTAAAGGCCGTTATATCCAAATGCTCCAGAGATTGCATTGGGGAAAATGGAAATTTTCTTCCGATTACCGGTCGGTGTCACCGGTATCGAGATCATATCCCATCCCGCCGGGAAAGCGTAGTAACGGGGCGCCTTGTAGGAAATCTGCACGACGCGGATCGCTGGATTAGTGATCGTGTAAGCGCTTTGATTCTTCATGTCTATGGAAAATATTCCTCCGCCCGTTGCCTGATCCTGCAGAAGAACAGTACCGATGGGAAAAACATTTTTATCCCACCTCAGTGTGACCGGATACCCGGCCGTGCTTGGCTGTATCAGACAGGTGTAAATGATTTCGAGATTAGTAGGACTGTGAACGTTTCTGATATCTATGTTTGTCCCATTTGTGCTGGTGACGGACCAACGGACATCGAATGTACCGGCCGGAGGGATAGGGAGAAGT
>CAYGZY010000151.1:0-5631 GCA_964354485.1 uncultured Chlorobiaceae bacterium | reverse complement strand
AAATTTGAAGCATGTGACTCTGCCACTGGGATCGTCGCAATGGTAATGTCTGAGTCTGTGTCCTTGTGGGCTTTAACGAACTGTGGATAATGGATCAGATAAAGATGTTCGCCCGAAAGTAGGAGCAGGTTTTGCTCCGTGTGCGGGGCAATAACCCACAGTATCTTTCTTACTGCATCGGCCGTTCCCTGAAACCATTCCGGACTCGTTGTCGTTTGCTGGGCTGCAAGAACTTCCACGAAACCCTTCATGAACGGTGAGAAGCAGTATGTTGTGGAGATATGCCTGTTAAGTGATGCCGAATTGAACTGCGTCAGTACAAAGATTTTTCTGATATCAGAATTAATACAATTGCTTACAGGAATGTCAATCAGACGGTAATTCCCTGCAAGGGGGAGCGCGGGTTTCGCGCGGACCTTGGTAAGTGGAAAAAGACGCTCCCCGCGCCCGCCACCCAAAATTATTGCTAATGTGTCATGCATGATGTTTTACCTCCGTTTGGGAAATCCGTAATTTAAATTCCTCAAGTCTAAATCTTGATCGCTCGGATGCCTCAAGGAGTTTTCTAAGGAGTGCCTCAGCAGATTTTCGCTGCGTGCCAGTTGTGACCTCATTACTCAGAAGGAAAAGTGTGTATATCCATCTTAGCAGTTCCTCCATCCGTTCCTTGTTGTAGTACAGTATGCCATCGTGATCATTACATTTTATAATAACCCGGACTTCGGGATGATCAAGCATATGGATGAGGGTGTCCTGCCGGAAAAATCCGGAATCAGGAGGAAATTCGTCAGAGAGGAAAAGCCGGAGGTAATTGTTCACATATACAACACGCTGATCGTCAATGCCGAGGGTGGCGGTAATATCCTCAAAAGCTTTCCCGAGGCGAAAGAGTTTAAATAATTTTTTTTGTATTGTTTGTTCAATGCTAGTGATAACCGTATAAATATACAGAATAAACAAGTTGTCTTCTTGTGTGAGATCGACAATCATCCCGCTATCCGTGTGACATGCGGCAGACAGAATGCTATGGATGTGGAGAACTTTCTCCTTGAATTTCTCAACGGCGGGATGCGCATCGTGGGAGGTGCCAAGATATGTCATCACTGCTCGCATAAACGGTTCATAGCTGCTGAAGACCGGTTTCAGAGGTACGTCGATGTTCGTCATGTTAAAATCCAGCAAACGGAGTGCATCGGTAAATGCTTTGATCGCATTTTTACCGACGAGCTCCGACAGCTTAAGAAAAACCGGGAATACCTTTACCATGTGTAGCTCTTCTTGCAGATCGGGTGTCCCTTTGCCGTGGAGGTGTCTTCTTAGTTTTTCGTAATCACCGCTTGTATCAGTAATTTCCTTAAAATCGAGAAAGACATGATAGCTGAAAGCTTTCAGCTCGGTGTAGAGGCCCCGCTCGTGGAGTTCTTGCGCGGAACGGATGTATTCGAGCTGTGTTTTGTAATCTCTAAACGTGTAGAATACATTTTCAGCATGTGAGATCGCAAGTCCCTGTCCGAGGTTTTTGTATGTGATGTGCGGATGTTCCGTCGATCCGATGTTCCGTCCCACCGTGTGCTTGATCCATCCTACCGTCTCCTTATATTTATTATAGAAGCAAATGAGGGCGCGTTCTCCGCCGTGCATGTTCGAGAATACAATAACATCTTCATTTACGTTTCCAT
The DNA here is from genome assembly GCA_964354485.1 of uncultured Chlorobiaceae bacterium. Lineage (GTDB taxonomy): Bacteria > Bacteroidota > Ignavibacteria > UBA10030 > SZUA-254 > CAYGXH01. The sequence continues at coordinate 3,952 of CAYGZY010000151.1, read as the reverse complement.
GCGGATCGATCAAATTATACAGTTCAAAGTAGTTCACCTGACTGAAGAGGTAGCGGCGCTGGAGTAGCGGAAAAATTTCCTCTTCATGCCGGTTTACGAGGTGCATGTCGGGTTCTTCGTCATGGTACGCACGCTTGTACTCCATGCCGTATTTCTCTGCGTACCCTTCGATTTGTCCGTGTGCAAACATCGGCAGACCGGGCAGGGTTGCCATCATGAGCGCTACCCCGAAGTACTTATCATCCTTTCCGAATTGTGCAATGGCTGTTTCTTCGTCGGGATTGCTCATGAAGTTCACATAGCGTTTCAAGATTTCCGGATTGTAGTGCAATGTATTTTTTATCAATTCCCTGTACTTAGAATTTTCTTCTTTCATGAGCATATGCATGAACGCGCTGTTGTAGACGCGGTGCATGCCCAGAGTGCGGACAAAATATCCTTCCAGTAGCCAGAATGCTTCAGCGAGCAGGAGGGTGTTCGGCATTTCACTGTTTATCCTATCCACGACCTCGCGCCAGAATTCGTTTGGTATGAGCGCGTTGAATTCTTCCGTTGAGAGGGCGTGATCGGCACGGGAGGGAATATCTCCTCCGCTTCCGGGAGTAGGAAACCAGAGACGCTGATAATGACGCTTCGTCAGGGTCATAGCGGCGTCGAAACGTATAATGGGGAACTTGCGTGCCACGTGCATGATCGTCTGGATAACTGCTTCCCGCACTTCCGCCCGGAGAAAGTTAAGCTGTGCTGTATCGTTCCAGGGCATATGAGTACCGTCGTTCCCGTGGTATATGTAACGGGTTTCCCCCGTACCGGTATCAACACGCTGGAACGCGACTGCTGCATCACGCCTGTTCCAGTAGCCATCTTCGATGCGAATATCCACGTTCGGATTCTCGGAGAGATTTCCGCCCGTAAAGCGGTAGTTCGGAAACGGGGGATAAGATGACTGTATGAAATACTCGGGATGTTCTATGATCCACTTTGAAAAGATTCCCATATGATTTGGGACCATATCGCTCGCAAGACGGATGCCCCGCTGTCCGGCACGGTAACGGAGGTTCTGGAAGGATTCCTCACCGCCTATATCGTGTGCAATGATATAATCAAAGAGCGAGTAGGCAGATGCGGCTGCCTCGGGATTTCCGGTCCACTGCTTGATTTTCTGGGATGCTGAGCTCCGTTCCCATACTCCGATCAGCCAGAGGGCATTGATGTTCCATCGTGCAAGCTGATCAAGTTCCTCGTCGGGAATTTCGTGAAGTTTCGTAATCGAACGCTGATACAGGATTGAGAGCTGATGCATCCACACGTAAATATTCTTCGCTATGAGGACAACGTTCGGCATCCAATCGGTATCGGCTGTGAATCGTTCAAGGTCCAGATCGCTGATTCCCTTCAGTGCGTTCGTGGTGTAGAGAGGAACCGGAGGCGTCTGAGACGGTCCCGGCAGGATGAGCCGTAAATCTTCCTTCATCAGGTCGCCGGCACTGAGTATTTTTTTCAGAAATTTTTCGGATAAAAGAAGACCCCAATACTTCCGGATGTAAGCGAGTTGACCCTGCAGACTGTCGGGAGATGCCAGAATCGGAGCCTTGAGGAGATCAAATATATGCTGATTGTCGGGACCGAAAGGTTTTTCTTTGGTGAAAAATGATTCGAGCGTTTTAATTATTTTTCCGTAGCGGGTTTTTTCCGCAAGCTCGGTATCAATGAATAATTCTCTGAAATGAGTGAAAGCCGGATTGAAGTTCGCGAAATAGAGCATGATCAGTTCTTCGAGTATAACCTCTGTGTGAGGTTTTGATCCTGCGGATTGCCGGAGGTACTGATCGATGGTCAGCTTATTTCGGTAGACATCCAGAGGCGGAAAAAACTCTCCGAATGTTCGCAGGCAGCTTTCTGTCGGAGCCTGTCCGGGTGCAGCATTGAGGAGCGCGAGCGCTCTGTGGAAAACTTTCGGATTTGCGCTTTCTTCGTAGAGCCGAATGACATAATGATAAATTTCGTCGATGAGTCCCATCGCATTGAGGTCGCCGGGTCGGATTTTGTCGCCGGGAAGGTGTCGGACTTCGTTCATCCGGTCGGCAAGTATCCGAACCGTTCTGAAATTCGGGAAGACGACATTACCGCTCTGCATGAAGAGCGAATCGTCGACTCCGTATTTCAACCGTGCTGATGCGTGGATGTGAAATTCATAGACAGGATGAAGATTGCCTGATCGATTGTCGGAACGATTCTTGTGTCTTTCCGGTCGGAGGCATGCCGGCAATGTCTTGTCCTCAGATGTCTCAAATTTTGTCAGCCGGATGATCATGTAATATCTCTCATGTTTACTCTCACACTGCGGAAAGGCGCTTATGTACATGTTCTACGAGGAGCCACTCGATCCTATGAACCACTGCATCAGGAGCGCCGTTGTAATGAACCGATTGGAGCCGCATATCGCACACCTCGTTCACGTAGTCGACAACGATAAATTTCATACTGTCTGTCAGAGCGATTTCTGAGGAAAAGAAATCAAGTTCGCAACCCCGGTGGATAGCCATCATGGTGTTCCGGAGTTCATGCAGCTGGAAATCCCGTTCTTCCTCAGCTAGTAATTGTGTGTACTTGTGGGTGACATTGTCCCACCAGCAGGGGATGATTTCACCGAATGCAAAATAGACCCTGAACCATCCGCGTTTTCCGTTGAGAAGTTTCGGATAGATTGTTTCCTGGACGAGGTACTTATCGTCCCGATTTTCCTGCCGTGCTTTTAAGATGTCTTCAATTTTTGTTGCGTTGAGGATTACCCCCGTTCCTCCGCCGGTTGTGTTGGCCGGCTTGATGACGAACGGTTTGTGTAATCGATCGAGTTCGTGGTTTTCCAGCGTAATCGATTTACATTGATTAAACGGAGGTATGATAATGGTATCAGGAACATTCAGTCCGCCGGACATCAGTTCCATGTGCATCGTTGCCTTGTCGATTGCGAGTAAAACACACCGATACGGATTGATGAGGAATTGCGCGTTGCTTTCCATCCATTCGACGAGAGGAATAAATGCTGCATCAGCGTCCGATGCACGGTCGTAGTACCCCCGGAAGGCGACCTCGCTATTGCGGAGACCTTCGAGTGTATTCTTCAGATTATGCGGATCAATCCGGTACGTCGTGACTCCCCTGACAGCACATTCGTGTTCGATGCCGCTGATGAAGTCATGGTCGTACTCCCAGTTCCAGGCAATTGCCAGGTCAAATGTTCTCATATATAGCAATCCAGTTCCAATATACAAGTTTGAGTGAGAAAACTCAAAAAAGATGAGAGTAAGCGGTAAGTTAGAAAAATATCTGTGAAGATGGAGCGGAAAATGCCGGGACAGGCGGAATTCTGCACTTTAATCATTTAATCGCAAGACGCAGAGGGCGGCAACCCCAAACTTCCGATATTTTCTATACGGTATCAGAGACAAATATTGGAAGTTATAATCCCCTCTATAATTTCCCCCTTGGAAAAGGGGAGATGCGTTTAACTTGTTCGTCAAACCTCCGACATTTTACTAGTTTGAGCCGAGATAAATGTCGGAGGTTTTACTTCTCTGTAGTATTACTTTTTTTGAAGAAAAGATCGGATGCTCTCAAGCGCAGTTTCGATATTCGGGATCGAATTCGCATAGGAGAATCTGATGTAGCCCTCGCCGTATTTACCGAATGCTGTTCCCGAAAGGCACGCTACTCCTGCTTCGTTCAGAAGTGCATCGGCGAGATCCCTTGAGTTCATGCCGGTGCCTTTTATATTGGGGAAAACGTAGAAAGCGCCGTGCGGTCGATGGCACTTGATGCCCGGAATGGAATTTAATCCATCTACGATCACATCGCGTCTCTTCTTGAACTCTCCTACCATGCGACGAACTTCATCCCATGGTCCTGTGAGTCCTTCGATTCCGGCGATCTGCGTAAAACTTGCGGTGCA
>CAYGZY010000150.1:0-24443 GCA_964354485.1 uncultured Chlorobiaceae bacterium | reverse complement strand
TTAGAGAATGGTTACGGATTTTGGGTAAAGTTCGACTCAGCTGAAACTTTTCTTTTTGAAGGTGAATCAGTTCATCGGGACACGATTAACGTCAGTGCTGGCTGGAATATGATTGGTTCGCTTACAGAAATTATCCATGTCAATATGGTTGTTACCGAACCACCGGGAATAATCGTTTCTAATTTTTTTAATTATGTACCGCAATCTGGATATAAAGCATCAGACACAATCAAACCAGGAGTAGGATATTGGGTAAAGGTAAATCAAAGCGGTTCAATCATATTATCTTCTGGACCACCCTGTCCTGGACTACCAATAGTTACCTATGCTGGTAAAGTATATAACACGGTGCAGATAGGCAGTCAATGCTGGTTAAAAGAAAATCTTGATGTAGGAACAATAATTCAGGGAAGTGATACAGCAAAAGATAATGGCACAATCGAGAAATATTGTTACAATGATGACCCGGCAAATTGTAACACTTACGGTGGCTTATATCAATGGAACGAGGCGATGCAATACACGACTGCAGAAGGAGCTCAAGGTATCTGTCCCTCAGGATGGCATATACCGACTATGGCAGAATTTCAAACATTAAGTACGACAGTAAGCGGTGATGGTAATGCGTTAAAAGCGATAGGACAAGGCACGGGTGGTGGTGCAGGCACAAATACGAGCGGTTTCTCTGCGTTGCTTGCGGGCCTCCGGAACGACTATGGTTACTTCTACTATTTGGGCAACCACGCAACCTTTTGGAGTTCCACGGAGCCCTATCCCATGTACGCGAACTACATGTACCTGTACTACGGTAGTAGCTACATCTACTTGGACAGCACCACCAGCAAGGACTACGGGTTCAGCGTCCGCTGCCTCCAGGATTAGCCTATTTGTCTATTTGAAACTACCCCGCGAAGCGGGGCAAGAATTTCAATACAGCGATTATGAACCACTTCAAAGCCAGATGATCCAAAATCGATCGATCTTATGAATACCTCTCTTTAGCGATACGGCTCAGGACGATCGCTCTCATTAACACATCGCTTCAGCGAGGTGACTATGAACAAAGAGTGATCGTGAAACCGTTTTAACGGTTTCATTCCCTCTGCTACGATGCTCCCCATCTTTGCCAGTAGTCAGGCGGGTGCTCTTATTCAGCATATCAATTTTTAATGTTGACGTGGGAATATCCTGTTAACCCCCACCTTATAGATAGCACTCCGCCGTGGGAAGGTTTGTGACGCTGAAACGATTGAACCTTCGGAAGGTTAACCAGTATTATAGGTAAGATTATGATTGTGAGTATAAAGTCTGTTTGAATTTCATTAAAAAATTCTGCATTTTTACATGATATTATAACTATCACCATGCTGCTGATTATTCCATCTCTCGAGCTGATAAAGGGAATGTGCGCCCGAACGATCTGCGGGGTCGGTGGGCATACGTATAGCCATGATCCCGTAGAGGTTGCGATGCTCTGGAGATTAGAGAACGCAAAAGCTCTGCATGTCACCGATGTGGACGGAACCGAGGCGGGATATTCGGTAAACCTTGATGTCGTTAAAAAAATTGTTGCGAAGGTAGATATACCTGTTGAACTTGGCGGCGGTATCCGATCCGTCTCGGATGCAAAAAAGGCTCTCGATGCCGGCATATATCGGGTCATTATAGGAACAGCCTTTATAGAAAATCCGGATGAGGCGCTCAGGATACTCGACACGTTCGGAGATAGTAAAGTCGCTCTCGGTATTAATGCGAAAAATTTCCACGTTCGAATCAAAGGGGGTCAGGAAGATTCATGTCTCACGCCGATCTCAACGATAATCAATGCGAAGGAGAGCGGCTTCAAGCGTGCAATTTATACGGATGTCGTGGAAGATCAATCCGGTCGGCGTCCGCGCTTCGATGCGATCAAGTTGCTGGCGGAAAAAAGCCGGATGCATGTTACGGTATCAGGCGGAGTACAGGGACTGAATGATCTCATGCAGCTGCAGGAGTTCGAGCCTATCGGAGTTGATTCTGTAATAATCGGCAGAGCGCTCTACGAAAATCAGTTTTCATGTCAGGGCCTCTGGCGTTTGTGCGAAGTAGGTAACTACCCATTCACGGCAAAGGTGTAATGTGAAAATTGCCGTCCTGGGTCATCTCTGTTTCGACCTTATCAAACACTCCGATGGAAACGAAAGCAGCAGCTACGGAGGCATCTTCTACTCGGTCGGGGCGCTGGCAAACCTTCTCAGTCCGAATGATCTTGTCGTGCCGGTGTTCGGAGTTGGAAAATCTGATTACGACAGCGTGATCGCACTCCTGGACAAGTATGGAAATGTTGATACATCGGCGATATACCGTATGAATGGCCCGACAAATCAGGTGACCTTAACATACGGAGCGTCAGGTAACCGGATCGAGTGCTCAAGGTATATTTCTGAATCAATTCCAATAAAGAAAATTCAGCCTGCTCTTTCGGCGGATATGATTTTAATCAATATGATATCGGGTTTTGACATTACACTCGAAGTTCTCGATGAAATTCGCATGGAAGTCAGGGAAGAGCAGACGCCAATCTACCTCGACATTCACTGCCTGGTGTGCGGCGTCAATCCCGATTACACGAGGTTCTACCGTCCCCTCGACATGTGGCGCCGCTGGCTCTTCATGCTGCACGGCGTCCAGATGAATGAGAACGAAGCTATGTCATTAGCGGATGAAGTTAGAGACGAGACTGTTCTCACACGGCAGGTTCTCGCGCTCAATACTAAGGTTCTCCATGTAACAAGAGGCTCACGTGGAAGCACAATCTTCGTGAATGAACATAAACAGGTTAAACGATATGACATCCCTGCGGTTGAACCCGAAAAAGTTGTCGATGCCACAGGATGCGGCGATGTCTATGCAGCAGCGTACTGTGTTGAGTATCTCAGATCAAAGGAAATCCATAAAGCGGCACAGTTCGCAAATGAAGCAGCATCATTCAATGCCCGGTTTCCGGGGGCAAATGGAATCTACTCACTGTCGGAGTTACGTTCAACTTTAGTGTGAAGAATGGAGTGTGTAGAATGAATATCGCACTGCTCGGTCACGGCAAGATGGGTAAAGAGGTTGAGAGAGTAGCCCATGAGAAGGGCATTAATGTAAAAAAGATATTTACAATCGAAAATAACCTCGGGGCAACGGGTCTTACGCGTCAGTCGCTTGCGGATGTTGATGTTTGTATCGACTTTTCAACACCGGCGGCTGTAATTGAAAACGTAAAGGCCATGGCGGATTACGGTAAGAGCATCGTTGTTGGCACGACAGGTTGGTACGACAAATTAAAGGATATCGAGAAGATTGTTAAAAAGAAAAAAATCGGCCTAATGTACTCTCCTAACTTCTCCCTCGGGATGAATATTTTTTATCACATTCTTGCAACAACTTCCCACCTCATTGATAAGTATAACTGCTACGATGTTGCGATTCATGAAGTTCATCATAAAGGAAAAGCCGACAGCCCGAGCGGAACTGCGTTGACGCTCGGCCAGATCGTTCTCCAGAATATCCGTCGGAAAAAGATTGTCCTGAGCGATGCGAGCCATAAGGAAATCAAACCAGAAGAGCTCCATATAACCTCGACCCGTGTCGGTCATGTAGTCGGACAACACTCGGTAATATTCGACTCGGATGCGGATTCTATCGAAATGGTTCATGTTGCAAAGAATAGAGCCGGTTTTGCGCTCGGAGCGGTCATGGCGGCAGAATGGTTAAAAGGGAAAAAGGGTATATTCACAATGAAAGACTTAATCACATCTCTCTGAAATACTATGAAACGTACTATACTTTTCCGCGGAACAGGAACGGCGATCGTCACACCGTTTACGGAAACCGGTGATGTCGATATCCGGTCATTAAAGAAACTTGTTGATCGTCAGGTGACGGGCGGCGTTGAAGCGATTATCCCTGTCGGGACGACAGGGGAAAGTGTCACGCTCAGCGAAAGCGAACTACTGCAGGTTGTGAGTAGCGTAGCCGAACGGGCGCGGGGCAAAGTGAAGATTATTGCAGGGGCCGGAAGCAATGCCACCAGTAAATCAATCACGCTTGCCCGATGGGTGATCGCAGAAGGAGCGGATGCAATTCTTTCTGTTACTCCGTACTATAATAAACCGACCCAGGAGGGTCTCTACCAGCACTATGCAGCGATCGCCTCTGCAGTCGACGCGCCGATAATCCTCTATAATGTTCCCGGCCGGACGGCATGTACGATGGAAGTACCGACGATGTTGCGGCTTGCGGAAGAATTTCCACACATAGCCGGAGTGAAAGAAGCATCAGGCAACCTCACTAACATAATGGAAATCCTGCGCCGACGGCCGAAAGGATTCGGAGTATGGTCGGGAGACGATGCTCTGACACTTCCGTTAATGGCATTGGGAGCCGACGGAGTAATCTCAGTTGTTTCCAATGAAGTACCGAAGCAGTTTTCAAAAATGGTCCGGCTGTGCCTGCAGGGTCATTTCAGTGAAGCCCTGAAAATTCACAATGCACTCCTCAACCTCATGCAGTTCAACTTCGTAGAGTCAAGCCCGATTCCGGTAAAGGCGGTGCTCGCGGCGATGGGTCTCATCGGTGAATATTACCGTCTGCCGCTCGTTCGGATAAGCGAGAAACACAAATCGGCGATGAAAAATATCCTAAAGGAACTCCAACTCAAATGATTCTTCAACAGGAAGTCGAACGTCTCTATGATCTACCTGTTGAAGGCATCAATCGTGATGAGGCGCTGCAGGTGATTGAGAAGCTGAAACTCAGCCTCAATCGTGGTGAAATCCGCGCCGCAGATAAAACCTCAGGAATGTGGAAAGTAAATACATGGGTGAAAAAGGGGATACTCCTCGCCTTTCGTGTCGGAGAACTTGTTGAATTTACGGAGAGTGAGATTTTTCAATTTTTCGACAAGGATACAATGGGTGTGCGCCAGTTTACCGGTAATCATGAAGTCCGTATCGTTCCCGGCGGAACCGTCGTCCGCGACGGGGTATATGTAGCCCCCGGCGTAGTAATAATGCCGCCGGCTTACATCAACATCGGAGCGTATGTGGATGAAAATTCCATGATCGATTCCCATGCGCTCATCGGTTCGTGCGCACAAATCGGCAAGCGGGTACACTGCAGCGCAGCCGCACAAATCGGCGGAGTCCTCGAACCGATTGGATCCATGCCGGTCATTATTGAGGATGATGTGTTCATCGGAGGGAATGTCGGTATTTACGAGGGTACAACCGTCATGGAACGAGCAGTGGTCGGAGCCGGCGTGATCCTGACGCGTTCAACGCCTGTCTACGATCTCGTCCGTCAACAAATATACAAGGGGAGCGGAGAAGCACCGCTGTCGATTCCGGAAGGCGCCGTTGTTATACCCGGTGGGAGACAGCTGAATAATCCGTTTGCACGCGAACATGCGCTCTCGATTTACACACCGATAATTATTAAGTACCGTGATGAGAAGACGGACGTTTCGGTGATACTCGAAGAATCTCTGCGGTAATCCATGAAACGCATTCTCATCACAGGGAGCAACGGACTGCTCGGACAAAAAGTAGTTGACATCTTCTCTAGAGGCAATTATCCCTTGTTGCTCGTGTCATTGGAAACGGAGTCTGTCTTCGACGAAGAGATATTTCCATACCGGCAGCTTGATCTGACACGGAAGCAGGAGGTACGGAAGATGATCGATGAGTTTGAACCTGAGATTATTGTGCATACCGCTGCAATCACCGACGTCGATCTGTGCGAAAAAGACCGCGCCCTTGCCTGGAAAGTAAACGTCGGAAGCGTGGAAAATATTGCACACGCCGCTAATCTCGTCGGTGCGAAAGTTATTCATCTGTCCACCGACTACGTTTTTGATGGAGAGAATGGTCCGTACGGAGAAACAGATCGCACGAATCCGATAAGCTACTACGGCAGGACTAAACTTGCCAGCGAGAACGTACTGCGAATTGCGGGCACTCCATCGACGATTATACGAACGATGGTTCTCTACGGCATCGGTCATAAAGTGAAGTCGAATTTTGCCCTCTGGCTCTACTACAACCTCAAGGAAGGTAAACAGATCCGTGTCGTTGATGATCAGGTGGGCAATCCGACGCTCGTTGATGATATCGCACTCGCTATTTTAAAGATAGTCGAGCTCGAGCGAAACGGCCTCTTCCACATCGCGGGCGTGGATGTTGTCAGCCGATATGATTTTGCGTTATCGTTTGCCCAGATTTTTGGATTTAATAAAAAGATGATTCAACCGGTGAAATCATCTCAATTCAAACAACCCGCGCCGAGACCGCTGAAATCCGGTTTTATTACATTGAAGGCAGAAATCGAATTAGGGTTGAAAATGTCAGGGGTTGAACGCGGTCTGACAATACTGAAAAATCAACTGCCCCTTTTCCTTGGTGAAGATGGGAAAATTGCAACATGAGGGCGTAATATTATTTAACATTAATTTTATAATCATATGAAAAACTTAAATTTACAAAATAATAACTACCAAAATTTACCAAATGAAGAAGGTTTCTTTGGTAAATACGGCGGTCAATTTGTTCCGCCAGAATTAAAAGAGGCATTAAAAGATGTAGTGGTAGCTTATGAAGAAGCTAAAAATGATCCTGAGTTCCAAAAAGAATACCAAACGCTTCTGTCTGATTATGTCGGCCGCCCGTCACCATTATTTTTTGCCAAGAATCTCACAGAGAAACTCGGTGGTCCAAGAATATATTTAAAAAGGGAGGACCTTAATCACACGGGCGCACATAAGATAAATCATACTTTGGGAGAAGCTCTTTTGGCTAAGAGAATGGGAAAGAAAAAATTATTATCTGAAACTGGGGCTGGACAACATGGAGTGGCTCTGGCAACGGCTGCGGTAATAGTGGGCTTGAAGTGTGAAGTACATATGGGAGCGATTGATGTAAAAAAACAACATCCAAACGTTTTACGCATGAAAATGCTTGGTGCTGAAGTTGTTACAGTGGAAAGCGGAGGGAAATGTTTAAAAGATGCGGTCGATAGTGCATTCGGCGCATATTTAAAAGATTATAAAAACTCCTTTTTTGGCATCGGATCAGTAGTTGGCCCACATCCATACCCTATGATGGTGAGAGATTTTCAATCCATCGTTGGGAGAGAAGCGCGCAAACAAATAATTGAGAAGGAAAATAAACTACCTGACCTTTTGGTGGCATGTGTAGGAGGAGGATCAAATGCGATGGGTCTTTTTCATGCTTTTTTGAACGATCAAGTTAAAATGATTGGGGTAGAGCCAGCTGGTAGAAGTTTTAAGTCTGGGGATCATGCCGCAACGCTGGCATTGGGATCACCCGGAACTTTACATGGAATGTTCACATATTTGCTACAAGATGAAAAGGGCAACCCTCTTCCTGTTCATTCAATCGCTTCTGGATTAGATTATCCTGGTGTAGGCCCACAACATTCTTATCTTAAAGATCAAGAAAGAGTACAATATGTCACTGTAAACGACAAAGAGGCCCTTAACGCATTTTCATTATTAAGTGAAACGGAGGGAATAATCCCTGCATTGGAAAGTGCACATGCAATTGCTCATATAGTTAAAACAGCTAAAAATATGAGTAAAAAAGATATTATTATTATAAATCTTTCTGGTCGTGGTGATAAGGACGTTGATTATGTCGGAGAATTATTAGGAATAGACTAATCTGAATAGGAAAATAAAATATGCTGGATCTCAGATTTATTCGTGAACATCCGGATCTCGTAAGGGAAGGGATACGTAAAAAAGGAGCCGCAGACTGTGTCGATGATGTTTTAAGAATCGATTCACATCGCCGCGACCTGCTGCAGATGGTAGAGGCGATGAAAAATAAGCGAAATGTCGTCTCCGAAGAAATAGGAAAACTTAAGCGGGAAGGAAAAGATGCCTCTCAGTCGATCGCTCAGATGGAGGAAGTAAAAGGTCATATACGGGTAATTGACGAAGAACTGAAAACGGTTGAGAGCGACCTCGACGAATTAATGCTGACAATCCCTAACCTGCCGCATCCGTCTGTCCCGGTTGGTAATACTCCGGCAGACAATAAAGTCATTTCTGAATGGGGGGAATTGCAGAATAATGATTTCTCTCCGAAACCGCACTGGGAAATTGCCCAGAAGCTGGATATCATTGATTTTGAACGCGGAGTTAAAATCACCGGGGCGGGTTTTCCGCTTTACAAGGGACGCGGTGCAACGCTTCAGAGGGCTCTCATCAATTTCTTTCTCGATGAGGCGTCACGCCGCGGCTACAAGGAAATTCAGCCTCCTCTTATGGTCAACGCTGAAAGCGCAATGGGAACGGGACAGCTTCCCGACAAGGAGGATTTGATGTACGTTGTGATGAAGGATAATCTGTATCTCATACCGACGGCTGAAGTACCGGTAACGAATATTCACCGAAATGAAATTTTCACCGAACAGCAGCTGCCGGTCAAGTACTGCGCATATACGCCATGCTTCCGCCGCGAAGCTGGATCGTACGGAAAAGATGTAAGGGGTTTGAATCGCATTCACCAATTTGATAAGGTCGAGCTGGTAAAATTCGTTCACCCCGGTGTATCATACAATGAGTTAGATGGACTGCGCGAGGATGCTGAAGAGCTCCTCCGGAAACTCGGTATCCGCTACCATGTACTCCTCATGTGTACCGGAGACATGGGATTTACTCAATCAAAAAAATATGACCTTGAAGTGTGGTCCATGGGCCAGGAGCGCTGGCTTGAAGTGTCATCTATCAGCAATTTTGAGGCATTTCAGGCACGGAGAATGAACATCCGGTTCAGGCCCCGGGCGGAGGGTAAACCTGAATTTGTTCATACGTTGAATGGATCCGGATTAGCCCTGCCGAGGGTCGTCGCGGCGATTCTTGAACAGTACCAGACACCGGAAGGGAAGGTGATCGTTCCCAAAGTACTGCATCCTTATACAGGCTTTGAGATAATCGGATAGATGCGTAAAACACGGCGTTAGGGGATATGTTTTTTGCAATTCTTCAAACTTGAAAGTGTTGTGTTAATTTAGGAGATTGATGCTATCAAACACCGTTACCCATTACATAAGGACATCAGAATGGCTGTAAGAGAAGGGGCAAGGCGGATTCCTGCGCCAATATCGCATCTCAAGACATCTCGAAAGGTTATCGCCTTCGGCTGGTATGGCGGGAAATTCTCGCACCTTGATTGGCTTCTTCCTTTGTTGCCGAACTGCTACCACTACTGCGAACCATTTGGCGGTTCTGCCGCTATTTTGCTGAATCGTCCTTCGTCTCCAGTCGAGACCTACAACGACCTTGACGGCGAGGTCGTCAACTTCTTCCGAGTTCTGCGGGAGGAAAAAGCTAAATTGATCGAGGCAATTGGTCTAACTCCATTCTCACGTGAGGAGTTTGCCAATGCCTGTCTACTAGACCCGAACCTATCGAGCTTTAAACGTGCAAGAAGGTTTTATGTCCGTGCACGGCAAGTAAGAACTGGGCTTGCGCAGACGGCAACCATTGGACGCTGGGCTAACTGTAAAAACACAAGTAGGAATGGAATGAGCGGAGTTATCAGTCGGTGGCTTGGAGGCATCGAGGATTTGGCTTTCATCGCCGAGAGACTTCTCAGAGTTCAGATTGAGAACCGTCCCGCAGTCGATATTATTAGACTGTATGATTCTAAAGAGACACTCTTCTATTGCGATCCGCCCTACATTCATGCAACAAGAGGAGACACAAAATCCTACGGTTACGAACTGACGGACGAAGAACACCGCCAACTCGCCAAAGTTCTTAACTCCGTCAAGGGTTTGGTAGCTATTTCAAACTACCAGTGTGAACTTATGAATGAGCTTTATCCCACTCCCAAGTGGAGAAAGCATATCAGCCTACTCAAAACAATCCACTCTACGAAAGATAAAAGGCAAGAAGTTCTGTGGGTTAACTATGACATTCACAAATTCAAGAACACCGACACACTTTTTCAATGATCGATCCAGCGAAAACTCTCGAGCAATTCTACCAAAATGCTCGCACCAAACAAGACAAGAACTTTATTGACAATGAGGACCTTCGAGCGAAAATCGAATTTGTTTGTCGCTGCTTAACAAACAAGGCTCCTATCCGTTTCCTGATGGCTTGTCTGCTTGGCAAACTTGAAGATCCGAATGTTGATATAAGAAAACCATACACCGAGATTGGCGGTAAGGGCACGTACTCTGGTCGTGGCTACGATGAGCAGTTCGTTGAACCTTTCGTCATCAAACATAAACTCCCTACGAACTCGACTACAGCTTTTCTTACTCCTGCCTTTAGAAACATTAACCGCAAGCTGACGACCGACTTGGACCTTGTCGGCAGACCACGACAGGTTTACACAAATACTCTTGAGTTGCTCGACCTCATCCAACGTGGAAAACTTGAAGCTGCTGATGTCCTAAGAGAAATAATTCGCTTTTTGTTCATCATCAAAACCGAGAACGAAACCCGAATGAAGCAACTTCTCCGAGAATTGAAACACTCTGAGGACACACTCCCGCTTTCTTCCGAACAAATTGTTACCCTACTCCAGCAACATCTCAGTAGCAAGAATTCAAGCAGGCTTCCTGTTTTAATGGTTGCCACTGCTTATCTCGCCGTCAAGGATCGTATTGGCGAAACTGCTTTACCACTTCAATCTCACACCGCTGCAGACAGTCAGACTGGCTCAATTGGCGATATTGAGATTACTCTTGTCAACGATGACCAAATTATTACTTGCTACGAAATGAAGGACAAGCGAGTAACTCTCATTGACATCGAGAACGCAATTAAGAAAATCGCCACGCTTGATCACCGTGTCGACAACTACATCTTCATCACCACCGATGTCATCGACGACGAGGTGCATCAATACGCCATGAGCGTATATGAGAGGGCTGGCGTCGAAATTGCAGTTTTAGATTGCATCGGCTTCGTTAGACATTATCTTCATTTCTTCCACCGATACCGAACGACTTTCTTGGACATTTACCAGAGTCTTGTTTTGGCAGAACCAGACAGCTCAGTCAGCCAACCCTTGAAAGAAGCATTTCTTGTTTTGCGAAAGGCGTCTGAGTCAGACAAGTGAGGCAAAAAACACATCGCATAACAGCAGTAGCAACGACACTACCTTTATTATAGAAAACAGTCGTGGTCGCTCAATGCTTTTGCTCACGAGAAATTTGTTGGTTGATAGTTCGCAAAATCCCTGCGTTGCTACTGCACACGTTGTACACAGATTGGTGAACGATCATCAATAACCTCAACTTATTTTATCCCCCATGTAGCTAACACACATGAAGTCGCTTCTCCGATTAAAGCCCTACCTGTGGCGTTACCGTAAAACGCTTTTCTGGGGACTCGCTGCCGTTGTTATGAGCAATGTCTTCACAGTTTTCCAGCCCCGCCTCGTCGGATTCGCTATCGATGAACTCAAAGCCGGTCTCGATTCGAAAACCATCGATGGCGCCTCTCTCCTGGTTTACGCGGCTGTCATCGTCGGACTAAATATTTTGGCGGGATTTTTTATGTACTTGACGCGGCAGACTATCATCGTGGTCTCGCGTCATATTGAGTTTGATCTCCGAAATGATTTTCTCAAGCATCTCCAAACGCTCTCCCTTTCTTATTTCCAGAACACACCGACCGGCGATCTGATGGCGCACGCAACGAACGACATCAGCGCCGTGCGTAACGTCGTCGGACCCGGCATCATGTATCCGAGCGATACTCTGATGACATTCACGATGGTGCTGGTCATGATGTTTCTGAGCGATTGGGAACTGACGCTCTATGCGCTTCTGCCGCTCCCTCTCGTTTCTCTGGTTGTGTATAAGCTAGGCAGGAAAATACATGAAAAGTTTCAGGAACGGCAGGGGCAGTTTTCTATTATGACGATGAGGGCACAGGAAAATCTCTCGGGGATACGCGTCGTCCAGTCATATGTTCGGGAGGCATACGAGATTAACCGTTTCCGGGGCTTATGTTGGGAATATCTCAGAAAAAATCTTGTACTTGCTAAAATTCAATCTATTCTGTGGCCTCTCATGTTCGTCCTCATCGGCGTATCGCTGGTCATCACGGTGTACGTCGGCGGTCTGAAGGTAATCGCCGGAGACATTTCCATCGGGATGTTAACGGCATTTTTCGGTTACCTCATGCTTCTCATCTGGCCGATGATAGCATTCGGATGGGTAACGAATCTCCTCCAGCAAGGGGCTGCCTCTATGGAGCGGCTGATGAAGATCATGGACACCGAACCGGAAATCCGGAAGACTCAGGAGACCGATTTTTCCATTAAGGAGCTGAAAGGGGAGATTGAATTCCGCAATGTGAGTTTCATCCATCAAGGGAAACAGCAGCCGGTACTGAATAATATTTCCATAAAGGTACCGCAGGGAATGCAGCTCGCTATCGTAGGATACACCGGTTCGGGTAAATCGACGCTCGTCAACCTCATCCCCCGGCTGTACGATGTTACGGAGGGAGAGATTCTTATTGACGGAATTCCGATACGGAAGATTCCGCTCCCGGTACTGCGGTCTCATATTGGATACGTTCAGCAGGAAACCTTCCTGTTTTCGGATGCACTCTCTGAAAATATAGGATACGGCGTCGACAGCAGTACGGATACAGAAGTGATCAATGCGGCCGAGGTTTCACAGATTTCGAGAGATATCGGAGATTTTCCCGATAAGTACGCGACCCGGATCGGTGAGCGGGGGATAACCCTATCGGGCGGTCAGAAGCAGAGAACAAGTCTCGCGCGGGCTGTGATGCGTAATCCCAAAATTCTCATTCTCGATGATGCGCTCTCCGCGGTCGACACATATACCGAAGAGGATATTCTCAAGCGCCTCCGTACTGTGATGAAAAACCGTACAAGTATTATCATCAGTCACCGAATCTCGACGATAAAAAGTGCGGACCTCATTATAGTGCTCAATGGAGGGAGAATTGTAGAACGGGGCAACCACGATGAACTTCTCGCGCTCGGCGGTATCTATGCCGACTTGTACGATAAGCAGCTCCTCGAAGAGGAATTGGAATCGATGTAATTGTACTTTGTAAAAGGTGTCATTAGTCAGTAGTCATTTGTCATTAAGTATAGAGATGGAAAAGTAGGGTGAACCACAAAGTATAAAGTCCTAAATACGAAGTACCAATAACAACTGACAATTGACCAATGATATTTTTTCTACTCCAATGACTAATGACTATTGACCACTGACATTTTTATGCACGAAGAAGAAATTCTCGGGAAAGCATATGATGCGCGTCTCATGAGGAGACTCCTCACGTACCTGAAACCATACCGGCGGTACGTCGTTCTCGGAGTATCTCTCAGCATTATTGTTTCGGGCATGGAAGCGATCCGTCCCTGGTTCACGAAGTACGCAGTCGATGTCAATATCGCTCAGCGCGATTCCAAGGGTTTGCTCATTACGGTAACGGCGTTTCTCGGTGTTATGGTGGTTCGCGGTTTTGTCCAGTACGCAAGCGCCTACCTAACTCAGTGGATCGGGCAGAGGACGATATTTGATCTGCGTATGCAGGTTTTTTCGCACCTTCAGAGATTCGGAGTCCAGTTCTACGACCGTAATCCGATCGGACGACTGATTACCCGCGTCACAAATGACATTGAAGTGCTCAACGAAATGTTCTCCTCGGGGATCGTCATGGTGTTCAGCGATGTCTTCACAATCATCGGCATCCTCTACTTCATGTTCACCATGAGCTGGGAGCTGGCGTTGATATCACTCAGCGTTCTGCCTCTGCTCTTTTACGGCACTTTTCTCTTCCGGAAGAAAGCCCGGGGAGCATACCGTGAAGTTCGGATACAGCTCGCACGCATTAATACATTCATGCAGGAACACATTACGGGGATAATGGTCGATCAGATTTTCAACAGGGAGCGTAAATCGTTTCAGAAATTTTCCGATATAAACGCCGCTCACCGTGATGCAAACATCAAATCGATTTTTTACTACGCTCTGTTCTACCCCGGAGTCGACCTCATCGGTGCGCTGGCGATAGGACTCATAGTATGGTACGCGGGTGTGGGTGCGCTCGGAGGATCAATCACGATCGGCACCATCATGGCATTTCTTCAGTTTAATGAGATGTTCTGGCGGCCGATTCGCGACCTCTCGGAGAAGTACAACATTATGCAGACCGCTATGGCTTCGTCGGAGAGAGTGTTCAAACTTCTTGACGACAAAACATTAATTTCAGAACCTGAATCCCCGGTACATCTGACTCCGGGACCGATTTCGGTTGAATTCAGGAATGTGTGGTTCGCATACCAGGGCGAAGAGTGGATCCTGAAAAATGTGTCCTTCAGGATTAATCCGGGCGAGACGGTCGCTTTCGTCGGTCACACCGGCGCCGGTAAAACGACAATCATTAACCTGCTCTGCCGTTTTTATGAATTCCAGCGGGGAGAGATTCTCGTTAACGGTGTCGATATCAGATCGATAGCAAAAGACGAACTCCGGCGCTGTACGGCTGTCGTTCTCCAGGATGTCTTTCTGTTTTCCGGAGACATCAATTATAACATCAACCTCGGGAATGAGGATATTTCTCAGGAGAGAATCCGTGCAGCTGCGCGTGTAGTGGGAATAAACTCCTTCATTGAATCCCTGCCGGCAGGATACAGTGAAGAGGTGAAAGAACGGGGCGCCACCCTCTCCGTCGGCCAGAAACAGCTGATTTCGTTTGCCCGCGCGCTTGCACATCATCCTTCTCTGCTCATTCTCGATGAGGCGACTTCAAGCGTTGATACCGAGGCGGAAATTCTCATTCAGCAGGCAATCCGCAAACTCCTCCGCGGCAGAACATCCATCGTCATTGCACATCGACTCTCCACCATCCAGCGTGCTCACACAATCATTGTAATGCACAAAGGTGAAATTCGTGAAATGGGAACACACCAGGAACTTCTCGCGCTCGGCGGCGTGTACTATAAGTTGTACCGGCTGCAGTATCAGGAACAGGAGCGTCGCACACTATCGAACGGTTCTAAATAATTTTGTATATTGCCGTTAGGTTTAATCATTTTAGTAAATTCCCGTTGGGAAAGGAGTATACTATGAGATATGTTGCCTTTGTATTTCTGGTGGTCGCAGTTCTTCAGCCTACCGCCAACTACTCTCAGGTGAAGCAGACGACTGCCCGTGAACGAACAACCGTCGATTTAACAATTTACAACCAGAACCTGTCCCTCATCCGTGAGGAGCGGAATATCTATCTCTCAGGCGGTATCAGCAGTGTCCTCATTCCTGATATTCCCTCGACGATCGATGGAACATCGCTTCACTTCCTGAGTCTCACGGAGCCACTCGGTGTCCGTGTCCTGGAGCAGAGCTATCAGTACGATCTTGTGAATCAGGCAAAGCTTCTGGAAAAGTACATCGGGCGACATGTTGAATTTATACGTTTAAATGAAGAGACAAAGAAAGAGTATACCGTAGAAGGGAAACTTCTCTCGTCCTCTTTTTCAGGCGGGCTGGTTGCGGAGATCGACGGTAAAATTGAAATCAATCCGAATGGCCGGCTGGTTCTTCCTTCCTTGCCGGAAGGACTCATCCTGAAACCACAGCTCGAATGGCTTGTCGAGACCACGCGCCCCGGAGAACATAAAACCGAGATCAGCTACCTTGCAGGCGCACTTTCATGGAACGCGAATTATGTTGCGCTCCTCGATAAAAGCGACACAAAACTCGATTTGACCGGATGGGTAACGGTTGTAAACAATTCCGGGACAACATTCGGTGATGCGGGATTGAAACTTGTTGCCGGCGACGTCAACATTGTGAAGAAGGATTTCGACAGGATGCGGACCATGGAAATTGCGACAAAAGCTGCAGAACCGCAATTTACACAGACAGATCTGTTTGAGTACAAGCTTTACACTCTGCAGAGGCGCACGACGTTAAGGAATAACGAAACGAAACAGATAGAGCTGATTACCGGGAGAAACGTCGCGGCGAAGAAAGTGTTTCTCTACGATGGTCTTTCGGATCAATGGCGCTACTGGTTGAATGATTACTCTTATCGCGGTCAGGGGAGTTTCGGTCAGCAATCGAATCAGAAAGTGGGAGTATTCGTTCTGCTGAAGAACGATTCGAAATCCGGTCTTGGTATACCACTGCCTAAGGGTAAAGTGCGCGTGTATAAACGCGATGATGATGGCAAGGAACAATTCATCGGCGAAGATCAAATCGATCATACGCCGAAGGATGAGGAAATGAAACTCTACCTCGGCAACGCCTTCGATATTGTGGGCGAGCGTGCTCAGAAGGATTTTAAATCGTTTGCCGGAGGGAGAGTTATTGAGGAAACGATCGAGATCAAAATCCGCAATCATAAAAAAGAACCGATTGAAGTTCTCGTCTATGAGCATCCGTGGCGGTGGAGCGAGTGGAAAATAACCAGGAGCAGTGCGAACTGGGAGAAGATAGATCAGTCGACGGTCAAATTTCCGGTGAAGGTCGGGAAGGACGAAGAAAACATTATAACCTACACAATCCGGTACTCGTGGTAGCCCACAGATTTTCTTTAAACCGTTAAAACGGTTAATCAAGGTTTTGCTTTTACCAACCCCCGACTGAAGTCGGGGGTTAATGATAACTTTTCAAAGGGGGATGACATGAAATATGGTAGGCGATACTTAATACTAACTTTACTTCTCTGTAATCTGATATTTATATCGGGATGTAGCCAATCGAATATTCTGAAAGATCAAAATTTAGGGAGTAATCAAATTATAAGGAAAGAAACGACAATTGATAGTAATTTCACCGGAAGTGAGAAGGACACCTCACAAGTTATCAACAAGTATCAATATGAAAATGATACGATCCATCAATCAATCGAGATTACTTACATTTCCAAAACAGAAATTAAATTTTCTTTGTCAACGATTAACCAGAAAAGAGAAAAAAAGTAGAATTGTCAGGCATAGCAATATGTTTACATTGTGATGAAGATCCCGAGATCGATGCTGATGAAGAAGGTACTGCTTATGCCTCTCGTGAATATTTTTTTGGAGGGACGTGCAATATCACAATTCGTATTGATATGGACACACATGAGAAAGTAATAGTAAATGAACGGCCGGGGGCACCACATGATTATATTTGTCCCTTTGAATCGGTGGGCATCATGCGAAAGATCAGATGACATAATGTACAAAAGAACAAATAAGTTGGAGATATATCATCTGTCTGCTCATTGGGGGCTATGGATGTAACATCATCCCCTCTCTAACCAATAAGCAAACTGTACCTTACCTTATCACTCACTAAAATAATTTAGAATAGCAATAGACTCAAAGTGTTCATTTTATTAACCCCCGACTTTAGTCGGGGGTTACGGACAACCTTGGTAGGCTTAACAGTTTTAACTGTTTCTGATAGCCTAGACAGTGGTGGATCTAATTGCGTTTTCCCGAGAGGAACTCCTCGCACAGATTCATTTCTTCCTCGCTTCCGAGAAAGATGGGAGTATGTTCGTGCAACGCTGTGGGCTGGAGATCGAGTATACGCTTACTTCCGTCGGTTGCCCGCCCGCCTGCTTGCTCAATAATGAATGACATTGGATTGCATTCGTAGCAGAGACGCAGTTTGCCTTTAGGATTTTTCCTATCCCCGGGATATGCAAATATGCCGCCATAGAGCAGGGTACGGTGCGCATCGCCGACCATCGTTCCGATATAGCGGAGCGAATAGGGCCTGCCCGTTGTTTTATCCTCCTCTTTTACATAATTGATGTAACGGCGCATGCCTTCATCCCAGTAGCATGAATTCCCTTCGTTGATGCTGTAAATGGTTCCCTTTTTTGGAATTGTGATATGTTCATTGGAAAGGAGGAACTCGCCGACGCTCGGATCGTACGTGAAACCGTGAACTCCGTTTCCCGTTGAATAAATCAGAACGGTGCTAGATCCGTAAATGATGTATCCGGCAGCCACCTGCTTGTGGCCGGGTTGGAGACAATCGCTGAGCGTACCTTTACCCCCGTGTGAAATTCTCCGGTAGATGGAAAATATGGATCCGATCGTAATGTTTGCCTCAATATTGGATGAACCGTCGAGCGGATCGTAGAGGAGGACATAAGTGCCCGACTTGTACTCTTCCGGTATATGCAGAATATCCTCATTCTCCTCCGAAGCCATTACGCAGAGGTGACCGCTGTAGTCCATTGTGCGGTAAATTGTTTCATCGGCAAATTCATCGAGTTTCTGAATGATATCCCCGCTGATATTTTTTCTTTTTGTGGCCCCCATGATATTAATGAGACCCGCTTTACTCACTTCTCTCCAGACGAGTTTGGCTGCTATGGAGAGGTCGTGGAGAAGGGCTGAAAATTCGCCAGTTGCGGACGGGTAATGATGTTCCTGTTCGTGAATGAATCGTTCGAGCGTCATGAGTTTTTTCATTGTCGACATTTCCGATCTTTTGATTTTATACCTGATGGTAATAAATATTGGGAAAATGTAGTAAAATCTCTTTCCACTTGCAATCCCGTTGCTTGCCTTTTATGAATAGAGTAACTATATTCCGTTTGCACGAAGGGCACATCTGAGGTTTCTACCTCACTGAACGGTTTTACGATAACTATAGTACCTTTATGAAAATTGTTGCATGCATCAACCACGTGCCGGATACCGAAGCAAAGATAAAAATCGGCACGGAAGGGAAAACGATAGATAAAACAGGAGTAAACTTCATCCTCAATCCGTACGATGAGTTTGCAGTGGAAGCAGCCCTCCAGCTGAAGGAAAAAATGGGAGGTGAAACCATTGCTCTTACTCTTGGCGGCGACGGACACAAGGAAGCTCTGCGCAAGACGCTCGCGATGGGAATCGATAAGGCAATTCTTTTAAAGGATAATTCGCCGCGGGATTCATTTTCAGTCGCACAAGCGCTTGCCGACGAATTGAAAAAACTTTCACCTGACTGTATCTTCTTCGGTAAACAGTCGATCGATTACTACGGTGAGCAAATGCCGGGTCTCGTGGGTGAGCTCCTCGGCATCCCGTCCGTTTCTGCGGTCGTTGCGCTCAACTTCGAGGATAAAAAGATTACCTGTGAACGTGAAATTGAAGGGGGGCGCGAGATTGTCGAAACGAGCATGCCCGTTGTTATCTCTGCCCAAAAGGGATTAAACGAACCGAGATATCCCTCTCTGAAAGGGATCATGGCATCGAAAACAAAACCGATAGAAGAACACCAACCGGCAAATTATCCGTCGGTGGTCGATGTCGTCGGACTGCAAAAACCCTCCATGAAGCAGGCAGGAAAAATAGTCGGTGCCGACACCGATGCGGTGCCGGAGCTGGTTCGTCTCCTGAGGGAAGAAGCAAAAATACTATAACATAGTTTTCAGGATCAAATAAGGAAATTGACAGAATCATCCCTATGAAAATTATCGCGTTTGCAGAACAGCGTGAAGGTAAGTTGAAAAAATCTGCTTTCGAAGTCGTGACGGCAGGAAACAACATCGCGCAGCAATTGGGCGCCAACCTGGTTTCTGTTATTGTCGGTCATAACCTCGAGAGCAGTGCACCGGCGCTCGGCGAATACGGCGCCCGACGTATATTGCTTGCAGACCACCAGCGGTTACAGCAATACTCCACGACAGCGTATGCAAAAGTCATAACGGAAATTGTTCAGAGAGAACAGGCAACCATCCTGCTTCTGCCGGCGAGTCAGATGGGTAAAGACCTTGCGCCCCGCATAGCCGCTAAGCTTTCCGCGGGTGTGGCAGCCGACTGTATTGCACTGCGGGTTGATGGAGGGAAAATTATCGCAACACGGCCGGTGTACGCGGGGAAAGCTCTGGCAGATGTGAAGGTGATTTCACCCATTCAGGTGTATACGCTTCGGCCGAACGTCTTTACTGCAGTCCCGGTAAAAGGAACGACCTCGGTGGTGGAGAAAATTTCCTGCAATGTTGCTGATGCCGACTTTACTACACGAGTAACCGGCATTAAAGTTATTGAAGGACGTCCTGATGTTACGGAAGCCAGTATCGTCGTTTCGGGCGGCCGTGGGATGAAAGGACCCGAAAACTTCAGCCTGATTGAAAAGCTTGCCGATACTCTCGGTGCGGCTGTCGGCGCATCACGCGCCGTAGTCGATGCAGGATGGCGTCCGCACGATGAACAGGTCGGGCAAACCGGAAAAACGGTAGCACCCACACTCTACATAGCATGCGGTATTTCGGGTGCAATCCAGCACCTTGCCGGAATGTCTTCATCAAAGTACATCGTTGCCATCAACAAGGATAAAGACGCGCCAATCTTCCAGGTCGCCGACTACGGCATTGTCGGTGATGTATTTGAGATACTCCCGGCACTGACTGAGGAACTGCGCAAAGCAGTAGGAACGTAAAGGAATTATCCGACGTGGAAAAAGTACAGGTTGACATACTAGGATTATCAACAAGCCCGGCAAGCGGCGGTGCCTATGCCCTTATTCTGAAGGAGGTCAATGGTAACAGACGTCTGCCTATCATCATTGGCGCCTTTGAAGCGCAGTCTATCGCCCTCGAGATTGAGGGGATCAAGCCGCCGCGTCCTCTGACGCACGATCTCATAAAAAATATCCTCGAATCGCTCGGGGCAGAACTCAACGAGATTACAATCAGCGAATTGCGTGACGGTACATTCTTTGCGACATTGAGTTTCGACGGACAGGATGTCGATGCCAGGCCGAGCGATGCCATTGCACTCGCAGTCCGCTTCGGAGTCCCGATCTTCGTCGCAGAAAAAGTGATGAAGGAAGCCGCATTCATGCCGGATAATGAAGATGTGGAATCGTCACAACCCACCGCTGAAGGTCACCTGACGAGGTTGGAAGCTCTGAAAGCACAGTTGAATGAAGCGGTTGAGCGTGAAGAATATGAGCGGGCGGCACAGCTCCGGGATGAGATTAAAAAACTGGAACAACAGCATTAATAGCGATCCCCGATTCCTGCCCGGACACAGGGCAGAATTACCTTACCGTTTCTTCGTAAGTTTCAGCATTTCGCGTATTGCCTGCTCAAAACCCACAAAGAGAGCACGAACAATAATCGCGTGACCGATGCTTACTTCTTCAATGTCGCTGATGCCGGCAATCGGTTTAATATTGTCGTAGTCGAGTCCGTGACCGGCATTCACACGCAACCCGAGTTCGCGTCCGAGTGAAGCCATTTCTGTGATGATTCTGAGATGTTTTTTAATTGAAGCAGTTGATCGTGCGTTTGCATAGTCGCCGGTGTGAAGTTCTATAAAGTCAGCTTCTATGTCCTTTGCAGTTTTTATCTGTACGGTGTCGGGGTCAACGAATAAACTGACAGGAATATGGTGTTCATGAAACTGTTTGACTACCCTTTTCAGCGTTTTCCGCAGTCTGTAAATATCAAGTCCCCCTTCGGTCGTAAGCTCCTCGCGTTTTTCAGGAACGAGTGTAACAAGATCGGGCTTCACGCTTAATGCAACAGAGATGATCTCCGGCGTTGCAGCCATCTCAAGGTCGAGCTTGGTCGTAATGATTTTCCGCAATGTCCTGACATCTTCATCACGGATGTGGCGCCGGTCTTCCCGGAGGTGACATACGATCCCGTCAACACCGGCGCGCTCGGCAATGCGTGCGCTCTCTACAAGATCAGGGACACTGCAGCCTCTCGCATTTCGTACTGTTGCAATGTGATCGATATTGACGGCAAGTCTCATCGTTATTCTCTCTGCCCCGCTACAGTTTCTTTCTGATAATGAACTGGAATTGTTCCGGTTTTTTATTGACAATCTTCACATCGGGGGACGAGGTAAGAATCGGTGTAACAAGTGCTACCGAATCCTGAGGAAGCAGCTCGTAATTCATGGAAAGCAGAAAATCATTCTCCTGGAGTTTCGCAAGTTGCTCAATCCCACCGCGTACAATGATATCCATTTTCGGAGGAATAAAAACAACCTCCCGGTTCAGAGGGACACCCGTTACGCGAACCGGAATGCCTGTGAATGTCTTCTCGGCAAACGGCTGTACATCTATCAGCAGACGAGCGGACCTCTCGGTCAGTTCGATTGAATAATATTCAGATTCTTCCAACGGGAGCGTGTATTCAATCGGCGATCTGATGTCGTTAATTTTTTTATAGGCTGTGGGCCACGAGTTTATTGTACTGAGGGCTGTCTTAGAACCGCTGATGGTTATGCTGTCCGGGGAAAGTCGAATGGGCCCGACCTGCCCGTACCCTTCACGGTAGTTGAGAATAATCCGCGGGGCAACACTGACTTTTTTCTCCTGAAACTCATCCATAGCAAGCGTGATCGTGTCAGGAGTGACATCAATGGATTGTAGGGCTGTCGGGAGCGTCACATGTTCGAGCAGGTTGGCTTTTGTTAAATAGAAGTCCTCGCGGCTTACAGAAGAAACATCAATGTAGTATTGGACCTGCGGAACAAGGTATAATCCTGCCAGCGCAAGCCCTTTTCCCCGAAAGCGGACGGCAACATTCCTGGGAACAGGGTACTTCAGGGCTATCCCGGACTTCAGATTTTCTATCGTCACCGGAAGAACCTTGACGATGGTATACTCCTCCCGAAGGTTAACGGAAAGCCATGCCAGAAGTGCAAAGATCAGCGAGGCAATGATAATATAGTATCGTTTAGGTTCCATAAAATAGTATGTGGTCGTTTTCCATACGCGCCTTAATTCCAACGCAATGCACGCGTGAAAGAGGACACCGTGTGATTCGAATATACTTAATCGAGAGGATTTTGTCAATTACGTGCGGTTGCGATTTCTTGCACATTTAGGTATATTTTAAAAAACTTAAATTACTCGGACGACCAAACCATGGGATTGAGCAAGAAAAAGAAAATATGGATTACGATCATCGCTGTACCAATCTTCCTACTGCTGATTGCAATTCTTGCACTGAAATTATACCTGACAAGCGATCGCCTGGCAGCTCTCGTCATTCCTCGCATTGAACAAGCGACCCACCGAACCGTTTCTATAAAAAGTATTTCCCTGTCGGTGTTTCCCGCTCTGGCTATTTCGGTTGACGGTCTGGCTCTTTCTGGTCCGCCCGACAGCACATTTAAACGTAGTGAGTTTGTCTCCGTAGAGAATCTGAAGCTGAAAATCAACATTTTTAAACTTCTGCGAAATAAGCTCGATATCAGCTACATAATTGTGAATCTCCCTTCAATTTATCTCGAGGTTACTCCGGAAGGGACAGCTAACTATTCCCTTGGCATGGGTGAAGCACAGGCGGGCCCGGATACGGCGAGGAAAGACGAAGTTGAGGCAGAAGTTGCAGGGTCGTTCCTGATCTCCAATCTTGAAATCATTAACGGTAAAATTGAGTACCTCGACAGGCAAGCCGGGAATAGGATGATGATCGACGGGCTTCAGCAGAGAGTTTCAATCGAGTCGGAGGGCGGAAAAGGGAGGATGACTATCTCTGACTCTACTTATGTCAAAAAATTCAGCTACGGTTCATTGCTTATGTGGTATCTCAGAGAACAGCCGCTCTCAGTAGCTCTGCGGGCATCCTATGAACCGGAGCGTGACGCGATCGATGTCCAAAAAATGTCTATAAGATTAAAAGAAATACCGCTGACGGCTGCCGGTGCGGTCGAAGGTTTCAATAAGGGAACAATGAAGATAAACTTGAATATCGGGTCGGCTGGGACGGAAATGTCGCAGCTTCTCTCGCTCATCCCGGCAGAATTCCTGCAGACAGCTAAAGGTCTGCAAAGCTCGGGGAATATTTCGTTTTCAGCCGTAATACAGGGCGAGATGAACGACACATTGATGCCCGGCGTGAAAGTATCGTTTACGATTTCAGACGGCAGTATTCAATACACGTCACTGCCCAAAGCTGTCACCGGTATAAATTTAGATGGTTCATTTGAACGTCCCGCAACTGTGCATGGCAAGTCAGGCGCTGGTGTGTTTAACATAAATACTTTCCGTGCCGCTGCCGGCAAAGCAACTGTAAGCGGAAAGTTTATGACCTCCGATTTCGAAGATCCTGTCATCTTTCTGTCGCTTGCGGGTCAGATGGATCTGAGTGAAATAAAAGACTTTTATCCGTTGGAAGAAGGAACGGAACTCCGCGGCAGCGTTACCTGCGATTTTTCATGTCAGGGAAAGGTAAAAACGCCGCAGGCAATCAAGGCGCAGGGGAATGCCGAGTTCAGGGATGTTTTCATAAAGAGTAAAACAAATCCGAATTCTATGAAAGATTTATCCGGAAGCGTACAGTTTGATAACGCGCGTATCGAATCGAAGCGCATGGCTGTGAAAATCGGAGAATCGGATCTGAGTGTTGCCTTTGTTGTCCGGAATTACCTCGGTCTCGTTCTCGAGGATGCACGAAAATCTACCGGAGTTCCGAGCGCGAC
>CAYGZY010000149.1:0-14903 GCA_964354485.1 uncultured Chlorobiaceae bacterium | reverse complement strand
CATCCGGTAAGTAGAGAATCACATTATTAATATACGATAAATTTCACCTGTATCCTAATTCCCACTGCGGGGCAATATTTTCGATGGCGAATTACACCAAATAATGTTGATTAAGTTTATAAACGTATGAAATCCGGTATTCATACTTAGAATAGCAGACTGAGGCGGTACGGAGCATTTATTCACACCATTTTTCATAATCTCGGTGTGTCTATTACAGATCATATGCTATGAATGAGGAGTCATGGCTGCATTAAAACAACCCATAAACACAAAACCCCGCTCCGTGAGCAGGGTTTTGTGATGTACCATAGCAGATGAGCGTCTTCGGTTAATCGACCGAGACTCTTGCCGCCTGCAGTCCTTTACTACCTTTTTCGACCTCGAACCGCACCGTATCTCCTTCGTTTAGATTTTTATATCCATCACCGACGATAGATTTAAAGTGAACAAATACATCTTCACCCTCATCGCGCTTGATGAAACCATAACCCTTTGCAGAGTTGAACCATTTGACTGTTCCTTTTTCCATAGAACACGTCCTTTCGTAAATTAATTAAGACCCGACTCAACCGTCGGGCAGGGTGTACGCCGAATATTCGGACTTACAAACTACAAATCGCTTCCAAGCTGTTGCAAAGCAAGCGTCAACTGATTTCCGGCGTTTTTACTCTGATAAGTACTTCTGCAGTTCATCAGCGGTATTATGAAGGCCATTCAATCCGGCATTAATTTGTGCCGGACCAACTCCCAAAAAGAAGATATTGACGGTGTACTGTTATTTTGTAATATGAAGATAGCGATAATTTATGTCAATTCCAAATCAGGAATTAGACGGTTACATAAAAACACGTATTGCAAGCAATCGAAATCGCTCCATAATTCCAAATACCAATTCATAAATCGTAGATAAAGTTGGCTGAAATGATCTGACATGAGATGCAGGAACATTACCGAATGGCCGAAGGCAGACTGGGAGAAGGATTAAGAAAACCAGAGCCAGTTGACTACATCGGATTAATTTTTACACGATACAAGTTCACACCTTATACGTTGTCACTAAGAGGCAGATAGAGGGGCGAACCTATTCATACTCAAAGATCAATTAGGAATTGTGAGATTTTAAGCATAAATTGAGTACGTGAATCTTTATCTGTCAGGACTTGTCCACTCTCGATCCCTTGTCCGATACTCACTCCATCAGAAAATTATTCACGTTTTCACAGACCTTCCGATAATTAAATGAAAGGAAATACTCAATGACCATCTACGCGTGCAACTTGTCGCCAGAAGTCAAGGAAGACGATCTACGGATAGCGTTCCGAGCCTTTGGGCAGGTAGCTTTTGTGAACATTGTTAAAGACAGGCACGACAATAGCTCAAAGGGTTTCAGTTTTGTCGATATGCCAGTGCAGTCAGAAGCGCTGGCAGCAATCACCGGATTACACGGAAAAGAGCTCAAAGGGAGCTTGCTTAACGTACGAGCTGTTCGCTTCGGTGGTGAGCGCCCGTGAACCAGCTACCGGCAACGATAGCATAGTGTTTCGAGCATCGTTTAAGGATACCGCTGAATAATGCAACGGCGTCATACGGAGCTAACATAGAACAAGTGAAGAAACGATGAAGATCCTCATTGTACAACCACAATTCCCAGATACATTCTGGAGTTTCAAGTATGCACTACGCTTCATTTCTAGAAAAGCAAGCCAACCGCCACTTGGACTACTCACTGTAGCTGCGATGCTTCCTGATGTTTGGGAGAAAAGATTTGTAGATTTGAACGTTACAAAGCTTCATGACAACGATATTGTCTGGGCAGATTATGTGTTTCTTGGCGCGATGTCGGTTCAGCTGGCATCCACGAAAACAATCATAGGCAGATGTAAGGCGCTTGGAACAAAAATAGTCGCAGGCGGTCCTCTGTTCACGGCCGCACCCGATGATTTCCCCGATGTGGATCACCTTGTCCTCAATGAGGCTGAAGTGACACTTCCGCAGTTCTTAGAGGATGTGGCGAATGGAATACCCAAACGCCGGTACACATCAAATGAATGGGCAGACGTCAGAACGACACCAATACCAGCATGGGGACTCATCAATTTCAGCGACTATGCAACGATGGACCTTCAGTATTCGAGGGGCTGTCCGTACGATTGCGATTTCTGTGATATTACAGTCCTCTACGGTCGCAGACCGAGAACAAAAGAAAAAGAACAGGTGATTGCAGAACTAGAGAGTCTCTACAACGCCGGATGGCGAAATGATGTGTTCTTCGTCGATGACAACTTCATCGGAAACAAGGATAAGGTGAAGAAGGAAATTCTCCCCGCTATTACTGAATGGATGAAAAGAAGACATCATCCCTTTAATCTTTCAACAGAAACGTCGATCAACCTCGCTGACGATGAAGAACTGATGAAAATGATGGCAAACGCAGGATTCGACACAGTGTTCATCGGAATAGAATCACCAAATGAAGGAAGTCTGATAGAGTGCGGAAAAGTAATGAATAAGAATCGTAATCTCATAGAATGCATAAAGAAAATACACCACTTCGGATTACAGGTTCAAGGAGGATTTATTGTGGGTTTCGACAACGATCCTATTTCTATTTTTGACAGAGTTTCCGGATTCATACAGGATAGTAGTGTCGTTACAGCCATGGTCGGTTTACTGAACGCTCCCCGCGGCACAAAGCTATACAAGCGTCTTCTGAAAGAAGGCAGGTTGCTGCACCCGATATCGGGGGATAATACAGACTTTTCGATCAATTTCAAACCGAAGATGGACCGCGAAGCGCTGATTAACGGTTACAGATCAATTCTCCAGACAATTTATTCACCCAAACAGTACTATTCCAGGGTGAAACAATTCATAGAAATTTACAAACCGACTCGGAACGGCGGATTTCACTTCCAATTTAATAAACTACTTGCACTCTATAAATCGATTATTCTACTGGGAATTGTTGGGAAAGAACGTATACATTACTGGAAACTTTTTTTCTGGTCGTTGTTCCGTCGGCCCCGGCTCTTCCCTCGCGCGATAACACTCGCAATCTACGGCTTCCACTTCCGCAAGATCATCGAACAGTATCTGACATAGGATCATCACTGGATCGCCATACCCAGTCAATCACAGGGTACGCGGTTTTTAAGGATAAAGTTATAAAAAATTCATTGGTTTACATCCGACAAGGCAAAACGCTATTATCGCACTTCCCTTCGTTCGCAGATCCCATCTCTATAATTTTTTTTCAAATATAAAAAACATATGACTACATTCGAATCATTTCACATCAGCAAATCAACAATAGCTTTACTCACAAAGCATGGTATCACAACACCGACACCGATTCAGCAGGAATTGATCCCCTTGATTGCCGACGGTCGCGATGTCATAGCGCAGTCGGAGACGGGCTCAGGCAAAACGCTGGGCTTCGCGCTACCCCTGATAGATAAGCTCCAGCGACAAGACGGCTTATCGGTCCTCGTTCTTGCGCCGACACGTGAACTTACGCTACAACTTTCTGAGGAATTCATTAAGTTTTCACACGGGAAGCATCTCAACATAACCCCGGTCTACGGCGGAGTATCGATCAGTGAACAGGTGAAAAAGCTGCGCCAGACAAATATTATCGTAGGTACTCCCGGCAGACTTCTCGACCTGATCAATCGTGGTAATATTCATCTCGGGACGATTCGGCACCTCGTGTTCGATGAAGCCGACCGCATGCTGGACATGGGTTTCCTTCCAGATATTGAGCGGATTCTCCGACACGTTCCTAAAGAACGACAAACACTTCTGCTCAGTGCGACTCTGCCTGCGGAAATCATCAAGATCAGCCAGAAGTATCTTACGAATCCTAAACGAATCGAGTTTGCATCAATCGTTAAACCTGACTTACTTTATCAGACATACTACCAGACAAATACTAAACAGAAACTTTCGCTTCTAATATCCCTGCTTCAGTCTGAACGTGATCTTGCGTTGGTTTTCTGCAACCGGAAGCACGTTACATCTAAACTCGCCAGAACTCTCTCCAACAATGGTGTCCACGCAAGATGTTTACACGGTAACTTGTCACAAAAACAACGTGAACGAGTCACGGCAGATTTTCGAGCAAAGAAATTCAACGTCCTTATTGCGACGGATGTAGCCGCGCGCGGGCTTCACATAGATGACATCACACACGTTTACAATTATGAAATACCCCGGGACGTAGACTCATACACACACAGGGTTGGTCGGACGGCACGGGCAGGAAAGCTCGGGGAAGCAGTGTCACTTGTGGCCACGGAAGAAGAAAGACAGTTCTTCAAAAAGGTACTGTTTACCTACAACGGGAACATAACACTCAAGCCTATCACTACGGCTGATCTGCGGGAACCTGTAGAGCCGCCGAAGCATCCCCGCATGTCCCACACTTCTCGTCAAGGATCACACAACCCCAGAAGGCGACATAGATAATTACGAAAACACATGAGTTCGTTAAGCTTCCACGGAGGAAGAAATAACCAACGGGGAGATCGTTTCAGAGATAAGCCTACAAATCTGAATTGAAAACATAAGTAACGTGTTTGCCATTTGTTTTACAATACCCAATCCATGATATTTCGAAAATATCCTTCGGTTTTACGCGAAGAAACTCTATCCGTTTTCAAGCTTCATATCTAGCTGGTAAATTAATTTTGACAAAAATACCCTCTAAAGATCGCACATAATAGGGGTAAGTAATTTCTTATCAATACATGAACCGATAAATATTATCTATAGGTAAGCCTGACGCTTATTTTTTCTCCTGTGCTCTGAGTACCCGTAAAAAATTTTCACCGAGTATCTTTTTGATGTCGCTTTCCGAGTATCCCCGCATCAGTAATTCGCGTGTGATGTTGGGAAAACATGATACATCATCCATATCCAACGGTGTTGATGAAATTCCGTCAAAATCCGAACCCAATCCGACATGATCGATCCCGATAAGTTGAACAACATAATCGATATGATCAATCAACTTAGAAAGCGGTGGTCTGATTCTTCGGTACTCGTCCCCTAAAAAATCACCTACAGACATGTTGCGGAGGGACGGATTGGTTTTACGCGCCGCGACGAATGAATCGATCCTCTCTTTATTTTCTTCGCGCAGTCGTTTTTCCTTCGCAGCGAAGCCACTATCAATGAAAAACGGAGCGAAATTGATACAAACAATTCCGCCATTCCCTGCTATTGCCTTCAATTGATCGTCGGTGAGATTCCTCCTGTTATGGCATATTGTCCATACAGATGAATGTGAAGCAATTATTGGTTTTTTCGTCGTCTTCAATACATCCCAGAATGAACGCTCCCCAAGGTGGGAAACATCTACTATCATTCCAAGTTTATTCATTTCCCGGATCATCTTAACTCCCAGTTCGGACAATCCCTCGTGAACTTTTTTATCCGATTTTCCCTCTTCATCGGCAGCCGAAGTTGCCCAATCTGTGGAATTATTCCACGTCAGAGTGACGTACCGTATGCCCCGATCATAGAAATATTTTAACTTCTCCAATGAATTTTCGAGCGGATGACCACCTTCCATCCCGAGCATCACCGCAAATTTTCCATCCTCTGCGGCGCTTCCAATATCACCGCTCGTCCGCACTAACCTCACCTTGTCAATATTCTTTGCGACAAAACTCTCCACAGAATCAATTTGGTCATTTGCCCGCCGAAAGTACGATCTCTGTCCCTTGCTAGGCGGAACAAAGATGGAAAAGACCTGAACGTCCACTCCGCCTTCGAGGAACCGGGGAAGGTCAGAATGTCCCCTTCCGGTGGCACGTGACAAATCTTCACCATTAACAATGCGCATAACGCAATCGTTGTGGGTATCAATGACCAGAGCATCCCGATGCAATTTCCTGAAATTATCACCGTTCCGGAGACTACCGAGAGCTAATACAGAAAAAAGAAGTATTAATACTTTTATACGCATATATCGTAGATAAAAATAAAGAGACTCCTGTCTCCGATTTCACAGGAGTCTCTTTACAACTGACAACTTTAAAGATTTTCTACATCGTTGGAGTAGGGCCGCCTTCAGCGTCTTTTGCTTTCAGCTTTATATCCTGGA
Organism: uncultured Chlorobiaceae bacterium; assembly: GCA_964354485.1. Classification (GTDB taxonomy): domain Bacteria; phylum Bacteroidota; class Ignavibacteria; order UBA10030; family SZUA-254; genus CAYGXH01. The sequence continues at coordinate 8,791 of CAYGZY010000149.1, read as the reverse complement.
TTTCCTTTCGGACTTCCTGGGCTTTGCGCTTCAGCTCGTTCATGTGTTTGCGGACGCGCGTGCCGGCTGATTTATTCCCCTTTTCGTAAAACTTGATGAAATCCTTCTCAAAACTGCTGAGCAAGTCTTTTAACTCTGTGAATCTACCCATTGTAATCCTCCAGATTATTATGAGGTTTTGTTAATTAATTAAAAAATTACTTTACTTTTACATTTATGTATTCTTTGTACATCACACCGATTTGCATCGATAGTATTACTTTTTCTCTCTTTCATACCGGCAGAAATATACGAAAAATATCAAGAAAATATCAAGAAAAATCTCATAAATTTGAAGATTTTAAGAGGTTATTTTAAAATCCTCATTTTTTATCAATTTTAAGCATTTTTAACCACATAGAACACTGCCACCATTGACATTTAGGACCTCTCCCACTACATTATCTGCCAAATGGGAGGCCAGAAAGAGGATCGGTCCTGCAATTTCCTCAGGTGTCGAAAACATGCCTCTCGGAATAGATTTTTCAATTTCCCTTTTTATCTTTCGATTTTGTACTACATCTGAAATCATTTCCGTATCGACCCAGCCGGGAGCTACACAATTCACCCATATACCCTGTTTAATCAATTCCGACGCAATGGATTTAGTAAAAGCAATGACACCGCCTTTCGATGCGGCATATGGCGAATGGAATGCCTCACCACGCTGCCCTGCAGTACTTGAAATATTGATGATGCGACCATATTTTCTGGCCTTCATGTGAGACACCACTGCATTGCACATATTAAACGTCCCTGTCAGGTTAATATCGATTGAACGGCGCCATGATTCAGAGGAAATTTCGCCTATCTTCGCAAATTCCCAGATACCCGCACAATTTACTAGTATATCTATACTCCCCAATTTTCGTCGAATTGCATTAGCTGCCCGGTTACATTCACTCATTCTTTCTACATTTATACGCATGGAGAGTCCTTTTACCCCCAGGGCTTTTATCAATTGCACGGTTTTTAAAGCAGCTGACCGATTTTTCTTATATAGTATGGCAATATCTGCACCTGCCATTGCGAATAAAATTGCGGTTGCCCTTCCAATCCCGCGTGATCCGCCGGTGACGATAACTACTTGTTTCGATAGATTGATCATATTTTACCAATTAAGGATTGAGGAAAAATTTCCCATAATTTACCGTTTGAATCACCGACTTTCAAGTAATTTATAAAATTTTACCCATTATTGGCTTGATTATATTGCCGCAGATTGGTATATTTTAGTTGTATAGTGTTTTTTTTGGAGATTCTTATGTACAAGTATATTGCCATTTTCTTCTTAATAATCCTTATTTCGTCCCCATCATTCTCTGATGAACCAAAGATAAAGGTGCATCCAAGCACAACGATCGATCTGGGCGATATATACCAGGGACAAAAAATCGGTCGGACCGTCACTGTCATGAATATCGGTGATGATACATTAAAAATTACAGGTGTAAAAGCTCAATGCGGTTGTACAGCGACCCTTATCGACAAGAAGGAAGTAGCACCAAACGATTCCGCTAAACTGGACATCACATTCGATTCACAATCCTGGCTCGGGAAGGTCACGAAACAGGTATATATAACATCAAACGATACTTCAAATTCCAAAATTACCCTGCAACTGACTGCGAACATCATACAAATACTGAAACTCAATCCTGCGTTTTTCGGGTTTGACAATACTAAAGTCGATTCCGAGTACGTCCGGACGGTGACAATAACAAATCCGTCTCAGGAAAAAACCGTAAACATCACTTCGGTAAACACCAAACTCGAGCATGTTAAGGTAACGCTCTTAAAAAATTCGCTGATGCCCGGTGAACAGACCCAAATGGAGGTTCTCTTCAAACCCGTAAAAACAGGTTCGTGGCAAGGCACGGTCGAGGTAACTACCGATCATCCTCTCCAACCCAAGTTTGAGATAAAGGTATATATTTGGGTCAGCAGGCGCTGACACGATATATGAAATTCGTTCTTTTTCTCTCCGCCGCTCTGCTGGCGATCAGCGAATGTGTCTTTTGCCAGCCGAAGGTACATCTCCCTGAAGGTAAGCTTCTATATTTCGACGATGTTTTGAATTTCACGCCGAAAAAAAGATCCATGACGATTAAAAATTCCGGAACGGATACTTTAATTATATCCAATGTCGGCGCATCCTGCGGATGTACCGCACTACTCCTCTCGGATGACCGGATCCCCCCGAATGACAGCGCTTCGCTTCTTATTACTCTGGATGCACGCCGTTTTTCAGGAAAGGTTGAGAAACTGATCTCCTTCAACACTAACGATAAAGCCGAACCGCTTGTCGAAGTAAAGTTTATAGCGAACGTTATCAGCATCCTTCAGATCGAACCTGAATATATTTTCATAAGAACATCTATTGGTTCCCCAGTGAATCAAGAGCTGAAAATTTCCAATTTATCTGATAAACGAATCACCTTCCTGTCAGTCCGATCCTCACTGGAAAATCTTTCGGTTTCATTATCTGAAACAGAACTAACGCCTCATGGGGAGATTACGCTTTCCATTACATTCAACCCGAAAGTACGCGGCACGCTTAGCGGTGACATTACGATCGCTACTGACCATCCCCAATTAGGAACGTTCAGCGTACGGTTTCACTGCTGGACCAAATGAAAAAATAATTTTCGAGAGGTAATATTTACCTTCCGGTGATTATTTTATCATTCTTCGAGCATTATTCCCCCGTTTCCCAGAATTTTCCTTTTTTTAACAATATTTAAAAAATACGAGATCTTACCATAACGGTATTCAGCACAACTTAAATTTGTAACAAATTATCATATGAGATCGTCTAACAAGTAATAAACCGATACTCTGTGGCATATGATGAACATACAACGATCCGGGCAGTAAGGCGCGGATCCCGAAGGGCGTGTAATGAGTTATACGACCGGCACGTTATGTCCTTATTTCGCTTCTTGAAGCAGTACTCGGATGACGAAGCAGAGGTAGAAGACTGGGTTCAGCGTGCCTTTATCAAAGCATTAACACACATCGAATCATTCAATGAGAATTCGCGGTTCTCTACCTGGCTGTTTACGATTGCTCTCAATGAAATACGAACCGATAAACGCCGGCATTCGTTAGTATTCCTCGACACGAATGAATTGCCGGAGGTTACTGCAGGCGAAGATCACGCCATCGACTTTGAGTGGCGCGATGCGATGAAATTTCTTTTAAAGGATCTCGATACAACAAATCGGACCATTTTCCTGCTTTACGAAATTGAAGGTTATTCGCATGCGGAGATCGGATCGATGCTCGATATTACAGAGAACCTATCACGCACAATACTCTGCAGGACGAAAACTATTCTTCGGAGCAGGTGGGAATCAATGAAGGATGCAGTATGATATCACCAGAACGATTTTACAGCAAGAAAGACCGGCTCTCACCGGACACGAAAAAAAGGATGTGGAAAAAAATTGGATCGGAAATTAATACGCGGCGTTCATTAATCCTTTTAACAATACCCGACAAACGCAGTTTCCTCTATGGAATGGCGGCTGCGCTGATCATTATTTTCAGCGCTGCAGGTATCATTAGTACGCTCCGGAATGCATTTGAACATTCGCAACCTCACGCGATTAAGCTTGATGCCGCTTATACAACGGCTATCCGGGAGTTTGAAAAAATTATGCCGGATGTAATCGTACCCAAAACCGATAACGCGGGAACCGCCGACCTTAATTCCGTCAGGAGGGATGAGTTGAATAACCTAGATGCGGCGATACAACGCTTACAGACGGATGCTATCCGCGGAGATCTGTCACCTTTGAGACAGAGACGACTCCGCCAGCTCTATAGTATGAAATTAAACATTCTGCAAGAAATGATAGAAAACGGAGAAATTGCACTATGAAAAAAATTCTCGTTTTTACCGCCCTCATTGCAATTCTAAATAACGGGTTTGCCGATGAACGAAAAACACTCGAAAAACATGTAGCGGTAACATCCACGCAGAGAATTGATATTGAAGGATTATCCGGTTCAGATATTGAACTTAAATCATGGGATAAAAATGAAGTCTATATGAAGATTGAGGTGGAAATTTCTTCTTCTGACGACAAGTATGAGAAGGAATACATATCATCTGTTCAAATATCGGAATCAAAGAGGGAATCGGCGGTCAGACTTCGATTCGAAGAGATGCGGACCGAGGAAAAAGGCTGGTCGTTCCTCTTCAAAATCTTCAAGAGATTTTATGTCTCCAAGAAAATTTCGGGCGAAGTCTTTGTTCCGAGGGCTAATCCGCTCACGACAGATATGAAATACGGCAAAATTTCTCTCGAGGGAATGGACGGTACAGTACGATTAAACGGTACAACAAATACTCTGAAAATATCCGACTGTTCCTCGCTCGAAGAGATTCAAAACAATTACGGCACTACAACTATCAGGAACTGCGGCGGTAAACTCCAACTTGACGGCACCAGTTCAACTATTCGGGTGGATGGCTTCAACGGAAGCCTTCACATTGACGCGGACTACTCCGAAGTTGCACTTGTCCGCGTGACCGATAAAATCAGATTGAACGACAAGAGCGGTACTATAGAGATTGACGAAGTTAACAGCGATGTCAGACTCGATGCCGACTACTCGACTATCACAGTGAACAATGTCAAAGGATTCGTTGATATCAAATCAACAAGTGCAACAGTAAGGGTAAAGCGTGTCGATGGCGCCCAGGTGCAGGCAAATTACTCAGAGGTCGACATCGCGGGGGTTAGCGGAGCTGCAAAAAAGCCGATCATCATCACCGGGCAATCCGGCAGTCTGACTCTATACGATGCCGCAGGGAATGTGGAGATCAACAATCCCTATTCCAACATCGACCTTCGAAGGATCGATGGCGCCATCGACCTCACGTCAAAAAGTGCAGACGTGACGGCTGAGGATATTAAAGGAGACTGGAAATCTCAGACAGAATACTCTTCGATTAAAGTCAGCAGACTCGCCGCACAATCAATATACATCACGAACAAGAGCAATCCGGTCTCGCTTCAATTGACGGCAGTTCCGTTACGGATGGACATAAAGAACGAGTACGGTGATGTCACTGTTACTATGCCTCACGGATTTTCCGGCAATGTTGAACTAGACGCAGAGTATGGTTCAGTTAATACAAACCTTAATATAAGACGGAAGTCATCCGGAAGTTCCGGCTTTGCTACCGGTACCATCGGCTCCGGTAGCGGCTCCATTAATATTCAGGCGAAATCGAGCGACATCGAACTTATTGAAGAGTGAATCTTCACAAGGTTGCTGACCCCGGCATTCATGATGAATCTCGGACTCCTTCGCTTGCGCCGGTAGGGAGATATTTCCCCGGAGTATCCGGAAACGGAATTGGAATCTATTTTCTCCGGGAAATATCTGATTAAATCCTTTTGGTATTTAAATTCGGCTCAGTTTTTATAATCATCTATACGTATGTCATCAATATAAGTGTACTTCCCCAGCGACTCGTCAAGGTCGTCTAATTATACCTGTGTTTGCTTTTATTCCTCCGAATCCGTACAATGTCACCTGTATTCCCAAATATTTCGGAATATTTCCAGTAGCTCTAATGCGACCAATAACCATACCATATCAACAGTTAATGAAAGGAATCTCCATGAAAAATTCTCTCGTTTACATTTTTGGCGCTCTCCTGCTCCTTACCATTTGCGCACAAGCACAGGTGGAACGAAGGGATAAGGCGATCTTCACAGAACCGAAGAATGAATTCATTGATTCGATGCGGAAGTCGCTGAATACTTTTTTCCAGAAAGAAACGCCTGCGAAGAAGCGCTTTCAAATCGATTTCTCCGCTATCAACGGTCCTGCATCTGCCGATGAGTTCACAAAGTACTGGCACAACCAGCCTGTTTCTCAGGGTTTCTCGGGAATGTGCTGGTGCTTTTCTACAACAAGTTTTTTAGAATCAGAAACTTACCGCCTGACGAAGCGGCAGATCAAACTTTCTGAGCTTTATACAGTGTATTGGGAATACGTGGAAAAAGCACGGCGATTCATCAGGGAACGCGGCAACTCAGCATTTGCCGAAGGTTCGGAGGGCAATGCCGTAACCAGGATATGGAAACAGTATGGCATCGTCCCTGCGGAGAGCTACACCGGATTACTTAACGGGCAGCCATTCCACGACCACGGGAAAATGGCCAGCGAAATGAGTTCATTTCTCCAGGCAACAAAGAATGCAAATAATTGGGATGAGAAATCAGTTCTTTCTACAATACAGGCGATTCTGAACAACTACATCGGCGAACCCCCAAAAACAATCGCTGTCAACGGAAAGCAGATGACGCCGAAGGAGTATCTTGAAAAAGTAGTTAAGCTCAACCTCGACGATTACATTGAAATCTATTCGATAAGGGAAAAACCCTACTATGAATGGGTTGAATACGAAGTACCCGACAACTGGTGGCACAGCAAGGATTACTACAATGTTCCCCTCGATGAATATATGAAAGCGCTGAAGCATTCAATCCGCAGCGGATACACCCTCGCCATAGGCGGAGATGTTTCGGAGGCAGGGTATGAAGGACACGCCGGAATGGGGATAGTCCCGACGTTTGATATACCTTCTTCATTCATCGACGAAAATGCGCGGCAGTTTCGCTTCAGCAACGGAACGACCGGTGACGATCACGGTATCCATATTGTGGGATACACACAGAAAGACAATACCGACTGGTACCTCATAAAAGATTCCGGCGCAGGTTCACGTAACAATAATCACTCCGGCTATTACTTCTACCATGAAGATTACGTAAAACTAAAGATGCTTACCTTCATGGTGCACAAAGACGCTGTCAGGGACATTCTGAAAATAATGAATAAGTGAACTCGCGATCGGAACCACTTACATATAGGTCATAGGGAAAAGAAAGACCGACAGATCGCTATACCATCGAAAAGGTACGCAGATGTCCGGCGTGCAGACGGCTGAATCATCATCCGTGACCGGATGAAGGATAATTACCGTACTGACCTACGAAATGTGAAGCGCGAAGGAACGGATTTCAGTTATTCTTCCATCGTCGGAAGAAAGTCCTTGTGAAAAATACATATAAAACGAGATCGAAAACCGACAGAAATCCGTCGAGAAAGAAAAGTATCGATAGGCTTCCATCTTACTGCGACTTTAATTGTACGCATGCTTCTTTCCCGGAATCCGATGCAGTTGGCGCCTGCAGGCGTGAACAAGCGGTATATTGTACACTATACGACAAGTACAACAGTAAAAACGGAGCTTGTCTGAGCAGAAAATATAACTAAGAATTCACAGCGTTATTGTAAGTAAGACGTCTACTATCCTAAACTATTTCAGCGGGAACGATGTGAAACGATGGTATGAAGAATTATTCACCAACTTTGCTCATACCTACGACCGACAACCATTCACCACCGGCACACTCAACGAAGCAGATTTTATTGAAAAAGAGATACAATACAACAAAGTGGTGAGAATTCTTGATGTTGGATGCGGCACAGGAAGACATGCAATCGAACTGGCGAAACGCGGATACAACGTCACGGGGATAGACTTATCAGCCGATCAGCTCACGAGGGCGAAGGAAAAAGCTCAGCAAGCCGGTGTAAAGGTTTATTTTTACGAGCAAGATGCCCGAACGATCAGCTATACGGGAAATTTTGATCTTGTCATCATGATATGTGAAGGGGCGTTCCCCCTGATGGAGACAGATGAAATGAACTTCGAAATCCTCACGAATGCAACCCGGGCGCTAAAGGACGGCGGAAAGCTGATAATGACAACCCTGAACGGACTCTATCCGCTCTGCCATTCAATTAAAGATTTCACAAATGAAAATCAGGATAACTTCTCGGTGGTAAGAAATAAATTCAATCCTCAGACCATGAGAGACGTCTCAACGGTCAAGGTTGAAGATGACTCCGGCAATATAAAAGAAATTACAACAAACGAAAAGTATTACCTGCCGGATGAAATTGAGAAATTATTGAGATCGCTGAATTATACATCCGTTGCAATTTACGGATGCGAATGCGGTAATTTTATTAGGGGTAGACAGCCGACGGCAGATGATTACGAGATGCTCGTGATCGCCGATAAATAAGACTTCATCCGCACCCGGAGATCAGCAGCAACCATACGGAGGGGGTGAAAATGACTTATCATGGTCATAGATGACTTCACCGTGAACGATATACTCCTTCTTCACCAGTACCCTGTACCATTTCTTAAAAGCCTCGAACAGAATCACAACTGCACATACCATCATAACTGCGGTAAGAATCGAGTTTACGTACCCTTGCGTTGCAGTTTTATCTACATAAGTCATCGGCCAGAAATTATCCGTGATATTCAGCCAGCCGGCTGTTAGTGTGGTAATCGCCACAAAGAGCATCGGAACAATGGTTACCCATGCGTATTTCTGTTTACCGGCGTTTATGATCGCACTCGTCGCTACTGCCAGGGCTACAGCGGCAAGGAGCTGATTGGCAGTCCCGAACATCGGCCATATAGTGCTGATGCTTCCGGTCCATATAAAGTATCCCCATGCAAATACCACGGCAACGGTCGAAAGAATTGATCCCGGAAGCCAATTTGTTCTCTCGAACGGTTTCCAGAATTTTCCGACATATTCCTGGAGCAAAAAACGGGCAACCCTCGTTCCTGCGTCGATCGTTGTCAGGATGAAGAGCGCCTCAAACATTATAGCAAAATGATACCAGTAGGACATCA